>CAYUHY010000016.1:0-18423 GCA_964444615.1 uncultured Candidatus Saccharibacteria bacterium | reverse complement strand
TAGAAAATGCAACTTTACCAGAAAGTGCTAATAATACATTAAGTTCTACTACCAAGCGCATTGTCTTTGCCGCTAAGTTTGCTGAGAATAACAATAATTCCGGACATTATAAGACCGGCGTACAGCTTAGTATGGTGGCTACGCCAAGGAACGCAGTAGATTTATCTGATATCACTTTTATGCAAGAAATGAAACCAGAGCTATGCAACAAAACGCCATTTTTGTCTGGAAAAACTTATAGTAATGCTTATGCTCTTAAAGATTCTCGTGATGGAAATATTTATTCTGTACGGAAGCTTAGTGATGGCAGGTGTTGGATGACCGACAACCTCAAACTTAAACTCACCACTGCTGGTCTCAGCAAAGATGATACTGACCTCAACCAAGGTGCCGATTGGAATCAAAGCTCTCCTAGCACCGTTGTAAAACCCACCAATACCCTAACTTCACTTAATAATACTTCTGGAAATATAGATTTTTCAGAAGGCAAAGGATATTATGCTGTACAATCCTATCAAGGTGATGGAACTAGTCCTCAAGTAAGTGCAGGTGCTACCATGTATTACTCCTGGAATGCTGCAACAGCTGGTACTGGCGGTACATCTAATACTGAAGGAAACTTTGTTCCAAATGGAAGTGAAGCTCCGTCCTCTATTTGCCCAAAAGGTTGGAAACTTCCAACGGGGGGCCCTACTAGCGACGCTGAATTTTATAACTTGTTCAATAGCATTAAGAATTCTAGTGGTGCAAGTATCTACGAAAATGATACGCTTAATAATTATAGTTATACTCGCTGGAAGTCACCAGCTGCAAACAACTTAAAAGTAGTTCAAGATGTTCCTTATGACTTTAAGTTTACTGGGTATGTGAGCGATGGTTCCCTCAGCTATGGTACTAGCTACGGTAACTGGTGGTCTAGCATGGGCCGCAGTGCTGATGTCGCATTCAGCATGGTTATAGGTACTAGCATGATCTGGCCTGGTACAAACGTTAACCCCCACCGTTACAGCGGATTCGCTATCCGGTGTATCGCCCGCAACTAATTATACAAAACCCTCGAGAGCCATAAATAAAACTAAAAGTGGGGGCGCCAATAGTTTTGAAACAGACTAAAAGAAACCTCTGGTTAGCTAATAAATATAAATATGTATACAATATATAGCCAACCGGGTCTGTTGAAAAACTTATTGGCGCCCCCACTTTGGCCGATTCTAGTAGGAAGTTGTCGCCACTCCCCACGATGTGTTCTTACCGTCTGTTAGTGGAATGACATTTTTTCAAACAAGGGCGGGCGCAGAAAGTCTTGTTTGGGACCCTATATAATACACAACTGACTGGGTGTATCAAAAACCATCCCGTCCCGCATTATCTTTTATTACACTCTAGTCTACCAAGAAGCTGTCGCTACGCCCCAATATTATAAGATCTACTCCCTGTAATACACCGAAATCCTTGCGCGGGCGTAGGTATGGCTAGAGGAACGCCGCAAGCCGCTAATTTCTAGTTCCCCTAGCTCTACTGGCGACGAAAGCGCCAAAATTCCACTAGTACGTAATAATTTCGCTAGATTAGTCAAATCTACCAACACTACATCAGGATGCTGGACAAAATTATCATACGGTGGATCGGCAAAAATCACGTCAAAAGATTGTGTTAGTTCCGGACGCAAGGCAAATTTAGCTACCTTTTCATCAAAAACTTGGGCAACATCCTGATGCAACGGGAGTGTCTGGAGATTTTCACACAAGACTGCTACTACTCGACGATCACTTTCGACAAAAGCGACTTTCTGCGCACCGCGGCTGAGCGCTTCAATACCAAGAGCGCCGGAGCCGGCATAAGCGTCCAAAACTACTTTGTCATTTACGACCACCATATTGAAGAGGGCGAGTTTTTCCCGAGCACCCATAGGGTGGCTAGAATTTAGCGCGGGCGAGCGCAGGTTGGTACCGCGGTAAAGGCCGGAAATTACCCTTAAATTGCTGGTGTGCATTTTGTTTCCCATCTAAATTATTACCCTTGAATTATTGCTACACATTTGCCCCATCTAAATCAACATTCGGTTCCTCATCTAGACCATAGGCCGCTTGCGCTGCCGAATACCAAGCCAGGGCAATCGCGCGCACAATTTCCGGAAAAAGCACATCGCGTGTCTCCACGGCGAGACTAGTGGTCCAGCCGTCTTCCAGAAATCGCGTGTACATCCGGTGCGCATAGACGCGAGCCAGAGCTTGCAGAAACATGGCTTCGACATCTAGCTCTTTGAGGTCATCAGGGGTTAGCGACACAGCGAGACTTTTTGGGACGAGGGCAGTAGAAATCATCAGCGCGCCGTATTCATAGGCCACATGCTTAGACATATAGCCGCCCGCACCCCAGTACAGCCAGTTATTACGCATGGTCTCTAGGGCGTTATTGCCATGCATAACACCCTTAATCGGCTCGCCAAAAAGCTTGACCATTTCTTTGTTGGTCATCAACTCCTCCTTAGCCTCGGAGAGCGGAAAATGATGCGCCGGTGTGAGACCATCGGTAATCATATGCGCCAACCACGCCGCCTCAAAAGCCGCTCGCGTCTCATCTTGCTGCTTGAGAGCTTGTGTGAGATTGTAATGATGGTCGGTGATTAGCTCTACTACCGTGCGCGGATCGCTGGCGGGCGTAGAATTAGGCTGAATTTTGCCGTCTTTTTGTAGCACCAACATGTGCGACGGCTCGTCCACACCCGGGCTTTTGCGCTTCAGGCCGTCCGGACCGCGCGACCCCTCAAAATGAATAATCTGTTTGCTAGAGGGAAAAAAGACTTTTTTTGGCAAGACCGCGGCGAGGCTTCGCCTAGCCGCTTGATCCAGCCGCTGATGTGTACCCACTACGCGCCCAGAAAACTTCGAGTTTTTGATAATTGTGGTCGTAGAAAACATTGATTTACTTATTATAACACATTTTGGCCTACCAAAATTAGGTAAATCGAATTTTGGGCTTTGTTCCCTATTTTTGGATTGTCTAAAGTAAGTAAATTCAGCTACAATAGCCTTATCTTTTCATTATAGCACACTTTGGCTAAAAAGTCAATAGATAAATTGACAAATGCATTAATTAGTTATCTAATTGGGGCAATTAAGTACTCAAATATGCTATTTTCTAATGCAAGACCGTGCGTTATCAGAGAATAGACGGTTTTCCTGACAGTATATCTTAGTTCAAGGTGGTGAGCTGCTGATATTTCTTAATCCGGCGGGCAAGTTCAGGGTAATTCGCCAGATCGTTGGGATTCTGCGCAAATTCCGAGGCGTGCTGGCTAGCTTGGGCGATTAACTTCGTATCGGAGAGATTAGCCACTTGCAAATTAAGCTCGCCATGCTGCATGGCGCCGTAAATTTCGCCAGGGCCGCGGATCTTCAGGTCTACCTCAGCCAGATGAAAGCCGTCGGTAGATTTTTCCATTTCGCGGAGGCGGCGCGAGGGGCGCTCCTCGCCCGTGGTCAAGAGGTAACAGCTGGCCGGCTGGTCACCACGGCCCACTCGACCGCGCAGCTGATGTAACTGGGCGAGACCGTAGTGCTCGGCGTCCTGAATAATAATCATATTGGCATTAGGCACATTCACGCCCACCTCCACCACGGTAGTAGAAACCAAAATCTGAATCTTATTTTCCGCAAAATCGCTCATGATTTGGTCTTTTTCGTCGGCTTTCATCTTGCCGTGGAGCAAGCCAACTTTTACCTGCGGGAAAAGTTCGGCGAGCTTCTTCGCTTGGCGTTTCACTGGGGTGGCAGTAGCTGCCATATTCTCGTCAATTACTTGACAAATCCAGTAAATCTGTTGCCCTTTGGTCAGCAATTCCCGCATCGCCGGATAGAGCTCGTCATGTTGGGCGATTTCACTGAGGATTTTGGTGGTAATCGGCTGACGGCCTTTGGGTAGCTCATTTAGTAAAGAGACGTCGAGGTCGCCAAAAATGGTCAGCTGGAGCGAGCGAGGGATCGGGGTGGCCGTCATAGAGAGCAAATGCGGAGCCGTCTCTGGGGGCGATTTTAGAAGCAATTTTTGGCGTTGACCCACACCGAAGCGATGCTGCTCATCAATGATACAAAACGCCAGCGACTTAAACTGCGTATCATCCGTCAGGAGGGCGTGAGTACCAATCACCAGGTCAATCTCGCCCTGAGCAATCTTCGTCTTGAGAGCTTTTTTGCCTTTGGTAGCGCCAGTCAGCAACGCGACGCGCGGCATTTTGAGGGAGGGTTGGCGTTTTTCGAGATCGGCAAAAAGTTGACTCAACCCCTCGAAATGTTGCGTAGCTAGAATTGCGGTAGGTGCAAGGAGAGCGGCTTGATGCCCGTGGTAGGCAGTCTGAGCAGCGGCGAGCGCCGCCACAATGGTCTTACCGGAGCCAACGTCACCTTGCAGCAATCGGTTCATGGGAACAGGTTTTTCGAGACCTTGCAAAATATCCCAAGTCGAACGTCGCTGCGCGCCCGTCAGCTGAAACGGCAAGCTCTTGACAATCGCTTGAATTAGTTTCGCTTCAAATGGTAGTGACACAGCTTGCAAGCGTTGATTCTCTTGCTTATTTAATTTAGCGGCGAGAATTAGTTCAAAAAGTTCTTCATAAGCGAGGTATTGACGACCTCTCTCCGTGTCGGCGGGAGTTTCCGGGAAATGCGAGCAAAATAAAGCTTCGGCACGCGCGCCCTCTTTGACAAAGTCTGGTTTACCTGATGTAAGAGGCAATAAATCTGGGATTTTGGCAAAATCAGGGCGAAGTTTGGCAATGGTTTGCTGAAAAAAGCGGGGTTTCAGAGCGCTTTTGGCAGAATAAACCGGCTGATAACCAGCTATGGCGCCGTCTTTTTCTAAATCTTGCACCAGAGTAGCAGAGGGCGAGGTTAAGACATAACGGCGATTCTTGAATTCGTATTTACCGGTAAAAAAATACTCGCGTTTGGGGTCGAATTGCTTAGCACGATAAGGCTGATTAAACCAAACCGTGCGGATAGCGCCAGTCTCATCGCGAATCACCCCCTCGGTAATAGTGAGGCGTTTGCGGCTGGTGCGCGAGGTGCGCAGATCGCCGATTTTGCCCCTGATCATAACTTTACCCGGCTGTAAATCAGCAATCGAAACCGCAGTCTGGTAATTTTCGTACATGCGCGGCAAAAAATAGAGCAAATCGCCGATGGTGCGGATATTGGCATTATGTAAAAGCGCCGCCGTTTTGGGGCCAATGCCTTTTGCTGTTTCGACCGGAGCAGATAGATCCATATTCTCCTAAAAATTATTGATTTTGTACTCGTGAGTATTGGGAAATTGTTGTATTTTTTACAACATTATTCTCTTAGATTAATATTCTATTGGGGTAGCCGCCTCTTGCACAATCTTGAAAAGTGTGGTAGGATGGAGATGTGTTTTTGTTTAGTGTCGCTGTTTCTTAGCGACACTAATTTGTATTTTAGCACCAAGCCAGTAAATGATTAGTGAGACGCGAACGCGCCATACAAAGAATTCTATTCCCATAAACGTGCACCTCCTTTCCCCTGCATAACTAGTATTTAGCAGAGAGACGGCCACCTGTTTTTATGGTAGCAAAACCATTTCAAAATAGCAAGCACAAAGCCATGCAAAATCACCATTAAGTCCACAATTACGTAGCACAACCGTTGCAAAATAGCAAGCACTAAACCCTCAAAAAATGTGATTTTGTTAGGATTTAGCCTACGCCTGCGATTTGTTCTGGTGATTGGGTCCTAATTCTGCGTTTTGTCTTGGTGAAATGCGCTTTTGTTACGACCGGATTCTAATCCTGTGATTTGCCTTGGCGGCGCATTTGTGCACGTCGCCATTTAGCCACTTCGCCATGATGCCCAGAGAGTAAGACCTCGGGGACTTTCATACCCCGAAATTCGGCTGGCTTAGTGTATTGTGGAAATTCCAGATTATCGCCGTCAGAAAAGCTCTCAATGGTAGCCGAACTATTGCCGCCCAGCACACCTGGCAATAAACGCGTGATTGAGTCAATAATAATCAGCGCCGGCAATTCGCCCCCGGTTAAAACGTAATTCCCCAGGGAAATCGGATAGTCCACAATGGTCATAATGCGCTCGTCGTAGCCCTCATAATGCGGGCAAAGGATAATATAATGGCGAGGAGTTTCTGGCGAAGTGGAGGATTTTGGGCTAGTAAGTGGCTTTTTCGCGTCAGAGGCCTCAAATTCGGCTTCTGAGGCGTTTTTAAGCATAACCTTGGTATCACCCCACTTTTGCATAATGGAGGCTTCTAGGGCTTCTAGGTCAGCCTGAGAGGATTTTTCGGTTTCCAGACCGGCAAATTTCCGTACTAAGGCCTGATTCCAAACTGCGCCCACAGGGGTAGGCAAGACTACTTTGGCGTTAGGATCGATAGATTTGACGCTTTCGATGGCAGCAAAAATCGGTTCACAGCGCAAAAGCATACCATCTCCCCCGCCATAAGGGGTATCATCAACCGATTTATGGGCACCGAGGCCAAAATCGCGCAAATTAACATAATCAACAGCGATAATTCCCCGCTCCTGAGCCTTATAAAGCATCGAACTCTCCAGATATGGACGCAGAGCCTCCGGGAAAAGCGTGATAATCGTGAACTTAACTAACGGATTCATGCTATTATTATAACACATTTAGCTGCTATTTTGCAAAAACCACCCTCTTATATAAAGACTAAGTCAATGCAAATTAGTGCGTAGAGAGTAAAACTGCCCTCTATGCGGCGGCAAGAGACGCGGAGGCGTTCAGAAAGCACCCCCTATATTAACCGAAATACAGAAGCACAGAAAGGCAAAACCGCCCCGAAATGGGGCGGTCCGAGGGAAAATCTAATTCATGGCTTCAGGCAGAGACGTGAAATTGGTTTTAGGCTGAATAATGTCAGGTATTAGGATAGCGGTTGCAGCAATAAGTCGTCATCAGAATCATGGCCGCCGAAGTTAGCCATAAGATAATAGCGCAGTCAATACAGTTGGAAAGAAGCGGTACCCGCAAAGTAGGGCTAGCCAGCTCAAGGTCCATCAGCATCCAAGCTAACACTGCTGCCATGGAGAGGCTGTAGGGAAAAATCCGCTGTTCGAGCTGCGCGGCCAGCTGACGCAAAGAACTCTCCACCTGGCTATGCATGTTGACAATCGCTACGATAGCCACAATATAGAAGAGCAGGCCCTGTCCAGCGAAGCGGTCAATCAGTGCAATTACCAGAGTATCCGTGATGATCAGGAGGGTCATCATTGCACCCAGGAAGTATTGCGTATGACCGTGCACCAGTCGCGAAATTTCTTGCATTTTTGCTTCCAGTTCTGCAGAGTTTTTCATCTTTTAGAATCCCCTTTTTCATAATGTTCGAGCCGAAGCCACGTTAGTTATTATATCATAGATGTAAAAGAAAGCAAGCAGGAAACGCTTTGTAATTTGGCGACTCAGTTTAGGATTTTAATAATATTAAATACTTTATTTTGAGATATCGATAGCAAAAGGCTATCTTATAGCGGAGTGCGGACCGTGCAGGGGGTCGGTGGATAGGGTCATTGCCAGTTTCGTCAGAAAGTATCACTAGGTCGGCAAGATAGCAAAAGGCGCCCCGATGGGGGCGCCGAAGAGATCAAGAGAGGGGGTCTACACTTAATAGAAAGCTAGAGCTTAGATACTAGCCACTACACAGCCGAGGCGGTCAAGCTGCACACTTCTGATCTAGGCGTTAGCCGATTCGGCAGTTAGGCTTTGTTTCGCAGAGACCAGGCCAGATCCATGGCCATAAACAACGCCAAGAGCAATATCGACATTACAGAGTAGGCCGGCAACAATAATACAGTAGCGTACTCAGACATGAAACGCTCAACCGGTACCATATACGCCAGGATCAGAAAACCTGGAATACATAAAGACACCGCAGTCAGCAGCCCAATGCCACAGGGAGTCAAGCTAATCGCGGTAAGGGCAAAAACCAACCGCCACTGTTCCTCTATTGCAATCAGGATTTTGACGCAAACCAAGCTCGCGACAAGAGTTACGGACAGCATACTAGCTGCCACGACGAGCGGATGCGCACTGGTGCCGAAAAGATTGACGTCACAAATGAAGAGCGTGAGGCAGTACGTCACCTCCAGACTGGCACCCCACAAGAAGCCGATGATCGAAGTAATTTTTTTCATAGCTACCTCCTAGGTTTTGTCGTCTCAATTTGCTTTAGGTTTGTCATGATTTGATTAGGTCCGTTAAGGTCGGAGAGATTCTACTAGACTTATTAGAGGTTGATGGAATTGCACTAGAGTTAGACTTGCTGAAATTAGCGGAATTACAATCGAGTTAAGTTTGGCGGAATTGATGGAATCACAATCAAGGTAAGCTCGTTGGAATTATACTAAGACTAAGCTTCCCCTCTCAGATTTTAATGTACACCCCTTTCTGTCTAAATTATATCATAGATTACGGATATTGTCCACTGTCAACATTAAACTAGCTCCTTTCGGAGCTAGTTCCGCTGATGCGCGCCCACCCTTGGGGCACAAATGTTTTTGTTTTAATCCGCTGTGTTTGTCTTATTATGTTTCGCTTCCACACTCCACTTATGACAAATCTTTTCTTATCTAAGTGGAACCCCGGAGCGTACCAGCTTGTAATTATTGTACCGGAGCTTCTGCAAAACGTCAATGCTTTTTCTTAAAAAATACTTAAATGTTGTAAAAATTACAACATTTCATAAACAGCTGGGTTGTTAGCGTAATCCTAAAGTGGATTCTTGGCCGATGAGTATGTTTTGGCAATGTTGTGAAGATATGCTACCAATCTTCTACCAAAGTAAATTCTTTACCAGCAATGGAAATAATAGAATCGGGCTGGGCGCCCTGAGAGGTAAGCTCAGCGCGAATACCCATCTTCTTCATGATGTCGCGGAGGCGATTTACCGATTCGTAATTGTTTAGATCGGTACGGCGAGCAAACTTTTCGATCTTGGGGCCAGTAACGATAAATTTATCGTCTTGCTTGGTGACTTGCCAGGCCTGCGAGAGCTGCTCAGAAGTCAACGAAATCACCGGGAGCTGTGCAGAGTCTTCTTCAGCAAGCTGAGAATCTGTCTCGCCGGAGGTAGCTTGATTAGAAGCGGCGCGAGTTTGCGTTTTCTTGATTGCGATGAGACGGCGCAGGAGTTCCTTGATACCAATTCCGGCTTGCGCAGAAATCGCCAAGACTTCCGCCTGCGGGTTAACCGCGAGAATACTTTGACGTTGCATTTCGATAATCTCTGGATCGACGCCTTCGCATTTGGTCAAGGCCACAATCTCTGGACGACTTGCCAAATCCGCATAACGCGCCAGCTCGTGTTGAATCACGCGATAAGCTTCGCCAGCATCATTATTATAAACATCAATCAAATGCAGCAATACAGAAGTACGCTCAATGTGCCGCAAGAATGCGTGACCTAAGCCTTTGCCGTCAGCCGCACCCTCGATTAACCCCGGAATATCGGCGATCAAAATGTCCTGACCATCCACCGTCGCTACGCCGAGCTGAGGAGTCAAAGTGGTAAAAGGATAATTGGCGATTTCGGGGCGCGCATTGGAAACGACGCTAAGAAAGGTAGATTTACCAGCATTGGGTAGCCCCACCAGGCCGACATCGGCCAGCAACTTGAGCTCCAAAGTAGCTTCAAAAGCTTCCCCGGGCTCGCCAACTTCGGCAATCAGAGGTGCTTGACGGGTGGAAGATTTAAAATGCGCATTGCCAAATCCGCCGTCACCGCCTTTGGCAATGACCGCAGATTGCTGATCTTGAATTAAATCGGCTAAGACAACATCATCACGTTTGACTACTGTACCAATCGGAACTTCGACGATGAGATCTTTTCCGGATCGCCCGGCACTGCGTTGGCCAGAACCGTTTTTGCCATCTTCGGCGGTTAGCTCTGGATTATAACGAAAATCTAGGAGCGTGTTAGTGTCTTTGTCGGCTAGGAAAATAATCGAACCGCCTTTGCCGCCATCACCGCCATCAGGGCCGCCCTTAGGAATATAAATCTCATGCCGAAACGAGACGGCGCCATCACCGCCCTTGCCGGCTTGAAGTTTAACTTTGGCAGTATCTACAAACATCTTCTTTTAATTATAACACATTTTGCAGCTAAGAAATTAGTGGATATAGGTGAAATTACTCACAACGTTGGCCGGGATGGTTGATTCTGTAATAACGTTAGCGCGGTAGCCATAGTTCATCTCGCGTACCAGGAGCGATCCATCATCATTCACGCGCAAAACCACACCGACGTGTCCGTACCAGCCCGAGGTAGTCTGGAAGACCGCGCCAACTTCAGGAATATTGTCTACACGCATACCGAGAGCACGAGCATTGACGGCCCAATATTTAGCATCACCAGTAAGTGCCGATGGCAATGGACCCAAGCTGTACGGGCTAGCAGCGCGCCACCACCAGGCGTAATAAGTACACTGACCCCAAGTCATGCGGTTGCCATAGCCATTAGTGACGGCTTCGTAAACCACGCGCATATCTTGGCGATCTGAGGTCGAACCATAGTAGGAATAGGTGTAAACTGGTACATATTCGGGGCGCTCGGTTTCTGGCAAAATGCCGCCCGGCAGGACAATTTGCATCCCCTCCACCAGACCGCTCTCCTCGAGGTTGTTGTAAGAAATGATGCGATCGGCTTGCGACCCATAACGGCTAGCGAGAGTTTCGGCGGTATCACCGTTTTTGACAGTATAGACGATACCGGCGGTCTTAGGGATTGCCAGGGACTGTCCAACGGTAACATCGGTAGTCTTCAGACCATTCGACCAGCGAATAAGATCAGTCGTAAGCTGAGTGTGATATTCCGCGGATAAACGATAAGCGATTGATTCCATAGTATCGCCATCGAGGACGATGTAATTTTCGATACCTGGTGAATAGCTGACCGCGACATAGCCCGGTTTTTCAATTTTGTCTGTGCTGGTCTGACTAATTTCTTTCAAAACCGAAGCGGCCACATAGTTGCTAGAAACCGAATCGACACTAGCAAGACTAAAGGAACTGGACAAGCTGGCAACAACGTATAGCTCCGAAAGCTGGTCGGCGGAGACACTATTGCTGGCCGCCATCGCATTCATATTGATGTTGACGGAACCGGCATTGTTTTTGTCTTCGGAACCAAATTTTGCGACGCCAAAAATCACTGCCGCAGCCGCCAAATAAGGCAGGACACGACCAACCGACTTTAGAAATCCACCTTTTTTCGCTTTCGTTTTCATAATGAATTGACTGAAAACTTGATTGTATTTGATAAAGGATTAGGGTCAAGATTGCATAGCTTTTAGTTTTTAGACTTTTTAAGCTTTTTTAAGCTTGAACCTTAATTTTTCCTTAAAAAATACCGTTTTCTCGCAGTTTTTAACTCCTTTTCGAGCTATTTATAACGTTACGTTGCAGAGTTCTTTGCAATATTCGTTGATATTGCGCTGATGCTCTTCATACGTACTACTATAATACATCTTATTATCGTCTCCTGTCAAGAAGTAGACATATTCAGCAGCACTTTCATCAGGTTCCGCCGCCCCTAATAAAGCACTCAAACCAGGGTTAGAAATCGGTCCGGGAGGAAGCCCGGCGTGCTTACGGGTATTGTAGGGAGAGTCAATTTCCAAGGCCGCGGCATTATCTTTGTAAATCTCACGGTTAGGATCTTCTAGATCGACGGCATATTGCGTAGTCACGTCGCTACCGAGCATACCGCCCTCGGCGCCACCCAAACGGTTGTAGAAAATTTTGGCGACTTTGGCCTGATCTTCAGCTTTGGCGGCTTCTTTTTGGATAATCGAAGCTAAGGTAATACCCTGGTAGAGGTTTAGGCCTTGGGCTTCAAATTTGCTAATTAAATCATTTTCCTTGACGACTTTTTGCATTTCGTCTAGAGTTCGCTCAATGATCGTTTCCACGCTATCGTCTTTGTAAAACTCATAGGTTTCACCATAGATATAGCCCTCAAGCGAGCTGCCCTCCGGCTTACCGGTGAAAAGTTCGGCGTATTTTTCGCTATTATAATCTTTGGCAAAGGCAGCTTCGACTTTTTCAGCTGGATAGCCTAATTCCACGAGTTTGGTTTTGATTTCGCGAATTGTTTCGCCAGGGAAAATTACCATACTAAAGACGTTATCCTTGCCACCCTTGATGAGGATATCGGTAATTTCTTCCACGGACATGGACTTATTGAGGTTGTACTCGCCGGCTTTGAGAGTTTTGCCATCAGAATTAAGGCGCACATAAATCTGGAAAACTAACTCATCACGAATCAACCCCGCTTCTTTGAGCTCAGAGGCGATAGTATTAACATTAGCACCACTTTCGATCACAAAAGCAGTGGGATCGCAAGAATCGTGATCGGCGCCATTGCAATCCAGCTCAGTTTCGATCGGTGCGCGCAAATTATAACGGTAATAACCAAAACCAACGGCTCCGACTGCCACCAAGAATAAGACTAGCGCAACCAAAACCGTAATAAAACGATGAGGTTTGGCGCCTTTGACACTTTTTTGTTTGGCAGCAGCCGCCCTAGTGGTAGGTTTGCCGGTACGTTGCTCCAAAAAATCTTGCAGAATAATCGCAGCAGCTTCGGAATCAACATCGCCTTTTTTGTAGCCTTTTTTGCGGGTTTTGAGACGTTTTTCGGCTTCTACGGAGGTTAGGGATTCATCTTGGAAACAGACCTTAGCGCCACTGATTTGGCGTTTCAGCTCGGCGGCAAATTTGCGCACGTAACGGCTTTGCTCGGTTTCTTCGCCTTTAGAATTGCGGGGTAAACCGATTACAAAGCTATTAATATCCCAGGCCCGGGCTAGAGAAGCGATTTTCTTGAATTCGCTCCCATCTACTTCGACGGCACTGTAAGGAATCGCAATCCGGACCGCGGAATCAGCTTTGGCCACGCCAATGCGTTTGCTGCCCACATCCAAAGCAATTAACTTCATTTACTTCTCCTCCCCGGTTAATTCGACGGTAATGCGGCTAGGATCATTAGGCACTGACCATACCCAGAAGTAAGACGGGATAATTTCTACAGAGCTAACGCCATTGATAGAACTGAGGAGAGATTTTACCTGACCGGTTTTCTTACCTTTGACTTTTTCGATAATATCTTCTTTGGTGACGGTAGGACCAGTCTCTACGGTAGTTTTGAGGCGCGCCTCGTTCTCGATATCGGTGAAGCGTTCAAAGTACGGCTTGCCATAGGAATAAATCTTTTGGTCATCGGCGACGGTCATTTTGGTTTCGATGTATTTTTCGATATCTTCGACGCTCACGGCGTACATTGAATATTTGACTTTCACCTCGGCAGTAGGATTATCGCCGGATTTGATTTCTTCGCCCTGAGCAGGAGTGGTGGTAACCTCGGTCACTTCACCCTTAAAGCTACTTTCGATCAAGACGTATTCTTCGCCCGCATCTTCAAGAATATCTTCTTTGCCCTCGCTGAGATGCTCGGCTAAAGTGTTATCCTTTACTTTGCTGATGTCCTCTGCACCAATGACTTTGACCATATTGGTAGTACCACCAATAAAGGCGTTAGGATTGGTGACCGTGGCTTTGTCCTCAAAGACTTTCCAGCTGGTACCGCTGCTGATATTATAATCTTTGCCGGCGTTCATAGCTTCGACCTCTACCGTAAAGGTCTTCACACAGGTGCCGGTGCGACTACTGACATTACTATCACAACGAACTGGGAAAGTATCGCCGTCCCATTTGACTGGCTCGAGAGTTTCGGTGGCGCGATATTGATAACCGCTAGTAGTGGTGAAGACGTCGCCTGCACTTACACCAGCCGTAAAACCACCTTTACCTTCATATTCTAAGAGGCGGAAGCGGAAAACTACGTTCACGGTTCCCGTGGATTTGTCGCCGCGATCTTCTTCACCGGTAGCTGTAACATCGGTTTTGTAAGATTTGTCCAGGGTGACTTCTTTGGCATAAAGGAGGTTATTTTCTAAATCTTGAGCCGCTTGATCGGTGGTGAAATGGATATTTTCGGCAAAATTCTCAGAAGTACCACTGATGGCGACGGTAATCTTCACGGCGGGAGCGAAGATCAAGGCCCACACCAGTACCACCACCAAAACCACTGCCGCGGCAGCGCCAGCAATGATTAATTTGCGATATTTTTCTATAAAGGAAGCATTTTCGTTATTTTTGGAAGCTTTTGAGGCGGATTTTTTCGATTTCCCCTTCTCAGGCCTTTTAGAGGCGTTTTCAAGGCTTTCTTCGTTTAGGTCGATAGTATCGGCGTTTTTAGCATTAGCGGCCTCAGAAGGCGTTTTTGAGGCCTCTGACGCGATTTTTGACTTTTTACCGTTTTTATTGTCTAAATTGTCATCGAGGCTTTTGGCGTCGATAATTTGCTCGTCAGCCTCAGCTTTTTTTACATTTTCGGCGGTAGGGACGACGGGGCGGGACTGCAGATTCTTGGCGACGGGAATTTTTGCTAGCATTGCCATTTTTACGATTGCGGGATCTGCGGTCACCACGACGGCGACTTTTTCGCACTCCTTGGCTACTCTTGCGACGAGTTTCATATTCACTGCGCTGCGCAAGATAGTGGCTTTTTTGGGCGGCACTAAGGCCACGATTTTTTGTTCGGCCTGCTGGAGCTTGGTCAAGATGTCGGTAATGTCATCTTCCGGCTCCAAATAAATAACTTCCTTATTCATACACTCTAAATATACCATACTTTCGCGCGCTTGTGCTAAAAATCATAATTTTGGCGAAATCTTAGCTTTTTTAGATTTTTTGGTTCGCTTGTGCTAAAATAGTTGCAAATGGGTTTATTTAGTAGACGCAAAAATACGAGGATGGCAAACAATCCTGATGCAGCAGCGCTAGCGTTGCGCTCGCTAGATTTTATCGCTCAGGGCGTGATGGTAGTGGATTACCGGGGCGTAATTAAATTAGCGAATCCGGCGGCGGCCGCCATGACTGGTTTTGGCGAGGCGGAAAATCTAACTGGTCTAGATTTTCAGCTGATTATTCATTTGGAGAATAGTCAAGGGGTAGCCATTGAGCCGAATCAGAGTGAATTGTATACCGCGATTATGCTAAATCGTTCTCTCAGTACACGCACTTACGTTTTGGTCTCCGCGCAGAGCGAACGGCGTACAGCGATTGATCTGATGTGTATTCCGACCGGCGACGAACGGGCAGACCGCATTGTGACGTTCCGGGATATTACCAAAGAGCTGGCGGAGGAGCACGAGCAGAATGAATTTATTTCTACGGCGAGCCATGAAATGCGCACGCCGGTGGCTTCGATTGAGGGATATTTGGGGCTAGCTTTGAATCCGCAGACTGCGACGATTGATGAGCGCGCGAAAAAATATCTCGAGGCTGCTCATGCGGCGAGTCAGCATTTGGGGCGGCTATTCAAAGATTTGCTGGACGTGACAAAGTTTGATGATAGTCGGGCGCAGGCGCATATGGTGCCGGTGGATGCGGTAGAAGCAGTGGCTTACGTCGTGAATGAGCAGGCTGAGGCGATGGCAGCCAAACATTTGCGTTATAGTTTTGGCAGTGGCAAGTTTTTGGATAAAAAGACGATTTCGCAAAAGATCTACATGGCAGTTGATTATGATTTTTTCCGCGAAATTATTAATAATTTGGTGGGCAATGCCATTAAATACACTCCGGAAGGCGGCGAAATCAAGGTGAATGTCAAGGGTGATGGCGACAAGGTTTTGATTTCGGTGACAGATAATGGCATTGGTATTCCGGCGGAAGATTTAGGGCATATTTTTCAGAAATTTTATCGCGTGGACAACACACAGACGCGCGAGATTGGCGGTACTGGTCTTGGTCTTTATCTAGTGAAGCAACGCGCCGAAGCGCTGGGTGGACGCGTGTGGGCAGAGAGTGTTTTTGGACATGGTTCGACTTTTTATGTTTCCCTGCCGCGAATTTCGGAGTCAGAGTATGAACGCATGCGCATAGCTTACGGCAATGAAAAGATGATGCGTACTCCTTTTGTAGCGCCGGTAGTGGGCACGGCGAATGTTACGGCGCCGA
This sequence comes from uncultured Candidatus Saccharibacteria bacterium, assembly GCA_964444615.1. Classification (GTDB taxonomy): domain Bacteria; phylum Patescibacteriota; class Saccharimonadia; order Saccharimonadales; family Saccharimonadaceae; genus Nanosyncoccus. The sequence continues at coordinate 2,359 of CAYUHY010000016.1, read as the reverse complement.
GCGTGAGCGTTGCGCGAACAGTTAATTCCACTCCTACGGCAAAGATTCAGCCAGCACAAAGTATGCCTGCTGTAGCACCTGCATCTAGTGATGCCAGCACAATTAAACCTAGCCCCGGTTCTACTGAAGTGATTTCGAGTGGCCCTGCAGCTAAGCCTAATACCGTGGCGAAAAGTAGTATGATTCAAGGTAGCAGAATGTTAGCCTCTACTCCTCCAGAATCTGCTCCCGAATCTCCAGAGAAGAGCGTGCCGGAGCCACAAGTAATAGAACGCAAGTCCGCCACGCTGACGCCACCATCACAGATAACCTTATCAACACCCGATAAAATTAATCAAACAAAGGAGTCTATATGAGTAAAGTAATGATTGTAGAAGATGATGATAGCTTACGCGAAATTTACGGAATTCGCTTGGCGGCGGATGGTTATGGGGTAGTTTCAGCCCACGACGGCGAGGAGGCTTTGGCGGTTGCAGTGAAAGAGCGTCCGGATTTGATTATTTCCGATGTGATGATGCCGAAAATTTCTGGTTTCGACATGCTGGATATTCTGCGTTCTACGCCCGAGACCGCCAATATCAAAGTAATCATGATGACGGCTTTGTCCTCTGATGATCAGCGCAATCGCGGGGAAAGTCTAGGGGCGGATCGATACCTAGTTAAGTCTCAGGTGGGTATCGAAGACGTTGTAAATGTAGTGCATGAAGTGCTGAATGACCGCAATCCGGGTGCGGTGGCTTCGCCTGATAATGTGGCCGCGATGCCAGCAGCGGAGCCGATGCCGAATGCGCAACCAGCCATGATGGGCAATCCAACGGTAATGGCCAATAATCCCGCTATGGTAGCCCCTGATCCAGCTATGGCAGCGGCTAATCCAGGAATGGCACCTGCTAGTCCTGAGGTAGCGGTTAATACAGGTGCGGTGCCTACTAATCCAGAGATGCTAGCGCAAAATCAACCTCCAGTACAGAATACCATGCCAACACAAGATCTACAGCCCAATGGAATGCCGCCTTTTCCTGCTACCCCAGATAGTACTCCTTTGCCTGAGCAGTTAATGCCACCAGTGAATTAAGTTTTTATGGAAAAATCGATTCGACTAAATAAATTTCTAGCAGAGCAGCTGGGACTTTCGCGTCGTCAAGCGGACGACGCTATTGCGGCGGGACGGGTGCGCATTGGTAAAAAGCCTGCCGTACTAGGCAGCCGTATTAGCGCTGATGAGGAAGTGTTTTTTGATAATAAATTAGTGACTAGAGAAGTTCATTATGTCTATCTCGGTCTCAATAAGCCGGTGGGTTATGTTTGTTCGCGCCGTCGTCAGGGCGAGACTCCAACGATTTATGAGCTTTTACCAGCGCGTTACCAAAATCTAAAAACCGTGGGGCGGCTAGACCAAGATTCTTCAGGCTTGATTTTACTTACCAATGACGGAGATTTTGCTTTTCAGATGACGCACCCGAAGTTTAATAAAACTAAGCTTTATGAAGTGACTTTGGATACAGCTTTGGCGCCGTTACATCAACAAATGATTGCGGATTACGGTGTAGAAATCGGCGATGGCGTTTCCAAGATGGGTTTGGAAAAAATGGACGAGAATCGCAAGCGTTGGCTGGTGACTTTGCACGAGGGACGGAATCGGCAGATTCGGCGAACTTTTGCAGCGCTAGGTTACACGGTGAAAAGGTTGCATCGAATTCAATTTGGTCCCTACCAGTTAGCGAATCTACCGAGTGGAAAATTTGTAGAAGTAGAGAAAATCTAGTTTTATCAGAAAAGTTGTTGGAAGTCATAAGTCGGTTTTTGTTTTTTGTGGCTGGTATTGGCATGATGAGTTTTGGGTTAATTATGTAAGTGAATTTTAAATTTCTCTAGGATTCAAAAAATCATGTTTCGACTAATGTTGTAATTTTTACAACATTTTTGAGGGGCAAAATATGGAAAGCGAGAATCTTTCTTTGGCAAAGAATGGACCTATTTATATCTCAATGATGGTTACAAATATTTTGCGCCTGACGGTAAAGGCTGGGAAGAAGATCGAAGTATATTAAACCAGGCAAAAGAGGATTCCAATTATTAGTCCGCAACGTAAATATTGACTTGGGTAGTTTTGGATCTAATAAATCTTTTCTGGAGTTTTAGGTCATGTTTTTGATATTAGCCCCTCCCTATTAGTCCTATTAGCCCTATTAGCTCGTCGGTGGCAAATCGCTTGTCGGCGGCAAATTAGCAACAAAAAATGTTTGCCATCAACGATAAGGTTAATAACAAACATCTGGAGCCTCGAACCGGGTTTGAACCGGTGACCTCATCCTTACCATGGTTATCATCGACTCCTCGACGATAGTAGATAAGGCTA
>CAYUHY010000015.1:0-19051 GCA_964444615.1 uncultured Candidatus Saccharibacteria bacterium | reverse complement strand
AGATCCCAGTCGGTACTACCAATAAAGAAAACTCCTTTGGGAGTTTTATTTATTGGGCATGTATCACTGGGGAGAACCAGCGGTACGAAACAGCAAGTTTCCGAGAGAAACAGAAATGCTTGCATTTCTACTTCCGAGGAAACGCAGGTGTTTCTGGAAAAGGCCCCAGTCGTCATTACGACAAAAATCTCTCTTCATAAGCCATCAATCCCCCTCAAACAATAATCCCCCCGATTGGCTAATTCATGTTATAATAAAACCATATGAGAGAGAAAAAAGGGTTCACAGTAATAGAATTAATGATTGTAGGAGCTTTTGCGGCACTTTTGGTGGTGCTATTTTTTATTCAGAAATCTAGTGTTGACGCTATGAACCGTGATGATGACCGCCGGACTGCTATCAACGCTATGTATTACGCGCTCGAAGAATATTATTACCCCAAGTACGGTTATTATCCATCCGAAATTTCCGAGAAAGTTTTGCCGGTCGTTGATCCGCAACTTTTCACCGATCCTGCCGGCTTTGTCCTGGGCGTTGATGGTAGTTCTTATACTTATGAGGCCGCAAACTGCAATGCAGAAAATCAGTGCAAAGAATATATTTTACGCGCCCAGCTCGAAAAAGAAGACATGTACACTAAGCGAGGTAAAAAATAAATGGCAAAAATTGTAGATTTTCATTCAGCACAGCCTGTGGCGATCAATCTTAACCAGGTAAATATTGCGTTAGGAGAAGTACGCAATAGCAGTATGAGTGGCTGGCTAGAGCTGCCAGATCAGATTGATGACGCAGAGATTGCTCAAATCAAACAAGCTGCCCGCCAGATCCAAAGCGATTCTCAGTATCTAGTTTGTATCGGGATTGGCGGTTCATATTTAGGCCACCGCGCCATTATCGAAGCTCTGGGCAAATCCGCTAGTAAGACCAAAATCCTCTACGCTGGTAATTCACTGAGTTCGCGCGAGCTCGATCGTGTAGTTCAGGAAATAGGTGCAGCGGATTTCTCTGTCAATGTGATTTCTAAATCCGGTACTACTCTCGAGCCAGCCGTAGCCTTCCGCTTTTTCAAAGAAAAGCTCTTGAAAAAATACGGCCATGAGGGCGCCGCCAAACGGATCTACGCTACCACTGACGGCAGTAAAGGCGCTTTACACGGCGAAGCCAATCAGGAGGGCTACACTCGCCTCGTGGTACCCGACAACGTGGGCGGTCGCTATTCCGTGCTCACTCCCGTCGGATTATTACCTTTGGCGGTGGCGGGCGTAGATATCGACGCATTGCTAGCCGGAGCCAAAGAAGAAAAAGCCGCTTATGATGCGGAATCCAATCTTGGCGCTCTGGCTCCTGTCCAATATGCTACGACGCGAGTAGATTTATTGCACGAGAAGCACGATGCCGAAGTCTTAGCGAGTTTCGAGCCCTGTCTGCATTATTTTGAAGAATGGTGGAAACAGCTTTTTGGTGAATCTGAGGGTAAAAACGGTCGGGGAATTTTCCCCGCGGCGGTCATGTATACCACAGACTTGCATTCGCTCGGCCAATATATGCAGGATGGTCGCCGAAACATTTTTGAGACAGTTCTGCAAATCCAAAATCCTGGCGCCATTGATTTTGCCGTGCCAGTGATACCCGGTGCTGATGTTGACGGCCTCAAATATTTAGAAGATCGTAAACTCAGTGAGCTCAATCGCATTGCTTGTGAAGCTACGATTGCAGCGCATCGTGCCGGCGGTATTCCGGTGCTAGAAATTACCGTCCCAGATCTTACCGAGCGCTCCTTGGGCGGATTGGTATACTTCTTTGAATATGCTTGCGCACTGTCAGCGCAGCTCAGCGGCGTTAATCCTTTTGATCAGCCCGGCGTCGAGGCCTACAAGCAAAACATGTATCAGCTATTGGGCAAGCCTAGTCTCTAGGCTCATAGCACAACAATCCAACAGCTCCATGTACTAAGCTTTAGCGGAGCTACCTAGTTTAAGTGCACCTTGCCAAAAAGGGAATTTTAGCATATACTTTTTATATGAACAAAATGCGCGTCGTGATTGCTCTTGGTGGAAATGCTTTGCAACGCAACGGCGAGGTCAGCGCTGAAGCCCAAAAAGCAGTGGCAGAGCAAGTTGGCAAAACCATTGCTAAGCTCTCCACCAAGTACGAAATCATTGTTGCGCATGGTAATGGCCCCCAAGTAGGGAATATTCTTATTCATGAAGAAATCGCCGCCACGGAAGCCGCGCCTGCAATGCCACTAGACACGGCGGTAGCGATGAGCCAAGGGCAAATCGGATACTGGCTCTCGCAAGCCATCGATAATGCCTTCGCGCGTGAGAAACGGCGCAAGCCCGTGGTTAGCGTCATTACGCAAGTAGTGGTCGATAAAAACGACCCTGCCTTCCGTCATCTCACTAAGCCGATTGGTCAATTCTATACCGCCCAGGAAGCCCTTAAGCTTGCCAAGACCAAGGGTTGGGAGCTCAAAGAAGATGCTGGTCGAGGTTATCGCCGTGTGGTCGCATCGCCGCAGCCCATCGATATTATCGAAAAGAAAAATATCACCACTCTCGTAGATGCCGGAGCGATTGTGATTGCCGTAGGCGGCGGCGGTATTCCCGTTGTGCGTACCAAAATTCTCAAAACTCTCAAAGGCGTCGACGCGGTCATCGACAAAGATCTAGCGGCCGCCAAACTCGCCGAATTAGTCAAAGCGGATATTTTCGTGTCCGTCACGGGCGTACCGAACGCTTATATTAATTACGGTCGCCCGAACCAGCTGAAACTCGGCATCTTGACGCCTCGCGAAGCAAATCAATATATCGCCGCAGGACATTTTGCCGCCGGTTCGATGTTGCCCAAGATGGAAGCTATTACCAAGTTTGCCAGCAAAGGCAAGATTGGGATTATTGCCGCGCCGGAAAATCTAGAATTAGCTCTCGAGCGCCGGGCTGGTACGATCGTCCAAAAATAAATCAATCGCCCAAAAATCAATTACCATCTCTGCGCGATGCGGTTTTACTGCTTTCCAGATCTAACACGCCCAGGCTTCTGCTTAGAGCGGTTGGTCTCCCGTCAGATCACTAGCTATCAATTGCTTCTGCAGATATCACCCCAAAAACCATACCTCTATCGCAAGGATTACTACCATTGTAGCACAGCATAAGCGTTTTGTCAAGATATAGCGCCTACATTCAATTCTCAAGAACAACATACCCCATCAAAAGAGAAATACGCTAAATCTCAAGCAAAATAAATTCTAAGATAATTCCCTTGCCGCTATCCGCACGGCTTCATTCCAGCTCGTTGCTACATGTGGCGCTGCTGCAATTTCCGAGACACGCAGTCCAGCTCGCACTGCGAAAGAAAGCTCCTGAATAATCAAGTCCGCATGTGGTGCGACGACGGTTGCGCCGATAATTTGTCCTTTGGGGTTAGCTGAGATTTTTACGAACCCCTCCCGAAAATCATTAGTATTGGCAGCACTAATAGTATCGATCGGAATCAAAGAAACTTTTCGTTTTTCGCCATTACTACCTAGCTCGACTTCGTTTTGCCCCACCTTTGCTACTTGCGGAAAAGTATTTGTCAATCTCACGAAACCAGTGTAATTCACGACGTTACCAGCTTTTTTCAGCGCATTCGTTGTTGCAAGCTTAGCCTCGTAAGTAGCTTTCTCGGTCGAACTCTCCCCGCCAATAATGTCGCCAGCCGCCCAAATATGTCCACAAGTAGTGCGCAAATTCGCGTTGACCTTTACCCCGGCCGGCGTGTATTTGACGCCTGCGTTTTCTAGACCAAAATCCGTCGCTGGTTCTGGCGTGGTTGCCAAAACAATCGCCTCCACGCGCACAGACTTTTCTTGTCCATCGCGTACGAAAATTACTTGCTTGCTCTGTAAATCCTGCGTCAATGCCACTACGCGTGAGTTAGTTAAAACTTCCACTTGGAAACGTTTGCGTAGATAATCTTCAATTACCGAACCAACCTCAGTATCTTCTCTAGGTAAGAGGCGATCATTTGCTTCGGCAATCAAGACCTTGACGCCCAATGCCGCAAAATATTCCGCAATCTCACACCCCGTTGAACCACCGCCAACCACCATCAATACTTTAGGTAGTTTCGGCATTCTCAGTACCGTATTTGGTGTCCAACAATTTACTACATCTACACCGCTAATACCGCCAGTAGAAAGTGTACTACCCGTAGCCAGCAAAAACTTCTCCGCACTAATTTGTACGTCTTCAATCGCGATTTCGTGAGCACTGATAAAATTCGCGAAACCATGATAACATTCAATGCCAGCATTTTCAAAAACCTTTTGGCTGCCACCACCTGCACGTCGCACTGCCGTAGCTTGCCAATTCAAAACCGTCGGGTAATTATAGCGCAAAGTAGAACTAGACATACCGAAACGGGCACCATTTATTGCGCTCGCGTATAACTTCGCAAAATGCAGCGCCGCGTCGTAGGGTACATCACGATAATTCAAAGTCGATCCGCCCCATTTATCGGACTCGACGATTGCTGTACGCGCACCTAGACCTGCCGCAAGTAGAGCTGCCGCACTGCCCGCTGCACCACTACCAATTACAACATAATCATAATCAAATCTTCTGCTCATCTATAACCCACCATTCTTATATTATTTTATCACGGTTTTTATAAATATAAGCCAAATCCGCATTGTATTTTTCGGCCGCTTCTGCCACGAAACGATTCAAATCATCAACCGTGATAGCAGCGCGCTTTGCGACCCGCCGAGCCACTTTTTTCGCAATTTCCACGGAAATTATCTCCGCAACGCCAACTGCTATGCCAAGAACTTTTGCCTCATGCATTAATTCTTTTTGCAATTCCTGCTCATCAAAAGTAAAAGCTTGTTGTTTTTTCATACTAATACCTCAAAACTAAATAAGAAAATTCCTAACACCAAAAATCCTGCACCAGAAAGTATTCGCAAAAAAGTTTTATTTTTTACCCGCCAACGCTGAATATTTACAATAGTTTCCCCCTTGCGTACACAGAGCCGCAAAATAATCGGCGGAATAATAGAAATAAAACTATAGATTAGCACCGCCACAATTTGCCAAGCTCCATCTAATTTCAGAACACTATTTGCTGCCACGATAAACAATACCAACGTAAATGGCATTTCCGCCAAACTTGTCAACACTCCGAGCGAAAAGGCTTCCGTTTTACTATTGGTTTCTTTTGCGCGTCGATTAATAAATCGGGCTACCGATCGTGGCAACCACAGCTCGGTGCTTTTACCGCGTTTGTAATAAAATCCCCAAACAATTACCGCAATCGCCACTAGCATACTTACTACCACTACGATTTCTTCGGGATAAAGTGCCTTACCAAAATAACGATCAAATACAAAACAAGCTGCCGCTACCGCCAAAAACACTAAAGTCGCGATTCCAAAAATATAAGCCGTCACCATCGTCTTGGTCTTTTTACGTACGTGCTTACCCAAGCTCGCATGATAAAGTAACAGCAACGAACCTAGCTGCACTTGCAAACTCGCATGCACAAATGCCGCTAAAATTACCTCCGCCATTGGAATAACCATATCCATATCATCATTATAGCATATATATTATATAGTGCGAAATCCTTATCATAAAAGTTATGCTAAAAACGCGAAATAAAACACCGTTAGTGCTTGTATCTCCAGCGCGAAATATGCTAAACTTAGAGGGGGCATTTTTTAACTTTTTGAAACTTTTTTCCGCAAAATTACCCGTAAAAAAGATTTTTGCAAAAAACATCATGCTTGTGTTTGATTTTTGGGCAAACTTTGTGCTATGCTCGGGGCATGAAGAATTTATTAGCCTATTTCCAGAAAAATTTAATTGCCAGCATGATTTTGCTTTGCAATGTAGCTGCTTTGCCGCACAATTTTGTACCAATTTTATATAATTCCGAAACTCCATCGGATATTTCAGAGAATGTAGATCAAACAGAATCTGAAGTCCCAAAAACTGATCCCAACGATGAAAACGATAAAGATGATGAAGACAATGAAGATGACAATAACAAAGAAGATGACCCTAAAGTTGATCCTGAGAATCCCGATGCCGAAAAATACGATTTTGGCGTGGAATTAATTATCAAAGCCGTTAATCCCGGATATACTGTCGATAAAGTTAGTAATGTCGGTGAATTTATCGAACTCCAGAATCTAACCGACGCTCAATTAGTGCTTGCTGGTTATACGCTGAAATATACAAATTCGGCGGGAACCTCTTCAACGTTGTATACTTTTCCAGAGGGTAGCTATATGACTGGCAAGCATCTCCTTTTGCGTTATTCTGGTGCGCCGGAGAAAAATCTTGCCGACATAATTTACAAAGGCAGTGGCCTTGCTATGAAAGCCGGAACTCTCACTTTAGAATATGGTGACGAAACTATCGACGGCGTCTGCTGGGGAAGCGAAGACTGTTATCCCAAATTCGAGAATGATAATTCTAAAGGCACTGTCTTCCGCACGACTTTAGTTCGCAATCTCGCCACCGGATATTTTGATTCCGTGCGCACTATTAACTACGAACCTGCATATGATCCAGAAAATCCTGGTTTGTACATAGAAAAACTGGATGAGGAAGACCCCGAAGAAAATATCGAACCAAATCTCGCTCCGCAGTGTCGCGGACTCCAATTCTCAGAATTACTCACTTACTATGCCGAAGATAAGTCCGAACAGTTCATCGAGCTTTTTAATTCCAGTAATCAAGAAATCACTCTCGATGGTTGCAAAATTAACTTTAAGAAAAAAGATTATGAACTTTCCGGCACCATTAGTCCCGGTCAATATTATGCGTTTTATCAAAGCGAACTATTTACTCTCACTAAGAATCCCAAAAATCCGGTCGCACTCGCCTTGATTGATGTTGATAATGAAGTACTCGATGAGATTACTTATAGCAATGGCCAAAAGAAATCCAGTTCCTACGCACGTACTTTTGACGAACAAGGTCAAGAAAAGTGGCAGGTAACTTATGCTATCACACCTAATGCAGAAAATATTTATCAGAAGTTTCGTAATTGTGAAGAGGGGAAGATCATCAATGAAGTCACTGGCAATTGCGTAAAAGTTACCACCACGAAGACTGCTCAAAGCACCAAGGGTAGCACTAGCAAAACTTTAGCGCCTTGTCCCGAGGGCCAATATCGTAATCCTCTGACAAACCGTTGTAAGAAAATTACTAGTACTTCTTCGAGCACCAAAGAATGTGCCGAGGGCTACGAGCGCAATCCAGAAACTAATCGTTGTCGCAAAATTAAAACACCCAACAACGGCGAAGAATACGCCCTAGTGCCTAATACTCATTCCGACCAAAAAGTATTTGTCGGCATCGGCATTGTAATCATAATTGCCGGACTTGGATTAGTATATGTAATTTTACAATTCCGGCGAGAAATTGCTCGTACGGCGCGCGTAGTTGGCCAACGCTTCAATCGTATTCGCAAGGACTTGTTCGCGCGAGGCTTTGGCGGCCACCGGAACAAGAAGCCCTAGTTCCTGATAATGACGAATCACGGGCAAAGTCTTATCATGATATTCCGCAATCCGCGTTTGGAAAATTTCCGGATTAGCATCATCAGCTCGTAAGCCACGATCGCCTAAAATTTTCGCCGCCTCCCATCGATCAATTACATCCTGATCAGAAAGTTGCAATTCCACCACTGCCCGAATGGTATGTCCACTACGTTTTGCTACGCTCATCACTTCATCTTCCTCGCCTCGCCACCGACCGATCGAAGATAAAATCAAAGGATATTTCCATAAATCTTCACGTTCAAAATATGGCAACACCCAATCATAAAAGATACTTGTCGGCATAAGTTTACCGCTGCCCGTCAGATTTTGCCCTGTTGCTTTTTCCATAGCCCGCACAATCATGCCCGACGATAAAAATTTGGCGCCGAGTTTTTCCGCCAATTGTACGCCCACCGTATCTTTTCCGCTCATCGGTAAACCAAAAATATTAATACTACCAATACCCAACCAAGCTTTAATTACTTTAATTTGCGCATCCATATCCATATGTGTTTATTATTATATCATATAAAACCACTAGAACATGTCACAAAACTAATGTTGTGTTCCAAAAAAGTATGATATAATTAAATTGCAAAACAATTCAACATAATTTAATGACAAGTATTTAGATTATAGTGTTTAATTTGACGGCATGAATGACACCGTGAGGATAATAATTCTGCTGTCGAGTTAAAGACTTGTCAGGTTGAGTTGTTTTGCACCTTGCGGTGTCATTTTTGTATCGCCTCTATTACTTTTCGATATGAAGTTGATGCCCCGGTATATATACAAAATGATCTTCTGCCCTTAGCAACCTTTTAGTGGATTTTTAGGTTAGCTAGGGCGAAGATCCCAAAAACCTACAAAAGGAGGGCTCGATGCTACACAATTATCAATATAAATTCTTAAGTATATCGCGTTGCAGATATTTAAGACTAATTATTCCATTGTGTAGCATCTGCACTTTTTTCTTTTCACTATTTGGTAATAAATGTTACGCAGCTATCAATCCGACAGCTTCACTCAGTGTTAGCAACCCTACACTTTCTGCCACTGTCGTTCCTGGTGATACAGCTTATCTTAGTAGCAATGTTACTTATTCTGCTAGTGATATAGATAGCTATACACTACAAGTATCATATGCGAATGGTTATAATAGTCTTAAGTTGGATGGAGGAAGTACTACGCTTTCTGGTGCAGGAGGTAAAGTAGGAAGTAGCCTTACTAATAACTCATGGGGCTTTGCTTGGACTAATAATACTACCAATAATACATCTACTAATGCTGGTTTAACATATTATACTGTACCAACTTATGGTACTAATGGTAGTAATTTAAGTATGGGAAGATTAGAATCAGCTTCTAATCTTACATCAGCAGGCAATATTACTTTATCTTCTACTACCAAAAGAATTGTCTTTGCAGCTAAATTCGCCGAAACTAATAATAATTTTGGACATTACAAAACTGGTGTGCAACTTAGCATGATCGTCACGCCGAGGAAACTTATTGGTTTGGAAAAAGCCAACACTATGCAAGACCTCGCCACCCACCCCGAATATTGTGAAGAAACCCCTTACCTTTCCGGGCAAACCTACAGTGATGCTTACCCACTCAAAGATTCCCGAGATGGCAATACCTATAATATTAGAAAATTTGGCGATGGTAAATGCTGGATGGCAGAAAACCTCAAACTCAAACTCACTACTGCTGGTCTAAGTAAGGATGATACTGACCTGAACCAAGGCGCCGATTGGAACCAAAGTTCTCCAAATACTGTCGTAAAACCCACCAACACCCTTACCGCACTTAATACTACTGAAGGAAAGAAAGATTTCTCGTCAGATAAAGGTAATTATGCCGTACAATCCTATCAAGGTAATGGAACTAGTCCTGAAGTAAGTGCAGGCGCTACTATGTATTACTCTTGGAACGCTGCTACAGCTGGTACTGGCGGTATAACAGATACTACCGGAAACTATGTCCCAAAAGGAAGCCAAGCTCCATCTTCCATCTGCCCCAAAGGTTGGAAATTACCTACTGGTGGAATTACGGGTAACACTGAATTTTATAATTTATTTAATCCCATTAAAAATTCTGGAGGTGTAAGTATCTACGAAAATGGCATCCTTAAAACTAGCGGCGGTACTAACTGGAAATCACCAGCTGCAGACAGCTTAAAAGTAGTTCAAGATGCTCCTTATAACTTCAAGCCTACCGGGAAGGTTTACTATGGTTCCCCCGACGGTACTGATAGTGGCTACTGGTGGTCTAGTACGGGAGGCGATGTTAACTATGCGTATATCCTGTTCGTAGCCAGTAGCCATGTCGGTCCTGCTACGACCTACACCCCCAATTGCAGCGGTATCCCTATTCGTTGCATCGCCCGCAACTAATTTCTAAATCCCTTGAGAGCAATAATTAAAAACTAAATGTGGGGCACCAATAGTTTTGAAACAGACTAAAAGAACCGTGTAGCTAGCATATAAACGTAAGTATAAAATAATATACAGCTGGCCGGGTCTGTTGAAAAACTCATTGGTGTCCCACTTGCTACCACATAAGTTCAGTATCTGGGTTTATTGAAAAACTCATTGGCGCCCCACTCGTCTATCTAGGTCTGCTGATAAGCTGTTAGCGCACCCCACACATCTTTATTGTATCCACATCTCTCGAAAAACCACCACCATCCTCCTTGGCAGACTTGTCAGATGAGTGCTAATTTGCTATAATAGTAATATGAACTTAACTAAGCGCCAAGAGGGAATTTTATTCGCAATTATTGAGGAGTACGCCGAGATTGCTACGCCGGTCGGCAGTGTTACGCTGGCGAAACTTTTTCAAGTTTCTTCAGCTACAATTCGCTCAGAAATGGCGCAATTGGAATCATTTGGCTATATTGCTCAGCCACATACTTCGGCTGGTCGTGTGCCTACTGATGCCGGTTATCGTTATTATGTTAATACTTTATCCGAGCATCCCGAAAAACTCGCCGAGCAAAGTTACATTTCGGCCGGACGGGAGCCAGGTGCTTCGGAGCGCGAAAACCGTGTCCTAGAAGTTCGCGTCAATTCGCAGACTCGGGCGGATTTTGCAATTCGTGGCGCGGTGGATTCGTTGGTTGAGCTCACGGGCAATTTAGGTTTGGCTACTATTGGTGATCAACTCTATCTTTCTGGTATTGCTAAGCTTTTCACACAGCCAGAATTTCTCGACAACGAACGTGTGCGCGCCGTGGCTAAGCTTTTGGACAATCTCGAGCCATGGTTGCGCGAAGCTGCACCAGGCCAACCGCTCAATATTTTCATTGGGCAGGAAAATCCGATTGGCAAAGCTTCGCAAGTTTCGTTGATCATTAGCCGTTTTCGGTCGCCTTATTCTGACAAGAGCTATATTGGCGTGCTTGGGCCTACACGCCAAAATTATAGTCGCGTGATGGCGCTGGTGCGACATGCTGGTAATATATTGGAAGAGACATTATTATAATTTTATGATTGGAGGAACGATATGAAAACGAAAACCACCCCTGAGCCAGAAACCGTCAATGCTGCCAATAGCGATGCAGCGCACCAAGTCGACAACTCAGTTTACGAAGCCAAGATTACTGAGCTAACCAACGATTTGCAACGTACGCGTGCCGATTTTGAGAATTATCGCAAGCAAGTAGAGATGCAAAAACAGCAAGCGATGAGCGTTGCGAAGTACGCTACGGTCGTAAAATTCCTGCCTCTGATTGATGATGTCGACCGCGCACTAGTAGCTTATCCGGAGCAATTATCGCCTTTGGCCAAAAGCTTAGCCAAAACTCTCAAATCTCTAGGCTTACAAAAAATCAATTCCGAAGTGGGTACCGAATTTAATCCTGATTATCATGAAGCGGTGTCTGTCGAAGACGAAGGCGGAGATTTAGAAATCATTTCCGAGACTTTGCGTAGCGGCTATATCTATGACGGGGAAGTTGTACGCCCTGCTATGGTCAAAGTACAAAAAATTACCCCCCAAGCCTAAAAGTCTTTAGACAAATCATACCCAAGAAATTCACGGTATTTTTGCTTAAGTATGATATAATCAAAACATGACTAGAAGTGGAGGTACTATCTACAAACAAATTGAGCGACGCGTGCGTGCTTGTGATTATCTGGTCGTGGCGCAGCTCTTTTTGCAAAGCAACTTCTTATTGGAAAAAGGTTTAAGTGCGGCCGATATTAAACCGCGCCTCTTGGGACACTGGGGTACTTGTCACGGCATTAATGTCGCCTATGCAAACTTGAGAGCGTTTTTTACTCCCGCAATTTATGATCAAAATCTCGACGACACCAAAGCTAGCAAATCTGATAATAATTTCAAAGACATCATTGACAACCTCACCAAAAGCGAGGCCGCTCGCATCCAAACTGGATTTACGCGTACCAAAAGTGAACGTGAACAAAATAATTTTACTTTTATCCTTGGTCCTGGCCACGGTTTTCCCGCCCTGCAAGCAAATTTATTTCTCGATGGAGATTTAGAAAAAGTCGACCCCAAAGCCACACGCGACTTCGCGGGTATTGAATATATTTGCCGTAACTTTTCTTGGCCAGACGGATTTCCTTCGCATGCCAGCCCGATTACTCCCGGTGTGATTTGTGAGGGTGGAGAATTAGGCTATGCTCTAGGAGCAGCTTATGGTTTAGCTCTCGGCCACCCGGCCAAAACTATCGCCGTCATGCTCGGCGATGGTGAGCTAGAAACCGCTACAGCGCTCGCCTCCCTCAATCTCGTCAAAACTGTCGGAGATACTACTTACAACGGCCGCGTTATGCCGATTTTACATCTCAATGGCTACAAGATTTCTGGCCCTACGATTTATGGTCGCAAGTCCGAACGCGAGCTCAAAGAGCTTATCCGCGGTTTTGGCTACACGCCGCTTTGGATTGAGGGCGATTCTGCCGAAGCCTTCCAAGGCTGCCTGCGCGAATCGACTACCGTCAAGCATCCTTTCCTTATTCTGCAGACCGAAAAAGGCGCTACCGGCCCCAAGGAAGTCAATGGCAAAAAAGTCGCTGGCAATTATTTGGCTCATCAAATCCCTCTGCCTGATGCCAAGACCGATCCAGTCGAGCTTGGTATCTTACAAGATTGGTTGCAGAGCTACCGTTTCGAGGAATTGTTTGACAAAGAGAAAGGGTTTACAATATGATTGATGTAGTTGACAATCCTGGCGCGGAAAAGTTTTCTCCCGCTCGCCGCATTGGCGCCGCCATGGCTAATTATATGATGCATCATCGCGACTTTTACCTCTTTTCTCCCGACGAGACCACCAGCAACAAACTTGATGCAGTTTATGAAATTTCCTCACGCGCTTGGGAGTTACCGCGCAAAGATTGGGATCTACCAGAAAGCGCTAATGGCCGCATTGTCGAGATGTTATCAGAAAATACGCTCTTTGCCTGCATGGCCGGGCATCTCATGAATGGCGAGCCTGCCGCCATGACCAGCTACGAGGCTTTCTTTACTATTATTGCGGCTCAAGTTTTGCAGCATATTAAGTTTCTCCAACAAGCCGAAAAAGTTTCCTGGCGACCAGACATTCCTGCCGCTAATCTACTTTCTACCAGCACCTGTTGGCGCCAAGATCATAATGGTTTTACGCATCAATCGCCAGCTTTGATTTCTCTGCTTCTCTCTAATCCTAGCAACAAGGCCAACTGCCTTTTTCCTATCGATGACGTCGCCGGGGAATCGGCATTTATCTATATGATGCGTAGCAAAAATGTCGTCAATCTCGCTACGTTCAATAAGACCGAGCAACCGCGCTGGATTGATTCGCATCAAGCTGATGCTCAGTATCATGCTGGCGGTGCGAGTATCATCGATGCAGTTTCTGATGAAGATCCTGACTATGTTTTTGCAGGCGTTGGCGATATTGTTTCCTGTGAGGCTATTGAAGCCATGAAAATCCTCCGCGCTGATTTACCTTCTCGCAAAATCCGTTTTGTTAATATTTCTGCCTTGTCTTACGGCGCCATCGGCACTACCGATCGCAAGCTCAAACGCGAAGAGTTTGATCAATTATTTACCAAAAACAAACCTATTATTGTTAATTTCCATGGCTATCCCGAAACTATGCGCAGTATTTTTGATCGTTATGCCGATCGCAGTCGCGTCCGCGTCCATGGTTATCTTGAGCGTGGTAGCACTACTACTCCGTTCCAAATGCTTAGTCTAAACGAAGCCTCGCGCTATCATCTCGCTCTTGATGTCGCTCGACTAGAAAAACAAAATGATTTAGTCAAAAAATATCAGCAAATTCTGACCGAAAATGCTGATTACGCCCGCACCCACGGGGTAGACAAAATAAAATAACATTCAAAATCCACACTCTGGCTAGGAGCTTACGTATATTGTAGCACACATGTAGCTTTTTGTCAATAGTAGACTTGCACAAATACAGCAAATTATGATATAATGATGGAATATGGATATAATCATTATAATATTATTATTGCTCATTTTGTCCGGCGTGGTGCTTTTGATTGCGCGGTCTTACCAAAAACCTCTTTTAAACAACACTAATCGTCGCAAAGTCTATGTCGACACTTCTGCCTTGATGGACCCACGTCTTTTAGCTGTGGCTCAAACTGGTTTTATGGGTGATGAACTCATCATTCCACGTAGTGTTACGCATGAATTGCAGCTTCTGGCCGACGGTAAAGATACCGAGAAACGTCTCCGGGCGCGCGCTGGGCTAGAAACAGTTCGTGAGCTAGAACGGATTGTTTATTTTGACACGAAAATTATAGATGACGCCTTAGATAACACGCCCGTGGATAATCGTTTGCTCGACTTGGCCAAAGCTAACCGCGGCCTCATTATGACTAAAGATTATAATCTCCAGAAAGTCGCTGAAACCGAACAAATAGATGTCTTGAATATCAACGAGCTAGCCCTCGCTCTGCGCGCCGAACATCTTCCAGGCGAACACGCGCGCGTACGTATTGTCGCTACCGGCAGCAATCCCAAACAAGGTGTCGCTTATCTCCGCGAGGGAACTATGGTTGTAGTAGACGACGCGGAGAAAAAGCTAGGGCAGGAAATTGAAGTCGAATTTATACGCCTTAATCAAACTGCTTCCGGAGTAATGATGTTTGCGCGGCCCGTAAAACCTGTCAAGAATTCTCAATCCACACGCAAACACAAAACTCTCAAAACTAAGGCTAATCGTCAGCGCCGTTAGGGCGATAATTCATCGAACGCGAACGCCCATCTTGGTCAGTTACCTCTAGGGTAATTAGCTTTTCGTTACCAGTCAAAGTCTCACTCAGCCCTTGACTTACTACATTCGGCGTCAGGTAACCCGTCACCTTGGCATTGCCGTCAAAGTACAAAGTATAACTGTGCAATTCAGACGCTGATGGCGAGAACTTAACGATTATACGATTATTGCGCTCGCTAATTGTGGCAATGTCAGAAAGCGGCAGCGAAGAAGTGGAACAATCATCCTCTGTGTTATAATCATAACCCTCCGGAGCTACAATGGTCTCTTTGCTGGTAACTGGATCAATCACCTTGGTCACTTCAATCTCGATAATTGAACTCTTTGGCGTACAAGAGCTAGCGCGCATTTTATTATTTGCGTTGAACTCCACCTTAGTCTTGGTAGTACCAGATTTTTCCATCGTAAACCAACTTGGCCAAATATCCGTCCTACCAGCCACGGTCAAGGATTGAATACCTGACGGCTTCACTGGCTCATCGCCGGCTTTCCATTTGCCTTCTTCAGCGTAAAGATTCTTATGAACATTTTCCATATAATCATTCACGACGCGGCGAACAATTTGGTTGGTGTTACTGGTCAAACCAGAGCCATCATGATTACCGTTCCATACCACTGTAGAGATTGCGGTAGAGTAGCTCGCCATCCACGAATCCTTCGTGACGGCACTATTAGTAGTAGTAGTAGTACCGGTTTTGCTAGCCGTCCATACTCCTGGCACGATAAAACCGAAACTATATGACATCTGTCCAAAGTTAATTTCCGAACGTGCCTTAGCGTCACTCAGAATACTAGAAAGCTCATATGCTACTTGTTCGTCTAATACTCTCGTACCGGCCTCATCTTGCCAACGATCGATTACTTTTCCGGTGGGGTCTTTTACTTCCAATACATAAGTCAGATCTTTGAACGTGCCACCGCGTGCAATTGAGGCGTAAGCATTCGCGTGCTCCACCATCTTTACTGCGCAACCACTACCAATCGCAATCGAGAGCCCGCCAGCCGAAGAATCACTACAGTAGGAAACGTCGCCTAAAGCATGCGCCATATTGAGACCGTTTTCAATTCCTACGATCGCCAAAGCTTTTACAGCGCCAATGTTCAAAGAGTTAGAAAGTGACTGACGAATTGTAATATCACCGTGGAACCTACCCGTCGCATTCGTCATCGAGCACGGACCAGTATTACCCGCGCAATAAAGCGCATCGATATTCTCATCTTTCAAAATAGTACCCGGCCCGAAAAGCATAGGACCATCTTTCTTAGAAAGCAAAGCTGCATAATCCAGAATCGGCTTGATCGTAGAGCCCGGCTCTAGCGGTGAAGTCGTAGCATTCACCTCACCATAAATCGGCGTAGTCCAATCAATCGAACCTACCATCGCTATGATTTGACTAGTCTCCACATCAAGCGAAGCCATCGCAATGTTGTCGCTATTATTGGTGTAGCGCAAAGCATCTGCGGTCTTAACGGCTTCCTCGGCCATTTCTTGTGCACGATAATCTAGCGAAGTCGTAATAGTGTATCCGCCAGTACGCATAGTTTGGATTCCGTACTTTTCCTCCAGCTGCGCTTTTACTTCCATGACAAAATGTGGCGCCTTGATATTAGTATACTGATTACTTTCTGGCAAAATTTGATCCAGAATCGGAACCGCCTTTGCTTCTTCGGCTTCCTGCGCCGTAATATAGCCCATCTCCACCATCACATCAAGCGCCTTATGTTGCCGTGCAATCAATGCTTCATTTCCGTAAGTATTATAAGGATTTAGCACGCCTGGATTATTAGGAATACCAGCAAGCAGGGCAGACTCCGCCAAATTAAGATCCTTAGCGCTTTTGCCAAAATAGGTCTGTGCTGCACTCTCAATCCCATTACGTCGGCCCCCATAGGGCGACTGATTGAGATACATAGTAATGATTTGCTCCTTGCTATACATCTTTTCTAGCTCAACCGCAAGGATTAGCTCCTTAATTTTACGCGAGATACCACCACGGTTAGCAGAACTCGCCTCATTAGAAAAGTAAACTTGCTTGATCAGCTGCTGAGTAAGCGTAGAACCACCTTGTACGCCTTTGCCAGTCAAAGTAGAAATCGCGGCGCGCATCAAACCACCAATATCGATACCCGGGTGATTATAGAAATGGCGATCTTCTAGTGCAACGGTAGCCTGGCGAACATAAGTAGAAATTTGGTCTTCATCCACCACTAGCCGATAGTCATTATTGCCTTTGTCTTCCCACAATACTACTCCATTACGGTCCAGATAAGTATTAACGGTCTCAGAAATTTTCAAATCATTTAGCTCAATTTCTTTCAGCTGATTTTTATAATAAACAAACAACGCCCCCAAAGCGATAACTCCGATTAGAAAACAAGCTGCAAAAATCTTGCCAATGCGCACTAAACCAGCTTTAGAAAACCAATAAGCCTTAATGCGCTCCCACCGAAAATGAGCAAAAAACCGAGCTGGCTGCTCCTTTGGTAACGGTGCTAAATGTTTGGTTGGACTAGACGTTCGCTTTTTACTGCTAGAAAGCTTATTTTTCTGGTTTACCAAACTCGAATACACCCCCAAACTGGTGCGTTTGGTCGGGCGCTTATTTGAATCTTTCGCAGTTTTCATACCTCTTATTATAACATATCGTAGAAGTCTAATAAATAACAATTTTGTCACATTACTGTATAATTAAGAGATGGCGTCATGCAAACTAAGGCAGAATAACTCACTTTTTAAGTAAAAATCAACCTTTTGCTAAATATTATCTAATTCGTAGCCCAAACTCACTAACAGCTTCAGATATGTTGTAAAATTTACAACATTTATACTAGAAAAGCCGTGATTCACCAAAAACTTAGCCAACAACTATTGACAAAAACATAAAAGTATGATACTATAGAAGGATAGGGGTATTTTTGTACTCAGAAAGACACTGCTGGAAGATGCTACTTTACCACGGCAAATTTATTTTTGCCGCGTTTTAGCAAAGCAACTTGCTTTACCTCAGTATCTTCAGCTACTTTTTCGCCATTAATCGTGATAGCACCAGCCGCAGCCAGCTTACGAGCTTCGCTTTTGCTGCTTGCTAGACCCGTCGCTACCAGCGCGTCAAAGAGTTTCACTCCTCGTTCTGCAGTCGCCAAAAATTCGCTAAACTCCAGGATTTCGTCTTGAGAAAGCTCAGCCAAATTACCCGCAAAAAGCTGCTCAGTCAAATTCGCAATCGCATCGGCGTTCTCTTTGCCGTGAACAACACTCGTAGCACCCCAAGCCAAAGCTTTTTGGGCGGCTCGGCGCTCTGGATGTTCAGCCTGTTCTGCCAAAATTGCGTCAACCTCAGGTTTTTCGTAAGTTGTATAGATTTTCAGCAAATATTCTACTGCCGTATCCGGTTGATTTAGCCAAAATTGGTAAAAGTCAAAAATCGAGGTCTTCTTCGCATCCAACCAAATCGCATTGCCCTCTGACTTGCCAAACTTACGTCCCGTCACCGGATCAATAATCAAAGGCGTAGACCACGCATCGGCGGTTGCATTTTCCAAACGTTTAATCAGATGAATACCACTTGAGCAGTTCCCAAACTGATCCGCGCCACAGAGCTGCAAATCTACTCCGTATTCACGATAAAGATGCAAGAAATCATACCCCTGAATTAAAGTATAAGAAAACTCCGCATAAGAAATACCGCTACCACCTTCACCAATGCGATTTTGCACAAATTGCCGGTCCAATAATTGCGTCATCGAGAAATTTTTGCCAACTTCTCGCAAAAAATCCAAATAATTAATATGTTTAAACCAGTCGTAATTATCTACCATCACTAGCTCATCACTGCGCACGATATTGCGCATTTGTGCCGCGATACATTTTTTGTTGTGTTCTACCTCGTCCAAAGATTTCAGGTCACGTTCGCCGTTATCTTTAGGGTCGCCAATCTGTCCAGTGGCACCACCGGCCAACAAAAAAGGTTGATAGCCATGACGCACGAAACAGGCGCACATCATCCCAGCAGCGAGGTTGCCAATCGTCAGGGAATCTGCCGATGGGTCAGCCCCCCAATAAAATTTCTTACTAGCACGAGTATCCAGCTCAGACGGGTCTTTAATAGTAGTTTCGGCGCTAAAGCCACGCCACAATAGTTCTTCTGATAATTTCATATCTATAATTATATAATAAAAATTCCTAAAATAGGGCAAAAGGCGCATTATCTAATAAATAATGTTACCCAAACTAACCATTACCTCTGTTTAATCAT
>CAYUHY010000014.1:0-20633 GCA_964444615.1 uncultured Candidatus Saccharibacteria bacterium | reverse complement strand
CAAGCTATGGCACCTTTTTTTGACGAGCTATTTTTTAACCCTTCCGCCCCTTATCTCCCCGCCAAACATGTGCGCAAGGCTTACGAGCAAGCGAAAAACGAAATTGCCCACACCATCGGCGCGAAAGGCGTAGATTTGGTAATTACTGCCGGTGCTACCGAGTCGATCAATCTGGCGTTTACGGCTACTTCTGGTAAAGTTCTCACTCTCAGCACTGAGCACGCCGCAGTGCTCGCCGCTGCCAAGCAGCACGAATACGAATTGATAGATGTAGACAAAAATGGTCTTATCAAGCTTGCGGATTTTCGCAAAAAGTTAGATGATCAAGTCGAATTAGTTTCTATTTCTCTCGCCAATAATGAGCTCGGTACTATCCAGCCGCTCGCAGAAATCGCCGAAATTATTCGTCAGGCGCGTCAGCAACGCCTACAGGCGGGCAATTCTCGCCCACTTTATCTGCACTCTGATGCCTCCCAAGCCCTCAGTTTACTCGATATTAACGTTGCGCGTCTAGGGGTGGATTTGCTTACTATCAATGCCGCAAAATGTGGCGGCCCCAAAGGCGTCGGAGCGCTCTATCTCGGTCATAATGTGAAACTTCAGCCAATTACTGTGGGTGGTGGTCAAGAACGCGGTTTGCGTAGCGGTACCGAAAACGTTCCCGGTGTGATTGGCTTTGCTGCCGCCGCCAGGGAAGCTAAAACACATCTCTCCAGCCATCGCAAGCAATATCAAAAAATGGCGGATATTATCCGTCAAGAGTTATCTAATCTCTCACAACTACCGCGAGAGCTATCTAACCCCCAGAAACCACTACCAAACACCAAAAACTTACCAGAAAATCCAACCAAGTCCTCCGTGCCGGACCAGAATCCAGCACCCTATCCCTCTATTATATCACAAAGTAGTGGAGAAGTCAATACTAAACCTCTACCAAGTTTTCCACAGGGTAGCAAATTCCCTGAGCCAATTTTCTTGGGCAACCCCAAGCGTCAGTTAGCGAATTTTCTTCCGGTCTGTTTTCCTGGTTTGGATGCCGAACGTTTAATTTACCGATTAGAACAACGCGGGGTGCTAGTTTCTACGGGCGCCGCCTGCGCCGCCAACAAGGGCAGCAAATCCCACGTCTTAGCCGCCATTGGCCTCACCGACTCCGAAATCGCCGGCTCGCTGAGAATCTCTCTGGGTAGCACGAATACTATCGCCAATATTACCGCAGCCGCTAAGATCATCCATGAAGAAGTTGCGCGCGAATACCTGAGAATGCAACACTTACGAACGCCTGATATCGCAGCACCTATAAATCCCGGGGATACAACATGCATAATTTAAATAACAACATACGCAATATAGACCACAATACCGCAAATGCCAAATCATTAAATTCCCAGATTAGTAAAAACCCACTCGCCAACCTCACAAAATCCCTCGACAAAAAACGCGTTTTCTTGGGAATGTCTGGCGGAGTAGACTCTTCTGTGTCTGCGCTATTGCTAAAATCACAAGGATATGCTGTAACTGGTGTCTACATGAAAAATTGGTCGCAAGATTTGCCCGGCATGAAATGCCCTTGGGCAGAAGATCTCGCCGATGCCAAGCGCGTAGCGGTGCAGCTGGATTTGGATTTTGAAGTGTGGGATTTTGAGCAGAATTATAAACAGCAAGTAGTAGATTACATGTTGACAGAGTTCCAAAAAGGCCGTACGCCTAACCCTGACGTGATCTGCAACGAATTGATCAAATTCAAACTTTTTTACGAACAGGCCAAATCCCGCGGCGCGGATTATATCGCCACTGGGCACTACGCTCGTACCGACGGTCAGCGGCTTTTGCGTGCGCAAGATGCCAATAAAGATCAGACTTATTTCCTCTATCGCATGAGCGATGAGGCTACTGCGCACACCCTTTTCCCCGTCGGTAATCTGCAGAAGCCTGCCGTCAAGCAAATTGCCGAGCAGCATAATCTCGACGTTGCACACAAAAAAGAATCGATGGGCGTCTGCTTCGTCGGTGAGGTGGGCATGAAAGATTTTTTGCGTGAATACCTGGCAGCCAAGCCCGGGGAAATTCGCGAAATCGAATCCGAGCAAGTCCTTGGCTATCACGATGGCGCTATCTATTATACCATCGGCCAGCGCCACGGTCTCTACCTCGGCGGCGGCCTGCCCTACTATGTCGTGAAAAAGGATCTCTCGACTAATCGCGTCTACGTCTCCAAAAATCTCAATCACCCTCAGCTCTGGTCTGCGTCGCTCAAGCTGGAAGATCTACATCTGCGCAATCAGCTCAGTCTAGCTGATCTCAGCACGGCTCAGCCGCTTCAAGTACGTTTGCGCCACCGCGCGCCCTTATTGGATGTGCAGGCGGAAATTAGCGGCGATAACCTCATCTTGCATTTTGCCGAAGCGATCAAGCGCCCGGCTGCCGGCCAGTCTGCCGTGCTTTACTCCGGTGAAATTTGCCTGGGCGGGGGAATTATCGCCGAAGAGATTTTCTAAACCTGCAATAAAACTTCCTCGAATTGCCAGACCGACTTCTTGCCGCGCAAAAACCGCGCCTGCCAACCTATCCCTACCCGATCCAAAGTGTTGTAAATTTTACAACATATTTCTTAAAAATAACGCAGAATCCTGCCAGAAAAGGTGTAGTATTATTGACTTTTAGAGCTAAGTGTGATATAATGGTAGTATAAGGTGGGCATTTTATTAGCTAATTAGTCAAAAATAAGGGGAAGTAGGTATGCCAAGAGGTCGTAAGGCTAGTACTGAGCCAAAAAAGACCACCAAAACCACACCGAAGCCTACCGAGAAAACCTCTCGGTCTGTTGGCGTGCCAAAAAAACCTTCCACTCGCCCCAAACAACATCAAAACCAAATAAATCAAGAAGAAATTTCTGCCCCACTTGTCAATTTCGATGTCAATAATATCAAAACTTATCAAGAGCTAAAAGAAGCTCTTGCGGCTAAAATTCCTCAAATTACTTTGGGCGATAATATCATTGCGCCCGAAAATATCCTAATCACCGCAGATGTCAAAATTGATTTTAATGGCTTCAGCATTATTTCCGAGGAGACTGTAGCAGCGGCAAGAGTGCTCGATATTCGGAGTGGAACGGTGGTTTTGACTGGCCGCGGCAAGATTTTTGCCATGGGGCCGCGCAGTATGGCTATCCGCGCTTTTGGCGCTATCAGCTCCGGCATACCTGATTACACCAACGTTACAATTGGCAAAGATATCAGTTTGTACGCTCCGGATGCTTATGGTATAATAATCTCACCTAACTTGGGCGTAGCTTATGGTGTGAAGATTGACTTTGCTGGGCAAATTATGGCCCAAAGTGGTATTTGTATTGCCGCAGGAGTGCAAGGTGAAGCTAAGAATGCTCCGCAGATTATTCTACAGAAAACCGCTCATATCATTGCCGACGAAACTCAAGGCGCGGCTCTAGAAGCTTCCGGATATGGCGATTGGCAAATCACGGGCGCTTGGCTGCAGGGCGCAGTTGGTGCCGAGCTGCGAACCGGCAATCTGACTTTTAGTAAATCCAAAATCATCGCGCACAGCGGCGAAGTCTTCCGGATCAACGATTGCTCTGAGCAAAATCTTAGCGTTACTGTCGACGGCGGTACCTATGTTTCTCAGCAAGCGGCGATTTTGGCAGGTTTTCCGAATCCGATCAAGCAATTCACTCTCAAAAAATGCGAATTGTACAGTAATCTAGACGACCCTATCCCCCCGGAATTAGAAAGCTATCTCGAAATCGAGAAATGCGAGTTTGAGTCTGATGTAGAAGGATATTTAGAGAGCATGAATATGCTACAGGCGGCGGAACCTTCCGACCAAGAATTCGCCGAAAATCTAGAATCTTCTAGTCAAGAACTTCCCGAAAACCCTGCATCTCCAGACGAACCATCTCTCGAAATCCCAGAATCGACCTCCAAAAATCCAGAAGCTTCTGATGAAAATCTCATCAAAAACTCAAACTCTGACATCAATCATTACCAAGATCAAGCCCTAGCAGACGACGAAATTTTCCTGACTGAAGCGGATCTCTTAAGTAATCTCGAAAATTCTGACACAGCTAGCGAAACCTCCCAAGCAGCCAGCCAAAATCGCGCACCAGCCAGTCGAAATTCCAAAACCACCAATCAAAAAACCAAAGCTACTAGCAAAAAATCTTCACGCTCTAAATCCGCCAAAACCACCGCAGCGCCAAAAGCTTCTACTTCCGATATCGATGCTGCCATTATGGCTGCGTTCGATGAGGTGAGCGACGATGATTTTGTCGATGAACTCTTTGATTTCGCGGATGATTTCGAGCCTGCAGATTTTCGTATCGACAGCAAAACCAGCCGTTTTCTTAAAAATCCTTTTCGTAAGGGAACCAAAAAATCTGCCACCAAGCGCTCTTCTGCCTCTAAGTCATCTATTAACACTCCAGAAGTAATTGATGAACCGTCTAGCAATGTTTCACGCTCTACATTAGCTCACAAATCCGCATTACAGACTCCAGAAGACACAAAAAGCCAACATCTCAGCCCAGCCCCTACCCTGACTAGCCTTGCTCCTAAAGCTTCTCGAACCACTACCACCAGCTCTAGTCAATCCACTAAAACAACCTCTACACCTACCAGCGCCACACCAGCACTTACTCAATCGGTGTCTCAAACTACCGCATCAACCTCCACAATAGCCTCAGATTCAACATCCACTTCTAAACCTCGCAAAACCAAAAAATCCCCCCGCACCACTAAGCAGCCTCAGATGGAGCTTTTGCCGCTGGAATTGCCTTTTGCGGATCGCCTCTCCGAAGTTCCGGAGCTCTCCGACGCTGATACGGACGAGCAGGAAATTATGTTGGGTTTGGTCGCTAATGCCGATCATGCCTCTGCGCAAATTTTAACGCAACCGCCCCTACCTATCGATATTGGCGAATTGGAAGCGGCACGCATGGCCTTGGCCGAAGCTATCGGCGAGATTCGCCGGCTCAGGGCGGAAGATTACGAAGCGGGCTTTCTAGATCTCGAGGCGGCCCTCAATTATGCCGAACAAGTTTTGACTCGCCCAGTTGTCGATCTGGCGACCATTCGCGACGCTGCTGCTAGCCTTTTGCAGGCTTTTGATGGCCTGGAGGAGCGAGACGAATTCGCCTTGAGCGATGCCGAGCTAGACGATTTGTTCTATCATGGCGCCGTCTTGGAGGAAATGGTCCACCCTCAGTCTAACACCCCCAAGTTTCCTCACTCTAAGACCTCAAAGCTTAATGCCAACTCTGAATCCGCCGTGGTACAAGCAGAAATTACCAAAATCGCTTCTGGGGCTCGTTTGTCACAAACCGCTCGCGATCCACTGATACCGGAACCGGATTTTACCATCCTGAGCGATATTTTGTCAACCATCTCCACCCTCGATTTGCAAAAATACGCCTCCAGCAGCCGTGAATCACTTTTGGCCGAGCTGGATCAAGCCCAGGCTGTCTTAACTGATTTGCAAGCTACTCAGGCGCAAATTGACCTGGTGGCTTCGAATCTTTTGGCGCAACTATCGCGTTTAGAGCCGAAAATTGCCGAACGGCGTTTTCGCACTGCCGCCTCCGCCTCAACTCCCGCAACTTCTGCTCCCGCTCCTGTTATTAAGCGAATTTTGCCAGCAGCAATGATTGACGAGCTCGCCCCCACTATTACCTGGTCCAGCGGTGTCACTATGATCGATGAGCTAACGCCATTCGTCACTGATGCTACCACGCGCGAAAAAATGTTACGCGCCGTACAACCGCATTGCAGAGCGCTACTCGGAGTCATCAAGCAACCTTTCCAAAAGCTTGGCCGCAGTGTCAAAGCGGGTTGGTCGGCAGGTCTAAATGCTTACCGCGAAACTTTACACGCCAACAAATCTTAAACCTAAAGCAGCTCTAAGTTTTCATACACGAACAAATCTTAGGGTCAAAATCAGTGCCGATTTTTTTCGCACACCAATAGATCTCAAGCCTAAATCACCTCCAAGTTTACAAAATTAGCAAAATTATCATGCTAGTGCTTGTTATTTAGCTTGATTTTGTGCTAGACTATGGGGCATGCGCAGATTTTTGACCACCGCACTTCATCCCTCCTGGTGTTTTTACGCCTTAGTTTGGGGTGTAATTACCGGCATCATTATTAGTCAAGTTCTAGAATGTGATTTTGGCATTCCTTCGCTCGTTGCAATTGCAATGCTAATCGGCTTACCATTTTTCTGGCGCAAAGCTTGCAGAATCATAATTATCACCTCTTTTCTAGTCGGTCTTGTGGCGGGGAATTGCTATGTCTCGCCCCAGCTAGAAAGCAAAATCGCAGTCTCGCAATACGTCGGTAAAACCGTGACTATTATCGGCAATTTATCCGAAGATGCTAGTAACAAAAACGGCAAAATCTCCGTCAAACTACAAAAACTCCAACTCCAGTTCAATAATGAAGTAGCCATCCCCCTCACTGGAACATTTTACGCTACTATTAGCGGTACGGCACCAGAATTAGAACGCTCCGACACGCTGCAATTAACGGGTAAGCTTAGCGCTGGTTTTGGCACTTTTGTCGGCAGTATGACGCGTGCCAAAATCACTTCCATCGATCGCAGTGAAACTGGAGATATCTTTGGGCGCTTCAAAAAATGGTTCGCCACCATCGTCCGAGCCTGGATCCCCTCTCCCGAAGTAGATCTCGGGCTTGGCTATCTCATGGGTATGAAATCCGGCTTGCCAGAAGATTTTGCCACCGCGCTGAAGCTCGTTGGCATGACTCATGTCGTGGTCGCTTCGGGCGCGCATTTGGCGATTCTGACCGGCGCTGCCAAGAAAATTTTTGGTAAAATCTCACGCTTTGCCGGCATGTTGTTTGCCTTGATGATGATCTTATTTTTCGTCTTGATTGTCGGTTTTACGCCCTCGATGACGCGCGCCGCCTTGGTCGCCAGCCTGTCCCTGCTCATGGATTACATTGGCCGCAAGCTCACTCCTATCAGGCTGATTAGCTTCGTCGCTATGCTTACTCTGCTCATCGAGCCTACGAACTTCTTTAATCTAGGTTGGCAATTATCGTTCGCCTCATTTTTCGGTATCTTGGTCATGGGTCCTCGCCTCCAAAAAGCCTTTTATGGCGGCAAAACTCCTCCTTGGCTAGCCTCAATGCTCATTACTAGCATCGCTACGAGCCTAGTCTGCGCTCCGATTTTGATTTACAATTTCGGCACTATTTCCTTCTTGTCTCTAGTCGCCAACTTAATTATCCTTCCTACCTTGCCTTACGCTATGCTCGGGATGGTCTTGACCGGAATTACAAGCTTCATCGCGCCCCTCGCTCATTTGGTTGCTATGATTACGGTCTCGATTCTGGATTTGCACATCTGGGTCGTAAATTTCTTGAGCGAACAAAAAGCTTTTATCCTCGAGCTACCCTCCGCAAACACCTATTTCTATTTATTATATCTGCCTGTCCTGCTATTTCTTTGCTATCCCAGCATTCGTCAAGCTTGGCGTCGATTTCGTCCCCAGGCCAACTCTCCCGCTCTAGCTGAGGCTGAAGAATCCCCTCCCTAAAACAAACTTTTTTCCAAGAAATGTGTTATAATATAAACATGATTCAGATTAATTCAGAAGCGGAGATGCTATCTTTGGGGCGCTTTTTTGCTGACCAAATTCAGCTTCCGGCCGTCTTTGAATTAATCGGCGACGTCGGCGCGGGCAAAACTACTTTTACGCGTGGCTTGGCAGAGGGTCTCGGTATTACCGAACCGGTGACCAGCCCAAGTTTTACAATTTCGAAACGTTATCGCTTCTTAGACAAGGATCATCGAGAGAGCGAATTAGTGCACTACGATTTTTATCGTCTAGACGATCCCGGATTAATGCGCGACGAACTCGCTGAGACTCTCGCTTCTCCTAACACTGTCAGTGTTATCGAATGGGGTGGCGATGTTCAATCTCTTCTACCCGCTTCCAAATATCAGCTCACGATTCGCCTGACCGAAGACGGTAATCGACAAGTCGAATTGGCGCACCAGGCCGCCACTATCGAAGCAAGCTATAATCTCAAGGCCAAACAATCATGAAAATGTACCTAGATACCTCTAGCAATCGCTGCATCTTGCGCCTTGACAGCCGCGAATATGTCTGGGAATCAGGACGTGAGCTGGCTGAGGGAATTTTCGAATTCATTCACCAGCATTTAACAGAGAATCATGCCGATTGGACTGATCTTACCGAAATCAGCTTTTTCTCCGGACCAGGATCCTTTACGGGTCTCAGGATCGGCGCGGCCGTTGTGAATGCCCTCGCAGATCAGCTTCAAATCCCACTTTTCGACCACCACGGTCAGCAACATCGAATTATTATCCCAGATTATGGGCGTCCTGCCAATATTACTATTCCGTCAAAAAGTCCCTCATCCAACTCCAGCCAGAGTCCTAATTCTAAAACCTCAAGCAAAAACTCTTGACAAATTAAACTACTTGTGCTAATATAGAGACATAGCTCTGCTAATGAGCATAACTTTTGCCGTACCAATATCGCTAAATACCCTAGAAACACCAACCTGCGCCAACATCACCCGTCACTATTTTCATATCAAAACTACAGCCGTGTAAACACTGCAAAAATCCCTAAACTCCGTCTTAAATTTTTTCTAAATCCTACTTTTCCAAAGCGGCGAGTTATGCTATAATTAGTACAGAAATTTATCATTTATATTTTATTTGTTACCCCGCTGATATACGGAAAATATCGGCACAAACAATTAGGAAGGAAAACATGGAAGTTTTGTTAATTATAGTGGCCCTGGTTGGCGGCGTTTTGTTGGGCGCTGGTGGACTTTGGGCGTACAACAAGAAAAACGAGAACGGTGGCAAAATTAAGGCCGACGATCTGGTCCGCAAAGCCAAAAATGAGGCTTCGGATATTGTATCTAAAGCAAAGCGTGATGCCGCTGATATGGCCGCTAAGTCGCAACAGGAAGAAACAGAACGTCGCAAAGAATGGAAAAATACCGAGAATCGCCTCAGTGAACGTGAGACAAATCTCGACAACAAGCTCGATCAGTTAGAGAAGAAAACCGAGCATCTCGCCCGTCAAGAAAAAGACCTCGACGATCTCAAGACTGAGGTAAGAGACATTCGCGCCCGTCAACAGGAAAAGCTAGAGAAGATTGCTGGCTTATCCAAAGAAGCTGCCCGCGAGAAATTAATGCAAATGACCGAGCGTGATATTAAGCAAGATCTTGCTGGTCTAGTTGTAAAAGAGCAAAAGGAAATTAAGCACGAAATTGATGAAACCGCCCAAGCGATTCTGCTCACGGCTATGGAGCGGATGTCTTCGGAAGTAACCGCTGACCGTACCATCACGGCGCTAAAATTGCCTGATGACGACATGAAAGGCCGCATTATTGGCAAAGAGGGTCGTAATATCCAGGCTCTCCAGCGCGCTACGGGGGTAGATATTATGGTGGATGACACGCCGGGCATGGTGGTTTTGTCTAGTTTTGATCCGATTCGTCGCCAAGTCGCAAGGTATGCCCTCGAGCGCTTGATGAAAGACGGGCGCATTAATCCTAGTTCCATCGAGGATGCCGTTGCCAAAGCTGAGCGCGAAATCGAAAAAGAAGTAGTCCGTGCTGGTGAAGACGCTGCTCGAGAGGTAGGCGTAGTGGGTATCCCTCGCGAATTGCTCCATCTCTTAGGCGAACTCAAATTCCGCACCAGCTATGGTCAAAATGTTCTCTTACATTCCGTAGAAATGGCTCACATCGCCGGCATGATTGCTGAAGAAATTGGCGCCAATAAGCGTGTCGCTAAGACTGCCACGCTCCTGCACGACATCGGTAAGGCGGTAACGCACAAAATCGAGGGTAAACATGCCGAAATCGGTGCCGAGCTAGCCAAAAAATACGGTATGCCCGATGAAGTTGTACACGCTATGGCGGCGCATCACGATGATATTGAACCCACTACTCCTGAAGCAGTCATCGTCAAAATCGTCGACTCGCTTTCTGCTGCGCGTCCGGGCGCTCGCAATATCTCCGCGGAAAACTTTGCCGAACGCATGCGCGACCTAGAAAACATCGCTACTAGTTTTCCTGGCATTGATAAGGCCTATGCTATTTCTGCAGGGCGGGAAATTCGGGTAATAGTCGAGCCAAAACAGATTGACGATTTGACTGCGCTCAAGCTAGCACGGGATATCGCTAATAAAATTGAAGCTACTATGTCCTATCCTGGCGTTATCAAAGTCAATGTAATTCGTGAGACTCGTGCGGTCGAGTATGCCAAGTAAAAAATCCTCAACCAAAGATGATCAATCCGAAACCCGGGTGGGCAAAGTCCTACATAAGGTCCGCGAGTTAGAGCAACGCGCCACTGAATCCACGGAACCTAAGCCTGATGCTTTGCCGGTAGGTGAATCACCTGTACGGCAGCGTATTTCTACGGCAACAATTATCAAAATTATTGCCATCGCGGTCGTAGTGGTGGTAATCTTGGGCTATTTGGCGTGGGATATTCTCGCGAAAGGTCCGCTGATGCAGCTTCTCTCCAATCGGGACGAGCTAGTGCGAGTGATGAATGACTTTGGTTTATGGGCACCGTTTTTCTATGTCATGCTTCAAGTCTTGCAAACAGTGGTTGCTCCGATTCCCGGGCAAATCGTAGGCGGGGTAGGCGGATTCCTGTTTGGTCACTGGGGAATTTTGTGGACTACCATCGGCAGTATTATCGGTTTTTGGCTGGTGTTCTTGATCGCGCGACGTTTTGGCCGGCCATTATTAGAAAAGATTTTTAAGAAACCCACGATTGACAAATTTGATTTTATTATCAATGCTCGGGGCGCATCCTTAATTTTGTTTGCGATTTTTCTCTTGCCCGGTTTTCCTGACGACGTCGTTTGTTATATTGCTGGCCTGACCAAGTTATCTATCAAAAAACTCATGATCATTGCGATTTTGGGGCGTTTTCCCACCATTGTGGTAACCAATTTTATTGGTGCTGGTCTGGGCGAAAACAACATTGGCTTGGTTGCGGCAGTATCGATTATCGGTGTGATCATCCTTGGGATTTTTACCTGGAAACGAGAAGCTATCATGAAGATTCTCAAAGGCGGCGAAAAAGATCATCCTACCGACGAATCTAAGTAAATTCTCTCGTTAGAGGATTAGCAATAAAACTAGCCGCATTTCTACGGCTAGTTATTAAATTTCCTAAATGTCAAAGCTCTCACCAATACTCAGCGGTACGAACTCTGCCCCAATTTCTGCACATCCAGCGCGCAAGAGATTATCATAAATATTCTTGCCCATCTCGGATAGTAAAGCATCGTGTATCGGCACCGCAAATTTGGGCTTGGCGATCTTCAGAAATTCCAAAGTTTCCGACATTTTGGTCCACGGTGCAACTTCTGGTAAAAGCAGCGCTTCTACGGCACCATTAAGATCTAATAAGTCAAACGAATCACCGGGATTGGTCAAGCGATCATTAACTACTACCCCAATATTAGCACAGGGAACTTTTCCTGCCAAAACTGAAGCATGGTCTTTACCAAAGAATTTCAAATTAAAACCCTCAACATCTAATTCGTCGCCACCTGCAACAATAGTTGCGTTCGGCAGTATTTCGCTAGCATCAGCCGGCGCAAATACCTGCGCATTTGGATTTAAGTCCAGCATAGCCGCAATTTTTTCGGGCTGCAAATGATCACTATGGACGTGAGTAATAACTATTGCCACTACATCATGCAACTCGGGCAGCGTAGCCGCAAACTCCACCGGGTCAAAAACCAGTTTCTTGCCATCCTTATCCAGAATAATTCCTGAGTGCTCTAGCTTAGTTAGTTGCATTTTACCTCCGTTATCAAAATATCAATCTGTCTACATGGTCGGGGCTACCAGGTATCATAAAATTGCTATGCAATTTTATTCCCACAGTCGTAGCGCTCTAAAAACAAGTAAAACTTCCTTTTAGGCTACAGCCGCTCCCGCGTTTCGAACTGCTGCACTGGGTGCAGAGTTCTCACCTGGTATCCTATAAAAATCACAGACTTTTTAATTTGGTCGGGGCTACCAGGATCGAACTGGCGACCTTACGTCCCCCAGACGTACGCGCTACCACTGCGCCAAACCCCGTTCCTATCATTATACCACACTCTGGGCGAAAACTTGCAATTATTAGAAAATAATGTAAAATAGTAGTATTAAGCAAAGGAATTTCATGCCTAGATCAAAAAGATTATATAAAATTGACGATGGTCGTAAAATTGATGGCGTTTGCGGTGGTATCGCCGAGTTTCTAGATATCGATCCTACCATCGTCCGCCTAGCCTGGATTTTGTTTGTCGCTTGCGTTGGTACGGGAATTATCGCTTACTTCGTCGCTGCCTTAATTATGCCCCGCAAGGTCGATGTTGTCGGCTACGACCGCTAATTCTTATCTTTTGAGATTTTACTGCACAATCTTGCACGGATCTCTTTATAAAATGTTATAATTTTTACAACATTAACTATGAGCAGTCTAACTCAGCCGTAGCTCTTAATCCCTATAGTAAGATAGGAAATTTTATGATATACTTAGAAAGTAAAATATCATGTGCACCCGTAGCTCAGCGGATTAGAGCGGCTGTCTTCGGAACAGCAGGTCGTGGGTTCGAGCCCCTCCGGGTGTACCACAGAAAATACTTCACCAGCTGGTGGAGCTTTTTTTATCCTCGCTCAGACGATAGCCCAAAGGAGGCAACAAGCCTAAACATCAAAACTCACTCCTAGGTACCAATAATCCCACAAAAACATCAAAATTCACAATGATCCGAACGAGTCAAAGATCTTGCAAAACATCAAAACTCATCCTCCAGTACCAATAATTCTGCCTAGCCATCAAAATTCACTCGCCAGTACGATCTCGCGCGCTTCACTATCGAGATCATACCAATCCGCAATTGCTTCTTCTAGCTCTTGCACCACTTTTTCCTCGCCCTTCGTACTGCAAGCTTTTTGTGCTAAAGTGTTAACTTTTTCATATTGCGGTCCATTGAACTCCGGTACGGGAATTTTTCTTAAATCATCAGCATTAATCGGCAAAGCTCCACCTTGCATGTGCGTCATCGTGAAATTTTCCCGAAACCAAAAGTTTACTACTTTAGAATTTAGCAACGCGGTAATTATTTCGCCATTATTCTCTGGTACGATTACATTTACTTTACCACCGAGAAATTTTGTTTTTTGGTTATCCACCAAAACCGCCCGAATTTTTGACGTCATTCTACTAGTATAAATCACAGTTTGACTTTGTTTGGTGCGCGAATTCGCTGAATAATTCGTTGTCCAATTAATCGACACTTTGATATCTTTAATCTTGTAGTCAAAAATATTACTCGCTTCTAAGAACTGATATTCACCTTCACCACTCGGCAAACGTTCCTGCGTAGCCGAAGAAGCCACAAAAATCGAATTACTTTTTGCTACCACATCTGCGAGTGTGTGACCAGTCTCAATTTTTTGCAAAATTGCGCCATATTTACTAATATTCACGGGTTCGGGAATCGGATTTTTTATTGCCATTTGCCGCACAAAACTATCAAAATTTTTAATTTGGTCGTATTCCCTAAAAACTGCCTGCCCGCGCTCTTGATTCTTTTTAATTAATGTTACAAACGGATAAGTCCCCGCTTCAAAAACTTCCGCCATCGAAAAGTCCGCCAAAAACACCAAATGATATTTCCGAATCAAATCACGCACGCCCTTACAATTTTCGAGCACCAAATATTGTTGCGGCGAAATATAACACAACACTCCGTCCGTTTTTAGCAAATTAAGTCCCAGCTCGTAGAAATAATTATACAAGTTAATCATTTTCGAAGCTTGCGCTATTTCGTAATCCGCTTTGATCGACTCGTCGGTGATATTTCGATAATCCACATACGGCGGATTGCCAATTACAATATCAAAATCTTTAACACCAAACATCCATTCACTATCAAACCACGGCACCGGTTTATTACTAAAAGGATTCCATTCGGTCAGCGCGTTATATTTGTCGGACGTTGCGCCGCCATTTTGCAAACGCAACTTAAACATTTCATTTTGCAACTCTGCAAAATTCGCACGTAGAAATATCCGTTCCTTTTCGTCTGCCGTAAAATATTCATTACGAATCTTTTTCAAAGCCGCAATATGTTCTTTGCCGTCAAAAATATTTGCATTCTTAATTTTGTTTCCCGGCAAACCTACAAGGGAATTAGCCGCCACAAATTTAAAATCCAAATTTGGTAATGGATGTATACCGCGATTATCTTTCGTGTCGTCCACTTGTTCTTCAATTACTAAAGTCAAGAAGCAACGCAACTTCGCGATTTCCGTCGCTATCGTCTGAATATCAACGCCAAAAATACTCTGTCTAATAATTCCGAGTTTGCGAATATAATCATAATTACCACCTTCAAACTTGCTCTGCAGATCTTTTTTCAATTCTTCTGATGGTATGTTGGCAATTTGTTTTTCATACCATCTACGTCCTTCTGGGTCAACTTGTTGCAAAATATAAAACACTTTTTGCAAAATTCCCATCGGAAATGCACCTGACCCACACGCCGGATCCAAAATTGCCAAATCCGCCAATACACTCACAATTTCATCTCTCGCTGCATCATCCAGTGTCGCATTCTCTTCACCATAACTAATCAAGGCGCGCAATGTTTTGGGCGCAATCGTCGTCTTAGAACTCAGAAATTCAAAAAGCGAATTATCCACCATGTATTCTACGATTTCTCGAGGCGTGTAAAAACTACCAGTGGCTTTGCGTGCGGTTTTGCCAGTTTCCGGATTAATTTCTGCCAACAAGTTTTCAAAAATTCTTCCCAACATTTCCGGATCAATCGAAAGGTCAA
This sequence comes from uncultured Candidatus Saccharibacteria bacterium, assembly GCA_964444615.1. Lineage (GTDB taxonomy): Bacteria > Patescibacteriota > Saccharimonadia > Saccharimonadales > Saccharimonadaceae > Nanosyncoccus. The sequence goes on along the minus strand of CAYUHY010000014.1, from coordinate 5,743 downwards.
TATCAAAACTAGTGTTTTCATCCACCGTGAAATTGTATTGATTTAATAAAGTAAAAAGTTTTACAAACCATTCATCCGGAAGTCGCACCGATTCATCTGGCTCTTTTTTATAATAATCCGTAGGCTGCGGCGCAAACAAGCCGCCATTTAGATACGGAATCTGGTTAAAAGGCCACGCCTGCAAATTTTCCGTGCGCCTACTCACTTGTGTATTCAGGCAGCCAAAAAACAACGGTTCCAAAACATTATGATAATAATCCGCATTTTTAGAAATTGCTTCTAACGACAATAATTCACTCGGCATTAACGAATCGCCGCTCAAACTTTTCTTTTCTTTAAGGAACCAACAAAACATGATTCGTCCAATTAAGCGCACTGAAAATTCTTGCAATTCTCTTTTATCCGCACCGGGAAGTTGTAACTGCGCTTGGTATTTCTTTTTCTTTCTCCCCTCACCGCGCTCGCCGCCAACTAAATCCATAAAACAGCCCGCCACGGCATTATAAAATTCTTTATTGACAATGTCTACCGAGAAACGTTTTTGCAAATCTTTTAGATCACTTACTGGACCCTGCTTAATTAACAACTTGCGCGGTGTTTTAATTTTTGCATTTTCGCCCAACAAATACGAAAACCGTCGCGGATTACTAGACTTGCTTACTATTTTACCGTCTTTAATTTCTAAAGTTGACGTCAAGAGCGACAAACGCCAATTTTCTGCTTCATAATGAAAAGCAATCAAAGCATTCCGAATCCGATGCTGTCGCAACATTTTAAAAGCATTTTGGGTAATCGCAATTCGTTTTTCTGCATCAGCTGCGTCAATTTTAATTTCAAAAACCGCCAAATTACAAATTTCACTGTAACCAATTTGCGTAGCTTGCTTCAAAATACCTTTGGTGCTTACCGGATGCTCATCGCGTTCAAAGTCCGGCAAAAAATTCTCCACAAAATCAATAAAACTCTCTCGATCAAATGGTGAACTCAGAATCTTAGTCATTTTCGTAAATCCTCGGTAAACATTATTGTCTCTCTCGCACCCTCCACAGCTTCAACTTTTTTGCGGATATTTTTTAAGTAATAGGGCGGCAGTTTTTCTTTCAAGGCCATCACCGCTTTTTCGATGTCGGTTAATTTTAACTTTGTAATAACTTGCAACTCTCCATCACTTAAATCATCATATTTTCTAATCGTATCATACAAATCCGACAAATATTCTACTTCCGGAGCGTAGGCATCACGCAAAGCTTCCACGATATCCAATGCTTTACCGCGTTTTCCGATCATCCTCGGCAGTTCAAAAGGCTTGTTAATTTCTTTTTGCAAAATTTCAAACTTTGTCTCTAGTTCTGGATCCGCCGCTTCGGCTTTTTCTTTAGCTTCCGCTTGGAAATATTTCAGCGCATCTTCTGGTGGCGCTATCGAAGCCGTCCGCTTTCCGGGTTTTGCGATTACAAACAATGCGCCATTACCACGTTTAGCAAAAGCCACCGCCAGCCCAGCCGAATTTTTGCGCACAATTTTAGCACGCTCGGGAATATTTTTGACTTCTTCCAACAATTTTTGATTCTGTTTTAGCGAATTATAAATGTTTCTATACTCATTATCCCACGATCGCTCTGCATTATCTTGATCCGCTTCGCGATATTGGCGTGTAAAATAACTTTCTAAACTCTCGTCGGCCGTCAAAGTTTTCGTATCACTTCCTACCACGCTATTAATCAGCAACATTTTCAAACTCGATATTCCTTTGATATTCACCACGTCTTCACCAATCACAGTTGGAAAAAAGTTATAAATAAATAATTCTTCAAACATCTTTTTGTTAATGCGATTGATGCGCCCTACCCGCTGAATTACTCGCGTAGGATTGTAGGGAATATCATAATTTATAATTACACCCGCACGATGTAAATTAAAACCTTCCGACAAAGCATCCGTCGCAATAATAATATCATAATCATTTTTTTGTTTGGTGAGGGGATATGAAGCGTCAAAGTTTGCCGCCACTGTAGTTTTTAGATTACTAGTACTAGCGCCAGTATATAATAATGTTCGCTCTAGACCATGTTTTTTGAATTGCGCGGCTACATACTTAGCAGTATCCGCGAAAGAAGTAAAAATCACAACTTTGCGCTCAGGCTGAGCTTTTAATAATTTACTCACTTGCGCCTCAATTTTTTCTTGCTTCGGATCTAAGCCGATTTCTTTACTCGGGAACCACATAGCTTTAATTTTTTGCAGAAGGAGCAGATCAGCTTTTACGTCTGCAATAAATTCCGGCTTGAACATATCGCGCGGTATAGCGAGACCTTTTTTCTTCACATCATCAAGCAATTCACCATCATCTAAATCGTTCATCAAATCTTCAATATCTTCAACGTCGGTCAGCTTATCCGGATCTAATCGATTCAGCTGATCAGAAATCGGCACCACTGCATGCTCATCCCACCACCGAATCGTAGATTCGAGAGATTTACTCATGTTTTCTAGTGTCGCCCGAAAAGCGTATTTCGAACTTTCAAAACGCATCACGAACAATCTTCGCGCCAGCTTGGCCATGTTTAATTGCTGCGTGAGATTAAAATTAAAAATACTTTGATAAGTTTTCGTAAAAGCTTCTGGATTCACTAAATACGTCAAAGGTTTGTATTTTGCTCCGGTAAATGTATCAGTACCAATCTTTTTTAGCGTATCCCGATAAAGTTCCGACAAAGCCCCTAATTCATAAGAAATTATTTCTGGATCATGTACTTTTGGAAAACTAATTTTCTGCTGTTTTAGATCTTGTGCATAAGTTTTAATTTCTGCAAGGTCAATCCGCGAGCGCCGTATCACTACCGGCTCAATCATTGTTCGCATATTTTTGGCTAATTCTTGCAACTCTCTTTTAATTTCGGCAGTCATCTGTCGCTTGCCAGCTTTTTCTAATTTATTATATTCCGCAATTAAATTCGCAAAGCGCAAACCTAGATTATCTACAACATTGATCGTTGACCGACTCGGCGTTTGGAATAACTTTATCATCGCATAAACATCGCGCGGATGATTATTATATGGCGTAGCCGTTAGTAAAATTACTTTATTATTAGGGTTAGACCGTGTCAGTTGGTGCAGATAAGTATAAGTATCTGTATCTTCATTACGATAGCGATGTGCTTCGTCGATAATGTAAAGAGTTTCACTAGCCGATTTTGCATATTTTGCATGTAAGGTTTCAATTTTACCAGCACTTGTCACGATTGCATTGTGGATTTGGAAATCCGCCACATAATCGTGCCATTGCCGTTTGAGATGTGGAGGTGTAATAATTATTGTCCTCGGCATATTCAGATTATACGCTAGCGCTGAAGCAATCACAGATTTGCCCAAACCTACCACGTCAGCAATTATAACACCATTATTCTTTTTGATACATTCTAAACCTTGTTTAATTGCATCGAGTTGATAAGCAAGGTTAGAAAATCTCCCGTTACTAATATCGCGCGGACTTTTTACTTTTTCGCCATCCGCTTCCGCATAAAGTTCACAAAGTATGCGCACAAAGATTTTAAACGGATCGGGCGTTGCATCAAGCAATGGCTTCTGTTGGATTTGTGTTGCCGGATTATTATCGGCAGCTTGGGTATTGCCTGTCTTTGCAACTTGACATCTCTGTTTGACTACAGTTTCAGACTTATCCAGATTTACCTGAGAAGCTGCCACGGCTTTTGCATGAGGCAGAGAATTTTTTAATGCCTGTCCTAGAGTCTGCTTTTCGTTATCAATTATGGCCATCACAAAATCCTTTTCATCATTATAACATAAAACCGTTCACCTTGAACGCTCTGCTCGAATCGTGTGATATTCTTCTGTACTTGTTTGCGGAGTTTTGCGAAATCTATCCCACAAAAAAAGTTAGCCCCGTAATGAGGCTAACTTTGATCATAAACTACTTGGCTACGATATCGAGAATGTTGCTATCCGTTTCAATGTGGTCAGTATTTTGCTCTTGCATGGTTCTAAGCATGTCACCTGCCTCACCGATCGCAGTGGTCTGAGAACCATTTGGAATTACCTGAATATTCATCGTCTTAGTATAAGTATCAGGAGCTTGATTCATATCTACTTTGGCGCCAAAAGCTAGACGATAAGCTTTATTATCGGTGACACCGCTAGTTGATTTTAGCGCGTTGCCTTTACTAGCTTGTACTGGGGTATAAGTCAAATTCTGAGCATTAGGTGTACCTTCCTCCAAAGCATAACCCCAACGGTTTGCGGGCATATTTGTTAGAGTAGAATCTGCCGTAATAGACGGAATCGTGTTACTACTATTCGTACCTTTTAGGTTATTATCTCCATCTGCATAAACGAACACACCTAGACCTTTAGTAGAGTTGGTAGATACAGAAAAATCGGCTTGAGAAGTTTGCGTAACAGCAGAACTTGAAACTGGCTGCACAGTAACGCTCGGAGTGTTGATATTATCGCTCAAAGAGATTGACAATTGCTGCGCCAGCAAAAAGTCAATCGTAAAAGTCGCAGAAGCCGTTTTCTGCAACACGAAATCAATTTCAAAAGTTTTATTTTCAGTAACATCGGCTGCATTAGCTGAGCTATCGTAAGCTGATGGACAGAAAACCGCTAACCCCAACAACGCCAAAAGCGCTAGGGAGCTAGATAAACCAACGGTCCTGACCTTTGAATGTTTATTTAGGTTCATTTTTAATTTTTGTCCTTTTTGTTTATGATCTTCTTTTACTCTATTATAGTAAACCATAAACCTAATGTCAACTACTTTTTTCGACTTTTTTGTTTTTTCTCACGGATTGAAATTACATCAACAGGAAAATGCCCAAAAATATCATGCTAGTGCTTGTTATTTGCTTGACAAATGTAATACAATGGCGAAGAGCTTGGGCGGCTTGACCTTTATTTAATCAAACGGTCTTCTGATGTAGAGGTGTGGGGATGTTATTTTGGGTTAAAATCAAAAGGATCATAATATGATAAGAAAATTCCTACTCAAAATCCGTAAGTTGATTAATTGTCTGCTCGATGAAAGTCCCGGAGAACCTTCTAATCAACAAAAAATTACCGTCGTAGGGAATGATATTTCTATCATTGTCATAGACGGTAAAAACAAAACCTAATTTAATATTACCAAAGAAACGAAATAACGTCAAGCACTTTTCGCGAAAAAACGCAAAATCATAGCAAATCATTGATTCATGCTATGCGCCCAAGCTTATATATATATATATATATATTACGAGATGGCGACTCATATTATATAAAACAAAAATTGACATTAAAGCATTGAGTTGATAAAATATAGTTATCGAGGTCCTCGCAGGGCGCAGAAGGTGCTTAGCGTGAGGGCTTCTTTTTTGATGAACTATGCCATGATTTATTATTGACGCTTCGCTGCCATAAAGAAGATAGAATTCCAGTGTAAAAAATCTGATTTTTTTACACGAAAAAGAAAAATTAGTGTATAATAAAAAGTGTTCAGCATAAATTAATCAAATTCAAAGCGTTTAGATGTTTTTAATAAATATCTTTGCCAACTTGTCGATGATATACGACATCGCAAGTTCAAAATTGACAAGTGGTTAACGCTTTGCAAGATTGATTTAGGCTGAACACCCTTGCGGTGTCGTTTTTATATCACCTCTATTACTTTTAGATATAATTAACTGACGCCCAAAAAGTATATATACATAAAATCCACAAAAAGGAGGGCGTGATGCAACGCAAAAGA
>CAYUHY010000013.1:0-20707 GCA_964444615.1 uncultured Candidatus Saccharibacteria bacterium | reverse complement strand
AATGTAGATAACTACCTCAAATTATGTGGTTGTTCTAAATTGTTTAAGTAAGCCTAAATAACAGTCTCGTATATTATTAAAAACACAATTCGACTTCTTTCTGGAGCGACACGTTGAGGCCGTGAGTACCGTACCTCAATATATATTTAGTTAGATCGTGGCGACGCCGCGCAATTCGTCGGTACGTAAGTGACGCAGCGTGTCTTTGGGGTCTGCACCTAGTTTTACTTTGGGGTTCATGATATTATGCGGATCAAAAGCTTCTTTGATGCTTAAATACAATTCGCGATCATTGGCATTTACCGTCTTGGGGCTGAGGAGAGCCTTTACCCTGCCCTCGGGTCCGTTGCCGGTGAGTGAGCCTTGGCAAGATTCGATCAGCTTAGTATAAAGCCGGATAAATTCCACCATTTTCTTGCGGTCTTCAAGCGAGCGACAGTCCAAACTGGGGCGTACATAATAATTAGAAGTAGCAAAAGAACCAAACACGGGCAAATCTAGATTGAGAGTTTGTTCGAGCTCCCTCAGGCCGTCCCAAAAATCACTAAAATGCATACTGGGTATGAAAATATCGTCCAAAATCGGCATACGTTCGCCTTGACCATCACTGTTGAGGTAGGTCAAAATAGCGTTATCGACACACTGGAACGCGGATTGGTTTTCTGGAGTTTCTTCGACATAGAACGTTCCCTCCGGCAAAGCCTCTAGACAACGTTTGATTCTACGGTTAGTGCGGAGATTACCATAACCAAAATCTATCACCACAAGCAAACCACGACCAATTTTACGCACGAAAAGATCGGGCTTCTTACCGAGCTCGGCGGCATCTTCAATAATCTTCAGATCGCAAATTCGTACTGTAGCTGGCTCTAAATCACAAACGAAGTTTAAGAAGCGCTGCGCTGATTTGAGATCATGAAATGAAACTAATAAGCGTCGAGATTCCGGCGGAATCGGCTCGACATGCAAAATCACATCGGAAATCACGCCCAAAGTACCTTGCGAGGCAAAAAAGAGCGGTAATAGATTCACAGTATGTTGCTCGCGAACTTTAGTAATATTAGCGTAGCCCGCCGCATCGAAAGGCCGCATTAAGCGATCCATAATCGCGTCATCATATTTATCTAATACTTTACTAATTTTGCGGTACAGTATGCCCTCGGAATTATCTTCATTAGCTTTGACTTCGGCAGTATGTAGACCAATTGGCCCGACTTGTACCAAATCGCCATTTGCCAGAACAATTTCAGCACGATCCACATAGCGGTAGATGCCACCGTATTTATTGGACGCATCATCACTAGTGCAATTTGCAATTAAACCACCGATCGTAGCCTGAGGATTATAATCGACCGGTAGCCATACTCCCTGCAAACGCAAAGCTTCATTGAGATCACCCAGCTTCATACCCGGCTGCACCCTCACTAACCGACCACGCAAATCAATTTCTTCAATGTGGCAAAGTTTTTCCATCGAAATTAGCATGCCCTCGCCGATGCTGGCGCCGGTCTTATCCAAGCCAGTACCACGCACGGTAACAGGTAAATCAAAATCTCGATTGGCTAATTGATCAGCAAAGCGCAGCAGCCGCCGGATATCATCCGTGCTCTCTGGTATAGCTACTAATCTTGGCAGGATCTTCAAAATCGAACGGTCAGTCGCATAAGCTTCCCGTACTGATGAACGATCAAAGACATTACCAATAGTATGCCGATTTAAATACTCTGCTAGTTTGCTCACCCAACCACCTGTTTAACTTATGATTATTATAGCACATGCATTTTAATAATGCTAGAACTTTCTGTTGGATTTTGCAGTTGATTGGTGAGACTACTTAATTCCCCGCGCTAAAGTAATTAGTGCTCTGATTCTGGAGAAAAATGTTGTAGAAATTACAACATTTAGGCTTTCGAGGGCTGCGGATTCTATAGTAAATACACTAAAAACTGCCAGCGAGTTGCTTTTGATTGATAATTCTGGTATAATATCGGGGTGAAGAAAATAATTAGTTATGAGTACGATCCGCCCAAATGTTGGGTAGGTGAGCACCAGAAAGTGTGTTACGCCACGCGAGAAGAAGCTGAGGCTGCGGCTTTGGTAGCCCAGTATGACCACCATGCGCCAGATTTGACGGTTTATAAGTGCGAATATGGTGATCATTGGCACCTCAGCTCCCATCGTCGCGAGCGTAACTAATTATTTGCCGTGTTCTTACGACTACGTACTCCTGTGTCCGGCGCTTTAGGAATCACAGGTTTTGCTTTTTCTTTTTCTAAGACAGCAAGCGCAGAATCTACTACGTCTTTTGGTTTAGAGACCAGGGGATATTTTTTATCACCCGTATTATGATTTAACGGAGGCAGTTTAACATCATCTTTTGAATCCGTATTAGGATGATCGTCTTTATTGTTATCGCCGTCAGGTTGCGTACTTGGGCGATCGTCTTTATTGTCGCCGCTGGGCTGATCTTCTTTTTCATGATTCGGGTCATCGTTATTGTCATCATCATTATTGTCAGATTCATCGCCCACTTCAGCTCCCACTACGACACTTTTGGCAGCGCCGCGCAAGCCTGAAGCTGCGAAAGGTACCAGACGAATTTCCGATTCTTGAGGAAGTTCATCAAGTGTCAACTGATTTTCTCCGCTCTTGGCTTCTACAAAGCCCAAAACCGTATCGTTGACTGCGAGGAGAGCTTTTTCGCCCGTACTACGGAATTTGACTTCTACTTTTTCACCTTCCAGACGTTTGGCAGACAAAGTAGTAATCTTGGGCAAAGTTTTCTGTTCTACACGCGAGACCGCCGTTACTTTGGCGGACATGGTACTACTGCTAAGCTCGTCGTAAGTTCGCACTTGCATAAAATGTTCGGTCGGAGCGTCATAGCTGGTAGTGACTTTGGCTCCGGCATTAATTAACTCAAAAACTCCATCACCATCCAAATCCCAATCAAATTTTAAAGCTTCTTCACCAAAACCATAAGAATCGCCAGCATCAAAAGTAAAAGTTTCGTCAACTTCGCCATAATATTCAGGCAAAATTAATTTCGCAACCGGGCGTCGGAAAATTTGCTCACTAGATAGTTTCATATTTTCTTCACCCTTATCAATCGCATAAACTGCACCGCCCGTGGCTTGAGTAAGTTTTTGGTAATCGCTAGCGGTTTTTGCGGTAGTGAGAACATAGATATTGACCGGATCAATTTCGAGACTGCGTTTGACTACATCTTGCTGCGTAGTTTCGTCACGATCAGGATTATGATATCCGGAATCCGTTAAGGCAACAATTGATTTGGTAGCGCCAAAAGTCCAATCCATTGTATTCATGGCATACATAGCGGCCGACAACATGGATTCTTTGGGATCACCACCTCCGCCCACCTCAATACGATCGATTGCCTGTTCAAGATTTTCGGTGCTGCATTCAAAATCACAGACTTGAGCCGGGAACATTCTTGAACCAATATCGCCATAAGTATAAAGCGCAACACGACCACCTTTTTCATGAATTTCTTTCACCAAGCGCAAAGCTTCCTTTTTGTAATAATCAATCCATTGGTCCATCGAACCAGTAATGTCAAACAGGAGAATTAAATCATGCAAGTTACGATCGCCTTCTTTATTAGCTGCTACTTTTTCGGGATAAACTTTTTTGAGTTTTTCACGAATGGCTTGTGCGGCGTTACTATATAAATCTGTAGAAATATACGAAGAATGATCATCAATATTTATTCCTGAGCTACACATAATATCGGAATCATTACACCAAGTCCCCATTTTGCCCAAATACGCTTCGGGCTGATAAGGTCGAACGCTGCCTAATATACCCTCATAAGCCCAACAATCTGGCACATATGCACGGTAATCGGAAAGATTTTCGCCACGACAAGCATCCGGAACCTTGAAAGGATTAGAAATCTTATATTCGCCCTCGGGCAAATATAATTTTGGGTCGCCAAAAGTGGCGACGTAGAGAATACGATCAGCATATAATTGATTTAAAGTCTTGGTTATCACCATGGCGCCTTGTGAATAACCGCCCAAAACAAATTTTGTATTTGGACAACTCTGCATCACATCAATCATATGATAAATTAGCTCTTGACGTCCTTGTTCTACACTGTTTGCAAATCGGCCCACATTTCCGCCCGAAACATAAGCACCGACCATATCAACATAACCATCTAAATTTTCGCCCAAAGAAATTGCAGGATATTGATAACCCTGATAGCGACGCGAACCTAAATTGTAAAAACTTTTACTTAAATCAATATCTTGAGTGGCTTTTTCGATACTGCGTTGCCAAGCTGCCGCGTTAGTATTGGAATTAGCATCTAAAGATCCGGCAGTGCCAGCAAAGTTAGTATTCTGATCCAAGGCTTCACCCGAACCACGCGCAAAAATAAATTCTATATCGGTACAGTCAGACGCTGCAATCGCTGATACCGAGGGCACTTTTGCACAGAAGCCTCCGGCCGTGCTGATAGTCAAAGCTAGCGCACAGCCAAGTTTACTCCATGTACCGTAGTGGCAGTTAGATTTTTTGAAATTTTGTCTTTTCGACATACTTCCTCCTGATTATTTTTAATTCTGGCGAAAGTATAACAAAATTTTTTTCAAAATAACAAGCATAGCCACGTTTAAAAATGCAAAAATCTTTTTATTTGTGTGTTTTTATAATTCAAAACTTACCATTTGATTTCGGTAAGATTATGTGCGCGTAAATATTCATTGGTTTTCAGAAAATGCCCGTTACCAAAGAAACCGCTATAAGCCGAAAGTGGCGATGGATGCGCCGATTCCAATACTAAATGTTTACTAGTATCAATTAAACTTTTCTTACTACGAGCATCACGTCCCCAAAGTAGAAAAACTAGATGTTCGCATTGATCATTAAGATATCTCACCGTGGCTTCGGTAAAAGTCTCCCAACCTTTGCCGCGGTGTGACCCTGCGCGATGCGCCTCTACGGTCAAAACATTATTTAATAATAATACGCCTTGCTCTTGCCAAGCTTTGAGATTCCCCGTTTGGTTAGCGTGGCTACCATATTCCTGATCGATTTCTTTATATATATTAACTAGCGACGGTGGAATCGGTTGCGAATCCGGTACCGAAAAAGCTAAACCATGCGCTGCGCCCGGAGTATGATAAGGATCTTGACCGAGGATTACAACCTTGACGGCGTTTAGGTCGCCCATAAACGCGCGGAAAACTTGCGCTTTAGCTGGAAAAACTTGGGTGGTTTCATAAGCTTCGTGCAAAAACTGATTTAATTCTTGAAAGTAGGGCTTATGGAATTCGGCATCCAGAAAATTTTTCCAGCTTTCGTGCATTCTTAGTTCGCCTTAGGAGTTTTAGATTTACGCGTAGTAGTTTTGCGAGTGGAAGGAGAAGTTTTGCTAGTTTTGGACTTCGACTTAACGACTTTTGCTTCTACAGTTTCGGTGTCGTCATAGGGACCAAAGTTAAATTTCTTTTCGACAGGCTTGCGACGGATGCTTTGAATAATCAAACCTAAGCCGAGAATGAGTGAGAAGAAACCAATCCAGCCACCCACCATTGGAATCATGGATGCTAGACCCAGAATAATAATACCGATTAAGGCTTCGAGATATTTGTTAGCTTCGCGACTGAGAGCGCTTTCCATAATTAGCTTACCCAACCACAAACCAGTAAAACCTTGCGCTAAGAAGATCATGATTAAATATGCTAAAATCAACATAATTCCGGCTGGAGCAGCAAAGAACGTAAAGACCAATAGAATACTAACAACTGGAATTAAAACTAGGGCGCATAAACCAATAAGTAGATCGAGAATAAGTTGTGCACCAGAAATTTCGGCAGCAACTTTTTTGTTAACGCGTGGGAAGATAGCCAGCACAATAGCAAAGGCGACAAAGATTCCAACGATACTTACGGCCTGACCAATAATCATACCCGAAAGAGCATCTTCATCACGTACGACTTCATATTTTTCAATTTCTCGATAAGAAACGTCTTTGGCGGAAGTAACAATTTCGGCATCGGCATTGATAATTAATTTTCCGGTAATTTCGACTTTTTCGCCGCTGAGAGTGAGCTTACGTACGGACAAATTCACATCACCATCAATTTTTACATCATTCAAATTCACTGTGTCGGCAGTGGCAGAAAAACTTCCTTTTAGATTTGTACGTATCGCGACTTGATTACCGGCGGCAAATACATCGCGACCAATTTCTGCACCTCGATCAATGGTAATTGAATTACCAGCAATGAAAAGGTCTTTCTCGATTTTGGTATTTTGCAAATCAATATCATTACCGCAAATAAAGCCATACTCAGATTTAGTTTTGGGCTGAACAATATTACCAGCTACAAAAAGAATGCCGCGAGCGGTGGTTTCTTCCATGACATCATTGCCAGCCAAAAAGAGATTGGCGCCCATTTTGAGACTAGTATTGTCGTTGCTAGAGACGACGTCGAAGACTTCAGTGTTATTTAAGTCGTTGCTGGTGGCTTGGGCGGTGCCGGATTCTAAACCCAGTCCCAAAACGGCAGCAATGACCGCTCCGACGATGGCAAGTTTTTTCATTTTTTACTCCTCATTTTCTTTAATTAAAACTTGATACTTTTTCATTTCTAAACGATTCTTGCGTACTTGAATACCAATGAGACAGACAATAATTAAAATAGCTGCATAAATAATCGTGTCGATACTGAATTTAAGTACTGTGCCAAAGAGTAATCCTAGCACACTTACTACCACTAAAGCGCATAGTGGCAACATCAAATGACTGACGAAGTTTACCAAACGTTCTTGTTCGGCACGAACGACTAATTTCTTGGTGGAGACAATATAATTATAGGTAGTTTCCCATAAAGATTGGACATAAGTGAGCGTACCAACCAAAGCCGGATAACGATAACCAGAAATAGCTAAGAAATCCACCAGCGCTTGATCGTCTTTGATTCCCGCTTCGCGCACATTAACATATGTAGCCATTTGGCTGAGTCTGCCTTTGATGAGCAGGGCAGTTTTTTCATAACGTTCTAATTTCGTGGCGGCATGAAGAATTTCGCTTTCGCTGAGACGAGTGGGTTTTCTGATTTGGTCAATCTTGCCCCATATGGCACGATGAAGATTAAGATAACGATGTAGCTGACCTTTGAACTCACGTGTAAAGACTTGTTCTTCGATGTATCGTTCGATATTAGCATCGGTAGCTTTTTTGTTGTTAATGAAATAATATTTGTCACCCCGTAGTACAGTGTAATCTTTGCCTTCAAATTCAAAATATTTTTGACGTTCGGTCTTGGCTAATAATTCAGAAATATTTTTGCTTGAGGCATTATCGCAAACAATAAAGTAAGGTAAAATTGTATCTACGCGCGATAATTCTTTAAAAACCGGCGCGCCCAAACTAAATAAATAATTAATCGCGGGCGAAAGTCTTTCTTCGTAATATCCGCGCACGCGTTCAATATCAGCAAACATGGTAGGCTCGCTGACTTGATCGCTACTCACCATCATAAGACCATCTTCAAACAATTGCACTTTGACATGCTCTTCGGTGGTAAAAGTGACGAATTCTTCGTTGGCTACACCATATTCAATACTATCAAGACGCAGATTGTCCCGCAAACTGGCTAATTTTTCGGCATCCAAGCCTAATTGCGAAGCCCCGTCCCGTAAAAAGTCATAGAGTTCCGAAAGCTGCAACGTCGTGCGCTGGAACCACCCGCCAATATAAATACTTTTTATCTTCACCTTACCTCCAATAAACAGCTTAATATAACTCGCTTATTACTATCATAACACAAATTATCGCAAAATATTTAGATAATCTGAATTAATTTCTTGCGTCCGTTAGTGCCAGATTTAATCGTGACGCAGCTTTTGGCGACTTGAAAGTGCTGAGCGAGAACTTTGACCAAGGCGGTATTCGCTTCGCCATCAATCGGCTTTTCGCGCAAGTACACGACTAAATCACGGTCGGTATTTGCAATCACAAGAGGACCTTTTTTGGAATTAGGTTTTACAGTTACTGTATAGATCATACTTCTATTATACTCGCTTTTTTATTAAAAATGTGATATTATAATAGTATGTCGGGTTGTGATAATGCGGAAACAGCAGATGGTTCTTATTCTTATGAGATCTTTTTTGATTCGAATTATATTACACCCGAAATGTGGCAATTGTTTTTAGCTCAAGTGACGAAACAAATTGGTTGGCGCAAAACTTGGCGTATTGTTGTTCGCCCTAAGTATAATACTTTTCATTATTATATTGTAACGCCGAAACCCTTGCCGATAAATTTGGCGAGTTCATTTTTACTCAAAGCTACGAATCTAAAATTAGAATTGCTAACCCATGGTACTAAAATTTTTTGGAACACCAATCGCCACAATCTTGTCACGATTTCTCATCAGCTCAACAAACACAATCTAAATTTTGCAGAATTAATTTTAACTTTTCGGCACGGTACAGCGGCGTGGTCAGGATATGGCAATTTAACTACACAAACTTCCGATCAGAAAATTATTAATTATCGTCTGAGTCTGTTTGCTCCGACGGTTTTATTAAGTATTGATTTTAGCAAAAATCAAAATTATACTTACAAAAAATTTCCTAAATATCTCAAAGTTGATAAGGCGCTCGACATTCTTAATTCTGAAGCGAGTAACGCATTATTAAAAGTTGATACTTATCCTTGCGCAAAAAATGATTTTTATTTGCATCCGGCGAATTTTGATTTTGAAAAACATTCTTTGATATTAGGAAGTAGTGGGGCAGGCAAATCGAAATTAATTGCACTTTTGGTGCATGATATTATGCGCCAAGCCGCGGATAAATATAAAGTTGTAGTGATAGATCCGCACGATGATTTGAAAAATGATTTGTCGGATATTACTAAACAAAGAGTTTGCGATTTTCGCACGCTGAGTAGCAGTACGGATTTGTTTCGTAATAATGCGCAAGATATTAATGTGAGCGTAGAATTAACTTTAAGTTTGCTCGAAAGTTTGTTTGGCGATAGTTATAATGGCCAAATTGCGAGAGTTTTGCGGTTTAGTGTTTATTTATTGTTGGCGGAAGACAATTTATCATTTTTGACTTTGCGTCAATTGCTGACGGATCTTGAATTTCGCGCGCGTTTAGTTTCTGCTACCGAGGGCAAAGTGCCGGTGAGCGTAACGCGTTTCTTTCTAACTGATTATAATGAAATCAAAAATCAGTTTTACAAAGATGCGATTGCGCCGATTATTATTTTCATTGACGAAATGCAAATGGTACCGGTATTTAATCAAAATGACAAAGGTGCCGATTTGAGCGCAGTGATTGCGGAGAATTTTCTCACGATTTTTTCTCTCAATCGTCTGAGCCTGGGTAATAAAGTAACGCAAACCATTGCGGGACTTTTGATGCAACAACTTTTCTTACTCATTCAAGCAAAAAAGTTTGATCAACATTTAATTATTGTAATTGATGAAGTGGCGGCGATTGAAAATCCAATTATTGCACGCTTTCTTTCCGAACTGCGCAAATATCATGCTTCGGTAATTTTAGCAGGACAGTATTTTTCGCAAATTAGTAAAAACCTGCGCGCTTCGATTTTGGCGAACGCGGCTAATTATTATATTTTTCGCGTATCCAAAACCGATGCCGAAATGATTGCGCAAAATCTGGAGCTAAAGTTAGTTGGTCAGTCTAAGCCTGAAGACACGACGGATTTTCTAATTCATCTGAAAAATCGCGAATGTGTCGCGCGCATTAGTCACAAAGGTGAGTTGTTGCCGGCTTTTCGCGCTCAAACCATGGAATGCCCCGATTTAATATATCAAGGCGCATGGTCACTAAATGATAATCATGTCGAATCGCAAAGTACAGCAAAATCGCAATTTAGTTTTGCGATTGATACCAATGTAAGTATTCAAGAAATTATGAAAGTAAATAGTACAAGTAGGAAAAAAATATCATGAATGAGAAAGAATTTTTAGAAATTACAGAAGATATTTTTCAAAGTGTCTTCGGACGCAAATGTAATTTCACTTTGGAAGAAATTAAATCTAAATTTGCTTTTGATGCGCGCTTACCTATTGCAGTAAAAGATTTTGAAACTGGCGCGGAAGTTTATACGGCCATGCCAAATGCGGAAAACTTCATTGACAATGCTAATGCGGAACGAAATTGGATGCTAGACAAACGTCCGGTCGAGAGTTTGCAAGAATTGATTCAAATCTGGAAATCGATTAACCCCATCACTGCCAACCGTGCGTATAATAGCCAGAATGTTTTGAAAAGCGATCCGATTTATGCTTCGCAAAATGTATATAATTCAACAAATTGCGGTGAGTGCAAAAATATTTTGTTTTGTGATAGCTCGCATGGTTGCGATCATATTATTGCAAGTCATCGAAGTTCAAATCTGAACTATTGTATTCGCGTGGATGATTGTAATGCTTGTTCTAATTCTTACAATGTGATTTGTTCAGGCAAAATTAGTAATTCCCTTTTTATTCAAGACGCAAATAGTTTGCATGAATGTATCTTTTGTAGTCATATCGAAAGTCGTGAATATTGTATTGCGAACATGCAATACGAAAAAGATGAATATTTCTTTCTGAAAGAAAAAATTATTGATTGGATATTGCAAAGTTAGGTCTAGAGTTCCGTGTTGATCGGGCGCGTTATAAGTTCCGTGTTGATTGGGTGTCTTGAGAGTATAATGTTTTGAGGATTTAACACCGGAATTTCAGTCTCAGTTTTAACATCTGCGTTTTAACGTCGCAGCGGAAGTTGATATTGTTCTAAACTTTCACGAAAACTAATTTGTAGATTAATGGTTGGTAATTCTGCCGATGCAAAAGTAGTTTCTTGTAAAGTTGCTTCGTCCAATTCGGAAACCGCTTCGGCACTTTTACCACTAAACGCCATTAGTAATGCGGGTAAAACTAAACATTCCGCAACATGAAAAAGTAAATGCCCAATTAATAAAATACCGCCCAAAATACCGAGTTTGCCGGCGCGCAATTTGCGAATTTGTCCGTCTAGCCCACAATGACAATGTTTACTGTGTTTCATAGAGTAATTATAACATATTTTAGAGAATAATGGTGGTGCGGAAGAAGATTCTAGAGTTGTAGATTCGTGGGCGGGGCTTAGACTTCGCGGATGAGAGTTTAAAGTTTCATCCCGCGCAAAATCTGTTTATCGTCATCGCTAATACGACGAGATTCACAGGCTTTTTGAATGGCTTTGTTGTGTTCGAATATTGAAAGCTGATCATGTTGTAAATAATCAAGTGTAGCATCACGAAACTTAGTAAATAATTCTGCCACTAGCCAAGCTTTGGCCATTTGTACATAATAAAAATCAGTCTGGATTTGATCGAGAAGTTGAAAAATTCGAGAAAGATAAGTTTGCGTAATGAAGTGATCAAGTATCATTACAAACATAAATCTAAGCTCGTATTCTTGCTGACTGCTGCGATAATGCATCAAAAAATCCCAAACTAAGTCTAGATCTTCTGGACGAAATTGAAAACTAGCACAAAAACAATCGCAAATGGCCCAATTGTTAATTTTGGGGACAAACCATGCCGCGTAATCTAAACGTTCCGACAAAGCCATCGGTGCGGTAGCAATTACAATTCCGGTAATTAAAACTTCTTCATAATAATACGGCTCATTGCCATCAAGAAATTGCCAATAATCAGCTTTGACAATTTGTTTGGCAAGTTTACGCTGCACGGGCATGCGCACGCCGATTAAATGCTGGGCGTGCGGACAAGTCCGGAGATGAAATTCGCGATAAGCAATATCTTGATGTTCAAAAAGTAATGCGCGTAATTCTGAAGGCGACATTTATTTCGACTCACTCAAAAATTCATCGAGATCAAAACCTTCGGTATCGACGTTTTCGTGGCCAATATCAAAGCGCATTTGTGGATTTTGCTCGACAATAGTTTTGCGCGGATAACCTTCGACTTTGATATCGTCAATGGTAAAATCATAAAAGTTCTGCTTCTCAGGATTTAACCAAATTGTAGGCGTGCAAGCTACCGGTTTGCGGGCAATAAGTTCTTTGGCTAGTTCAACATGACGATCATAAATTTGAATATTCTGTACAAACCACGAAAAACGCCCTGGGGTATAGCCGCAATGGCGCGCAATTAAGTACAGAAATACTGTGTACTGCATTTGATTAATACAGCCAGCGGCCATAAAATCGCTTGAGCGCTGATACAAACACATATCCAAATAGTCAACACCGTCTTTGCCATGACGCACATTCCATGCAGTTTGATAGGCGCAAGGTTTCAGACCGTGTTTGTCCTTAAAATCATCAACCTGCCACATGTTAATAATATGGCGACGACCATCAGGATTATTCTTAATATCGTCAAGTAAATCTTGCACTAAATTATGACGTTTGACTGTCTCGCCATACACGGCGCCGATAGTACGATCACCTAAATCCCATTCGTCCCACCAAGTAATGCCGTACTTTTCTTTGAGCAAGTCAAGATTATTGGATTGATCTTGATAAATCCATAACAATTCTCCAATCGCATATTTAATTGCAATTGGGCGCAAAGTAATCAAAGGAATTTCACCTTTTGACAAGTCATAAGTAGTCATGGCGTGATTCACACTATAAGTATGCGCCGGCACACCATCGCTATATTTGGAGCTGGGATATTTATCCAAACAACCTTCGTCAAGAATGCGTTGAATAAGTTGTTTGGTATAAAAATCTCCTTTCGTGCCAACAAAAGCTGGCGAATGTTCTTCAGTCGTAGAATTCTTGGATGCAGAATCGGCGGGCTGTGATTTTGCTACGGGTGGATCAATAATACTTTCGCATTGAGTATTAGTGCGCCACAGCGGAATCAAACCAAATAATTTACTATCTTTGGTGGTATGGGTAGTTTCGGTAATTTTGGACATATTGTAATTTCCTTTTCTATTATATTTTACTTACCCACCCGATATATGTTAATTTAACTTTGTAATTTTGTATCCGCGAGTGCCCAGACCAATCTTTTCGGCATATTCTAAAATATGTTGAGCATTTTGGGTCTCTATGCGCTCTACGAAAGCATCACGGCCTGCAGCTTCGGACTGATAAATTAAATCTACACTGGCTTGATCTAGGGCTACCGGATCGAGAGATGCCATCATGCCCATATCAGGAAGCAGTGGTGTTTCGGGCTCGGCATCGCAATCACAATCGCGCGAAAGGTTGTTCATAATATTGATATAAAGAATCGGGTTTTGGTGGCCTGTACGAGTGCGAAGATAATCTTCTACGGCTTGTGCGGCTTCAGCCATTGATTCAAGGAAATTATCTTGAATAGCAACAATATCAATATCTGCTGGCGGTGTAGGACTCCAACATTGCATCAACTTCTTCGCGTCCTTAGTGAAGCCGGCGGTATGAATATAAGCTTTGCCTGCCACTGAAGCAATACCAATGGCTTGATTTTTCAAAACGCCACCAAATCCAGCTACACCATGACCTTTGAAGTGAGCCAAATTAATAATATAATCATAGTTTGCTAAATTTTTGCCAACAATATCTACGGTGATGTTTTTACCATTTTTGATGGGGATTTCCATCTCGCCCTCTGCGTCAAGAATATCGATGGGAGCCAAATCGGCAAAACCGTGGTCTTTGGCAACTGCTAGATGTGCCGCAGTCTCACCGCGACCGCCACCGTAAGCAGTGTTAGCCTCGATCAGCGTACCATTAACTTTGTGCACTAAGTCTTTAATTAAATCTGGCTTGAGATAATTAGGATTACCCGGTTCACCAAAAGAAAGTTTAATTCCAACTTTGCCGCTGACGTTCACGCCTAAGGCTTCGTATAACTTGACTAGATTGCCTGGGGATATTTCAGGAGTATAATATACTTGCGCTTTGTTCATTCTAACATCTACCTCCATTTGTTATCTTTATCATATCATACTTTTATAAAACACAAGTGAATTTTTTGGATTTTTTCAAGTATAATAATAGTATGAAGTTGAGAGGTTTTGAAATTGCTAAGGGCTGGGAAGATAAGAAGATTAATTTGCCAAAACGTGCTACGGCGCATTCGGCTGGTTATGATATCGAGGCGGCAGAAGATGTAACAATACCATGCTTTCGGCCCGGCGCCAAGCCGACAGCAATTGCCACCGGATTAAAAGCCTATTGTCAGCCGGATGAATTTTTTAGCGTCATTAATCGCAGTTCTGGGCCTTTTAAGGGGCTAGTGCTGGCGAATGGTTTAGGAATTATTGATGCGGATTACTATAATAATTCACAAAATGATGGACATTTTCAGGTTTTGGTCTTTAATGTTTCGGAGCAAGAACTAAAAATTAAAAAAGGCGACCGCATTGCGCAAGTGATTTTTCAGAAATTCCTGCTGACTGATAATGATAGCGCAGCGGACTTGCGTACGGGCGGGATTGGCTCGACCGATAGCAGGTTAATTTAATAATGTTGTGGAACTTTTAGCGCTAGAGGTTGACTTTTGGTTATTGGTGTGCAATGATGGAGGGAGAGGACATACTAAAGAGAATCCTTAGCACATTTTGAATTTGGAGGTGAAAAAATGGACCCCGTGTTAGTGCGCAATCTAGCCGAGCGTTTGCGGACCCGTAGACAAGAGGAGCTGGTCATCACTTACGATCAGGATGATTTTTTGGGTCGCTTGATGGAGCCCATTACCGCTGATTTGGGCTTGGATTTCCAGACAGCGACAGCGAAGTACAATATTCGCGAAAACCCTGCCCTGACCAGCGCGGAGCGCGAGGCGATTTTCCTTGCTTTTGCAAACCCGAAATACTTTCAGAAGATTGACTTTTACGACGGCATCGAAGATATTATGCTGCCTTGCGAATTAAGCAGCACCAAAATCAAAGTCAAAGTCGGCGTTAATACGCATTCTTTTACGCAGACTATTTCCGACTTAAAGACTGAACAGTTGCTTGATCGTGTTCGTAAAATTCAGCGGGAAGATATCCAGGCTAACGTTATTAGCGCCAACGAAGGACTGCACAAAACCCACGTCCGGATTCCGACAATTTTGGGCGAAGACAGTCCGTACAATGTTGCTTGTTCGCCTGCGTTGCTCAATATTATGCCGGAGACGATCAATTGGGCCTGCAATAATGAGGCTCGCGAGATCATTGGTGATAAGCTTACGGTTTGGCAGCCGAGTCTCACCGCTATCAATCATTACGTTTACGAATTGGTAGAAGCGGTGCTGACTGCGATTTGAGCCTCATTTGGAAAGGATGTGAGGAAGCTTGCCATGTTATATATACCGTAAAGTCTATTTCGACATTGACGATGTAGCTTGGGATTTGCAGGGTCGAGTAGCCAAGAAGCTGAAACTTCCGCTCGAGTTGCTCGATGAGTTCAAAGTATCAGCAAATGAGAAGCTGACCGAAGCTCAACGCGAAGCAGTTTTGGCCAGTTATTGCGATCCGGAGACCTTCCGTTATATCCAGTTTTACCCTGGTTTTATGGATATCCTGCAGCTGGAGCAAGCGGGGGCGTCCCTGAGGTTTAAGAGTAATTCCCTGACTACGGAAGTTGCTGCGGTGAAGAAACCGCAGGTACTGGCGGCTTTGCCGGACATTGAGCTCGACAAGTTCGAGTTTCCGGTAACGGGAGTAGGCGGTTCCGTACACAAGGGATTTGATACGGATGCGTTTATCGTGGTGGATGACAGCCCCTACAATATTGCGTCGTCGCCGGCGCCGTATAACATTATGCCGCGCAAATATCATAATCAGAGTCAAAAGGCGCGTGCCTTGGTAGCACACAAAAACGTCTACTATACGCCGGATGGCGATATGTTCGCAATCTACCGGCTGATTACGATGCTCTTACGTTATGCTTCGGTGCGGTGATGGCGGTAATTGCTTGTAACGCTCTTGTTCTTGCTCGTACTCTTGCGATGGGCTGAGGCCTTAAGCTTAGCGATAATAGTCGTAGCTTGAGGTTTGGCTGTAGGCTCGTATGGTAAAAGTCTGTAAAAGTAGAAACTTTCCGGTTTCCTAACTCTGTTCACTTTCCGACCAGTCCTCTGCTTCGGCGGGGGACTTTTTTTGCTCTTCTGTGCTTACAGTAGTTTTATGGTTTGCTTTACTGGGAGCCTTTTTCTGGTCAGAAGTTGGCTTGTTGGAGGTAGAGTTTTTCGCTTTTTGATTTACTTTGGGGTTTGCAGATTTCTGGGGAGCTGATTTCGGTTTGGGTGTTTTGGCTTTGGTATTTTTCGAGATATTTTTTGACGTGTTTTTTGAGGCGCTTGAAGCTGAAGTTTTTGGCTTAGTAGCAGTAAAAGTATTGGCGGATTTGGTTTTACTATGCGCGCCAGCATCATTGGACGCCGTCGGAGTCGTCGCTTTGGGCATATCATCTTCAATCACTACGGTGCGAATGTGCGGTAAGACGATTTTTCTAGCTAATTTGCCACTGAGCGCAAAATCCGCCAAGAATAATATATATCCTACAGATAAGTCGAGAATCAGAACCACCAGCATCCAGCCCACCATCTCAAACAGCCCGAAGTTAGCGAAATCTAAAATTTCTAGCGGGTAGCGCATAGCTTCGTCGCGCGGCATAAGTTCGGCAGTGAAAATCATCGTCGCAGCATAACAAACTGGCAAAGCACACCAATAGAATGGGCCCATCGGTCGCCAGCGTCCTTTTTGAGCAAAAATCGCCCAATCCAAAAAAGTCAAAACCGGCAAAAGTACGCACAGAAGGACGATGAGCCAAACTGGTAATTCCGGTAGCCGAAATCCATATGTTGCCGAAGCCAGCGCCAAACCACTCATTAAGAAATAACCCATAATGATCATCCCCTCTAGCATGGGGCAATAATTATGGCGAGGATTACGCTTAGCATTGAGTGCTAAAATTAACGCAGAACTAATATAATATATAGCAGTCAAAAACAAAATCCAAGTCGGGAAAAGCCGTAGCGCATCTAAACCATTCACGCCCAGATAGTACCAACCGAGGCCTAGCGCCAAGGTGCCAACGATTAACTTGTACGCTACGGTGACGATTCTTCTACTAATATACATATTTATATTATACCTACTCAAGCCAAAATTGCAATAAAGCTAAGCGTAAGCTGGCGTACGGGAATATTTTTGGCTTTTGATGAATGTTGTAAAATTTACAACATTTCGGCTGATTGGCGGATGATTTATCTAACGCGTCTTTTATGAAAAGTGGCTTGATCTACTTTTACTTTTCCGGGAGTTCTACATCAATTGTCACCAAATAATGATACTTCGGGAACTGGCGCTTCATGGCACGGACGATGCGATTTTTTAGCTGTACTTTGTGTTCATAATGATAAGCCATTACCAAATCAAAAGTTATCATGTGCTCTTCCTCATCTATATAGAGCGCGTGCATTTGCAATATTTCGGGATAATTATTAATCTGGGTGAGGAGAAATTCCTTGATTTCACGATGAGTAGTCTGGTCGCTATTTTCTGCGTAAATCCCGATTGTTAGCATTACATGATATTTGGTAAAAATTTTCTGCGCAATTTCCCGAGTAAGGTGGTGCAGCTCGCGCGCCGTCAGGTGGTCGGGCACCTGGATACGTACCGAACCTATCAGTTCGGTAGGTCCGTAATTATGCAACATTAAGTCATAGGCGCCGGTCACTTGCGGAAAATTACAAATTTGCTGTTCAATTTTTGCCATTAGCTTGTGGTCGGCCGTGCGGCCCAAAATATCATCTAGCGATTCCATGATGATACCGAGACTGGTGCGCAAAATGAAAAGCGCAATCACCGCACCCAAGATACCGTCAATGCTGATTTGCCAAACCATCGTCACGATAATCCCCACCAGCGTAGCTGATGATAACAATACATCAAAGAGTGCATCGACTCCAGAAGCCAGCAAACTGCCCGAATTGAGCTTTTGCCCCATGCGTCTCGTATATAATCCGAGAGCCACTTTAATTAGAATAGCCGCCGAAATGACAATAATGGTCGCAATCGAATACTCCGCCAATTCTGGATGAATAATCTTTGGAATCGACTCCATCAGAGCCATCATGCCCGTCGCCAGAATAATTAGACCGACCATTAGCGCAGCCACATACTCCGAGCGACCATGCCCATAAGGATGTTCTTTGTCCGGATGCTTAGTGGCGAGCTTAGCGCCAATAATTGTCACCACGGACGACAAAACATCCGTTAAATTATTAACGGCATCCAAAATGACTGAAATTGATCCGGCGATCATCCCTACAATCATCTTGAAGATTACTAGGATAACGTTGGTAACTACGCCGATAATGCCAGTCCATACAATTGACTTTTGGCGATTCATCAGCATATTATACCACAGTTTTATGGAAATTTTTAGTAAGTTTGAGCGAATTTATGGTCATAGGTGTGTAAATTTTACACTATTTCTGTTAAAATCGAGCGTCTGCAAGTTGACTTATGTACTGAAGTTTGCTATGATGGAGGCATAAGAGTTATTTGTTGTCTTCGACGTAGTCGAGGACAACTTTTATTTTGCGGACGGTTTTAGTAGCATGTACCTCTTCCGTCTGCTCAAAAGTTATTTTACTCATACGAGCTCCTTTCAAACTAGTTTTTAATAACTACTTTCTTTTTGTAGTAAGATCGACCTTTAAATAGTTTTGCCAGCTTCAGACGCTCTATAGCAAAAGTAGCACAAAAGTGCTACTTTTACCAAGCATAGGCATGATGTTTTTGGCGATTTTGTTTTTTATTTCAGCTAAAACATGGGGCGATAATGAGTTTGTTACATACATTGCGAATGGTGAGGGGCGTAATGATGACTTCTCAGCAAACCCACTCTAAAAGCTTAATAGAAAGGAGTAGGACGTTAGCGTTTTTCGACAGACGTGGCTTTGATGATACTAATTAATAAAAAGTGGGGCGCCAATGAGTTTTTCAACAGACCCGGTTGGCTAGATATTTAGGTATACTTATATTTGTATGCTAGCTAGACGATTCTTTTAGTCTGTTTCAAAACTATTGGCGCCCCACTTTAATATTTGCTCTCGAGGGTTGGGTTTTAAGATGTTAGGAATCCCGGGCGATACACCGCACAGGGTTACCGAAGTAACGGAAGACGTAGGACGTACCAGGGCGGACGACGCTACTGTTTATGAACAGGATGTATGCGTCGGTAGCATCATACGCCGTACTAGACCACCAATAGCCGTAGCCAGTATAGGTGAGGACGCCACCGTCGACGCGCCCGGTATACTTGAAATTGTAAGGAGCAGCTTGGATCTTGGTAGAACTGGCAGTATCACTGGTAATTGATTCAGCAGTAGCAAATTTACCAAATTCACTTGTTGATGAGTTACTACCACCTGATGGGAGGGTCCAGCCTTTTGGACAAATGGAAGTATTTAAACTTTTGTTGTTTGTAGTTTCAGAGGAGTTCCCAGCACCCGCAGTAGCAGTGTACCAGTTGTAATAACCTGTCGTGCCAGCGGAAGAACCGTATTCCAAAATAGATTGATAAGTATATTTATTTGCATCTGTAAAATCACTACGAGAGGAATTAAGTATCGTAATTGTACCCGAATCAAAATCCGAAGTAGCAGCTTTTAGTACTCTACCATCCATATAAGTGTACGAACCTTGGTTACTACTCAATTGAAGATTCTCCGTCATCCAACATCTGCCATCGCCAAATTTCCGCACGGTGTAAGTATTACCATCACGCACGTCAGTGAGAGTATATTCTTTACTATATTTTTGTCCATCTAGATAGGGTGTATTAGCGCAAGCACTGGGCGCTAAGCTCAGTTGCTGCATTTGCGTAAGATTATCCAAAGTGTATATTATATCTCTCGGCGTAGCAATTAAGCTAAGCGTCCCACTTGCCGTATAATGTCCCGGATTAGCATTACTGGCAAACTTGGCTCCAAAGCTTAAAGCTTTAGTAAAACTAGTACCATAATTATCCAAAGCTGGAGTAGTTAATTTAGCATTACTTGTACTCGGTGCAGCATAACTACTAGCATTATCCCATTTATATCCCCAAGTATTATCAGTAGTGACATTACCAGCACTAATTGTAGTACTACCATTAGTCATAGTGGCTTTATTGACTTTTAGATACAGTTCATAACTTTTAGCATTACTTACATTGACAGTTACATTAGTACTAGTAGTAGCTGTACTACCTGGCATTACTGCATCACTTGTCATGTTAGGTTTGCTCAGAGAGAGGCTAGCGGTAGGACTACCGGGATTAGTGCCGCCAGTGAGGGTGGAAATTGTACCAGCATCCGAAACTGTCCCGCTAACAATATTCGGATTTTCTACGGCATAGCATCTATTAACCAAATTCATACACAGAAAGCTGCAGATGCTACACAATGGAATAATTAGTCTTAAATATCTGCAACGCGATATACTTAAGAATTTATATTGAAAATTATGTAGCATCGAGCCCTCCTTTTGTAGATTTCGCAGAGACTTTAGTCTTACTGGCTCATAAAATCCACTAAATCAGCCGTAAGACTAGAAGTCTCTTTGAATAGATTTTTGGTATATATACTTGTAATGCCACTCTTATGCAAACGGTAGATTAGTATTAAATAAGTAATAGAGCAATACTAAAATACAAAAATGGCACCACGAGGGTGCACAATATAGTTTTTATGGAACCTGGGCACCTAAAGATAGGT
>CAYUHY010000012.1:0-21475 GCA_964444615.1 uncultured Candidatus Saccharibacteria bacterium | reverse complement strand
GATTTCTCCATTCGATTTTAAGTCGAACGCGTATACCAATTCCGCCAACCGGGCTTAACCCTATTATACCATAAAATCAGAGAAGTGAACGTTTTTTATTGTAGTTAAGATCTTGTTGCATGATTGGCATTTCTACTAAGACTAAAGCTGATTAATGGAATAAGCCATCTAGGCTTTATTAATTAGCACAATAGGATTTTTATATTTTTTGCAGACTAAAAACGTTCATTAAATCAGAGCATTATTTACTTCTTTTACCATCTACACCCAACAATCCTAGAGCCATACAAGTGTCATGTAGAAGTTTCTGACGAAAATCTAGTACACGGACTTTGTAACCAAAAATAGCTTCTAAATCTACTTTATTTTCCCAAAAATTAGTATTTAAAATCAAAACTACATCACTATGAAGAGGCACAAAATCTTCCACTGCGGGTTGAGGCGGAATGTAATTCTGGAGCTGTTTTTGATAATTTTGTTCTTCTTTAATAATTTCTAAAAGTGACATGGCTTGGCGCTTTTTCTTATTGCAGGAAAGTCCATCGACTAGCCCGCGTGGCTTCACAACAAAATACGGTGACAAATCGCCGTAAATGATTTCTCGCGAGAGTTCACCAGTATTAGCTAATTCTTCCCATCCCGAACAATCCGGCAAAGCAAGTGTGGAGAAAGGTAAGTTATCTCTGAGTTCTTCGCAAAAGTCCGTACCTTTGAGCGTTTCGTTCATAATCACGGTGACACGGTCGGGGTATTTACTAGCTCGCAAAACTCGATAATAATTTACGCCTACGCTAGTGAATTTTTGTTGAGGATATTTGAGTCGCAAAAAATCAAGCGTCGTAGCGACTGTATATCCACCTAAGACAATTAGATCTACTCGGCCAATATATTCTAGTAAACATTCTTCGGTGTATTCACGCACTTTTGCAAGATCAATATTATCATAAGGCGCATGATTCCAGTCAATCGCTCGTACAATATCAACTACACTTAATTGAGAGCGTAGATAGTTAGCAACCACTTCTCCGCCCCAACCACCATCAAATACTACAATCTTAAGCATTTCTTTTGTTCCTTTTACTGTTAATTATAAAACATCTACCATTTTTGCTGGGAATGGTTTTTGGATTCACTTAACATTTCGCTAAGTGTAATAGAGTATTTTTTCTCTCTTATGAAACTTGGTTAAAGTGCATTCTGGGTAGTTTTTAGTGCTATAATAAAATCATGAGTTTTAAAAATGTAGTAGAAAAATTACCTGGTTATAATAAGTTAGTTTTGCCTGTTCATTACTTTCAGGCTAAGTCTGCTGCGCAAAAATACAATTATCCCGCCAAGAATTTGCGCGTAATTGGTGTGACCGGTACGAACGGAAAAACTACTACAAGTTTTATGATTTGGAAAATGCTAAATGAAGCTAGACATAAGACGGGATTATTGACTACAGTAGGTTGGGGTGGCGTACCAGCTAATAATACAAATGCACAAAAAGAAAGTTCCGATTCGGATTTAGATGCAACTATTCTGCACCAACAGTATGAGCATATGACTACCGAACGCGTAGAAGTTTTAAATCAAAGAATGCGAGCCATTGCCGATGCAGGTGCTGAGTTTATGGTGCTAGAAATTACATCTCACGCTTTGTCGCAATATCGTATTTTGGGTGTACCAATTGAAATTGCAGTGTTTACTAATTTAACTCATGAGCATTTGGATTATCACAAAACTTTTGCTAATTATAGAAAAGCCAAACTCAAATTGTTCAAAAAATCTAAATTTGGCGTCATTAATGCCGATGACCCTAGTTCACAATTTTTTGAAGATGTTTATTCGATTGGCAACTTCTCTACTTATGGCATAGAACACGGAGATTATCGAGCTACGAATATTAAACTTTCTCCTACGGGCGTTACTTATGACTGCGGAGACATTAAAGTGCAGACTCAAATTGCTGGGAAGTTTAATGTTTATAATTCTTTGGCAACCGTAGCGGTAGGAATTCGTCTGGGGCTTTCTAGTCAGCAAATTAGCAGTGGTATTGCCGCACTCGATTCCGTAGAGGGACGTATGAACAGCATTCATGCTGGGCAAAATTTTGAAGTAATTGTAGATTACGCGCACACACCAGACGCGTTGGAAAAAGTCTTTGAATCGACTTTGAATCCTCATGGACGGGTTATTTCTGTGCATGGAGGAGCAGGAAGACGCGACGAGTCAACCCGTGCTATGCGGGGAGAAATCTTAGCCAAGTATAGTGATGCGGTTTTCATTACGGAAGATGATTCGCGCGACGAGGATCCAGCCCATATTGCACAACAATTTATGGAGGGAGCGGTCAAAGCGGGAAAGATAATGGATAAAAATCTTTTCGTGGAATTAGATCGCAAGGAAGCAATTCGCAAAGCTTTGGCTATGGCTCAGCCCGGTGATTTGGTTCTGATCTTAGGTAAGGGCCACGAAAAAACAATTTTGCGAGCTAGTGGGCCAGTTCCTTTTGAGGATACTAAAGTTACACAAGAATTATTGCAAGAGATGAATCATTAATATTTAGGCTTGTAGCGATTATTGGCGTAGTATAGTGTTCGTGATGATTTAGTATGATAATTTTGTTGTGCTGCGAGTAAGCGATAGAAAAATAAAAAAATATCCCACTGAGAATGGGATATTTTATTAACTTCAATAGTCTTCACTATTGACACCCTCGAGAGCCGGTATAAGCCATATGTGCAAGAAATGCACATAAAACGACACCGCAAGGGTGTCTAGTCCTACACAAATATCTAATTCAAGCCTGGCTCGATATCGATTTTGTCCTGCGATGCCGTTTCAATGATACCGCCGCCACTGCGAATTCTTACTTGATGTAGCTCTAGACTTTTTCATTATACACCACTAGCCTAACTTTAACAAGTCTAGATTTTTATAAAAATTATGGCGTAATGTACGTACTGATTGTTATTGTGCGCTTGGAGTAGGGTTTCCTTGGTTGACGGAACCGTCGGCAGAACTAGTAGCCGGAGCTACTGATGCGGGTGTGGTAGGATTGTTCAAGGATGGCTGACTGACTGGAGGTTGGGTTTGATTTTGCTCAGCATTAGCCGGAGCGGCAGGAGCAGGAGTATTTGCGGGTTGCGCCGCGGGAGCATCAGGCGTAGTAGTGGCTGGCGCTGCATTTTCCTGTGTCGGTAAAGTCTGAGAGCCGTTATCAATAGGAGGCTGATTGCTGGTTTGGGCAGCTGGCGCTGCTTCGGCTGAGCTTGCAGTAGTAACATTACTTGGGCTCGCTTCAGTATTAGTAGACGGCGCTGGGGCATTAGCCACAGGAGCTACGGGAGGATTATTTGGAGCGGGGTTTGATACTTCTGACGGCGCATTGGGGATATTAGTAGCGTTAGCAGTGTTATCCGAAACTGTCTGATGAGGAGCCGGTGCAGGCGTAGGCTGAGGGAGGGTATTGGATGGTAAATTTTGAGTATTTTGGGCCGTAGGAACGCCTACTTGATAGCCCTTAGCGGCTAAACCAGCGTCACCTTGCGCTAAGATGATGACTCCTTCAATGAATCCCCAAATTAAATTGCCTACTATAATAATATATGAGAATACGACAACACAGACACTAAGTGCATTCAATGCTGGTAAATCTCTTAAAACGCTCATTAGAATCATACCAATCATCAGAAGAATAACTCCGCCAATGCATAAGCAAACATGCGTGATAGCTTTCTTCGTATTACCTAAATACCAATCATGTCCACCAAAAGCTCCTAAGAACACTCCTAGAACGCCAGCCACCGCCGATGATTTGACGTTATTCTGCATAAACCTCCTTCATTTTCTAGAATAATTATACTTATTATAACTAAAAATAGCGTAAAACACAATGTCATTCTGAAAAGAATTTATGAGTTCTTAGGAAGATTTAATAAGGTGGACATTTCTAAATAAATATGGTATATTTTGTATTATATGAGGATTCTGGCTATCGAAAGTTCATGCGATGAGACTGCGGCTGCCGTAATTGGCGACAACGCAGAAATTTTGAGCAATGTTGTAGTTTCTCAGGTGGATATTTTTGCTGCATACGGAGGGGTGATTCCAGAAGTTGCCGCTAGGTCTCATCTCGAAGCAATTTTGCCAGTGGTTCATCAAGCCCTAGATCAAGCTAAACTCACTAAGGACGACATCGATGCGATTGCTGTGACTTACGCTCCAGGTTTACTCGGATCACTTTTGATTGGCACTTTGACCGCCAGAACCCTTGCTATTTTATGGAATAAGCCTTTCTACCCTATCCATCATC
The DNA here is from genome assembly GCA_964444615.1 of uncultured Candidatus Saccharibacteria bacterium. GTDB lineage: Bacteria > Patescibacteriota > Saccharimonadia > Saccharimonadales > Saccharimonadaceae > Nanosyncoccus. The sequence continues at coordinate 17,175 of CAYUHY010000012.1, read as the reverse complement.
TTAAAGCGCATATTTATTCTAATTGGCTTAGCACCGACAATGATCTGCCTGAGTTCCCCTTGCTTGCATTAGTGATATCAGGTGGGCACACCCAAATTATCTATATGCCAAGTCATAATAACTTTGAAATTATTGGCACTACCCGTGATGATGCGGTAGGAGAATGTTTTGATAAAATTGCAAAAATTTTAGGCCTACCATACCCAGGTGGGCCAGCGATTAGCCGTTGTGCAGAAGGTAAAATGCCTGATCAAAAGCTCCATAGACCAGGCGACAGTAAGAAATACCATTTGCCGCATCCTAAGGTAGATGGTCTGGACTTCTCTTTTTCCGGTCTAAAGACAGCGGTACTGCGAGCGGTACAAGCTGAGTGTAATTTGCCCATCACGACGCCATCCTATGAGTTAGCTCAACATTTATCGCCAGCTCAGCAGGCCGATTTTGCTGCCTCCTTTCAGGAAGCGGCTTGTGAAATTTTATGCCAAAAACTTCAACAAGCCCTATATGAGCATCCAGAGGTCAAAAGTGTCGTTTTTGCCGGTGGTGTGAGCGCAAATCAAGCATTGAGACAAAAGGCTCAGACCTATTTTGACGATTCAGTAGCAATACATTTTCCGAAGCCTGAGTTTAGTGGTGATAACGCAGCTATGGTAGGAGCGGCGGCTTATTATGAGATTAAAGCTGGCGTCAAACCATCCGACCCATATCATCTGAATATTTTACCGCGTACCCCGATTCAGTAAATTTGGTATTTTGACTAAAGCGCGAGATTACTTTGGAAGTGTTTTTTGATGCCGTGCGGTTAACTTTCTTGCATCTGCGGATTTATACCTGTAGAGCCTACAGCGTCAGAAAATTTATTCAACAAAATCCTTGACAAATTGGAGATCGTGATATAAAATGTATACATGCTTGCGCATCTGAAAGGAATCAGAGTGTAAAGCTGTTCTTCTAACGTTGTCTGTTTCATCGTTACCAAATATCACCACGTGTTTTTCCGGTTTGAGGCAGGAATGTTGATTGCTCTCAGGTTTTCACAAGAAACCAACCGCAAGGACAACGAAAGAAGAAGCACTTTAAAAGAAAGGAGGAAGTCGGTCTTGTATCGACCAACGGATCAGAAGAGCTTTTTCCAGGCACGCGATTCTCCCTAGTTAGAGTAGGCTACCCCCGTAGTCAACGTAATAGTCATGCATTGATAGCGCGAGGAAGTTAGCAGTTTGGCGGAATACAACCACCCCAAGGACAAAAGTTTCAAGTTTCATGCTAAAATGCGGCGAGCTCAGCCTTAGTTGCGGCACGAACTGGTGGATCGATTCAAGTTGGTCAGCCGAGTCGCAGTAGTGACGTAAAAAGGTAGCCTGCCGTAAGACGTTTTTTCATTGGTGCGCACGGGAAAAGCGCACTTGTGGCGCCCGTATTTCGTTTTGGCAGTAGGGCGATTACGGTCGCCTAGGACAATGTTCATTTTCAAGACCTCCTAATTTTTCTCCCCGCTTCGGCGGGGAGTTTTAATTGATTCTAATAACTGTATGATATAATTAGTAGGATGAACCAGCATTTGTTGCAATCTCAGGATTGGGAAAAATACAGCATTCTTGAGAATCATAAAACATTTTATTTCGAGAATAAGTCTTATCAATTTTTAGCTATAGAGCATAAGACGCCTATGGGTTCTTATTTGTTTTGTCCATATGGTCCTACAATTGAAGATAATTCTATACAGACGTTGAAAACTGCTCTTGCTGATTTGACTACATTGGCAAAAGAGCAAGATGCGTTTTTTGTGCGAATTGAACCAACCGTAAATTTTAGCGTAGAAGAACTTAAAAAGTTAGGTTTAGTAAAATCACACGATCAAGAGCCTGCGCATACATGGGTTTTGGATTTGAGACAGCCGGAAGCAGATTTATTGGCGGACATCGAAAAAACCAAGGTCCGACATTGGCGTAATCATGAGAAGAAAAATGTTAAAATTAGAACTTCTCAGAATCCGGACGAAATATCAATTTTAACTAATTTACTTGAGAAGGTAGGCAAAAGGGATAATTTTAATCCGCAAAGTCAGGAACATTTACGCAACCAGTTGAAGTCTGGTTTTGCGACTTTATATATAGCAGAATATGAGAATACGCCAATTGCGGCTTCGCTAGTGTATGATCATAATAAAACTCGCTATTATGCGCACGCCGCAACGGATGATAACTATCGAAAATTAATGGCTGGAACAATTCTATTAGTACAGATGATTCTGGATGCGAAAAATGATGGCGCAGAAACATTTGATTTTTGGGGTATTACTACTTCTGAAGATCCGCACCATCCTTGGTACGGTTTTACACAATACAAAAAATCATTTGGAGGCAAGCAAGTTGATTATTCCGGAACTTGGGACTTGCCAATCAACCATTTTAAATATCGTTGCTATCAAATTATACGTCAAGTCAATAAAATGAAACGCAAAGTTTTTAATAGATAAATTTTTAAGTATTTTCGTAAAAGTTTTAATCTTATTACAAATATCCCCCAGCTTAGCTGAGGGATATTTGGTCTTAGGCTATGACTAAGGCTGCGGAACTTGTTGGGTAATGCAGTGAATATTACCACCACCCAGCAAAATTTCGCGAGCATAAATTGGTTCGATAGTTTTGTCGGGGAATAGTTCTTGCAATGTATCGATTGCCGCTTGATCATGTGGATCGTCGAAGACTGGGAGAATAATGGCACCGTTGCAGTTGTAGTAGTTCACATAGCTAGCTGGTAAGCGGTCGCCCTCGTTACGCGGGAAAGTACCCTCGACGATGTCGACGCCGTCGGATTCTTCTTCGGTAATGGTAATCGGATTCGGTACATGAATCTTGACCACTTCAATCTTACGGCCACGAGCATCGGTTTGACTTTCGAGATAGTCTAAGGCTTCCTTAGAACGCTCGTATTGCGGATCGTTTTCATTATCTTCCCATGCTAGTACGACTTTGCCGGGCGCTACAAATTGACAGATATTATCGACATGGCCATTAGTGTCTTCGTCCATATAAATACCACGCGGAATCCACAAAACTTTTTCTGCACCCAAATATTCTTTAAGTTTGGCTTCGATTTCTTCTTTGGATAGGTCAGGATTGCGTCCAGGATCTAACAAACATTCTTCGGTAGTAAGAATGGTTCCCTCGCCGTCGCTATGAATAGAACCACCCTCTAGGACAAAGTCGCTAAGACGATAACGATTGACGGCTTCGATAGCGCACATCTTGGCTGCTACGAGATCGTCTTGGTCCCATGGGAAATAGAGGCCATTAACCAAGCCACCCCATGCATTGAATTTCCAATCCACGCCACGCATATTTCCCTGCCCATTTATTACAAAGGTGGCGCCGCAGTCACGAATCCAAGAATCATTGTTGCTAATTTCTACTACCTGAACATTAGGCATGTTCATCTCGAGAACGTGAGGGTATTGGCCAGGATTAACTCCAACAATAACTGGTTCGTATTTTGCAATCGTCTGAATGACATTCTGAAAAACGTTTTGTGCGTTTTCGGCATTGTTGCGCCAGTTGTCGCCTCGTTCCGGCCACAAAATATACGTGCAACGATGTTCAGATAGCTCGGACGGCATATAGAAGCCATCTTTTTTTGGTGTAGAATCTGTAATTCGCATATTTTACCTCCTTAATTAATTCCTAGCACGAACACGCCTGCTCTTACTAGCTTTTGCAACTTTCTGTTTACGAGACATATTCCAAACCATAATCTCACCAATAATTATAGCAATCGAAGCACCGACAATCAATGGCCAATTATACTCAAACATTTCGAGGTTAAATTCTGGGAATAGCGTAAAGAACAACGCAATTAAAATCAATATGAAAGGAACTACGCCAAACAAGGTAATTTTGATTTTGCCGCCATTAATCCAATAACCTTTTTTCACTACTGGACCACGCTTATGTAACTTTAAGAAAGCCATAAACATTGGCAAATAAGACATTAGGAGCGTGACTAAACTTAGGGAGAAGAAGGTCCAGAATAAGTTGCTGATTTCTGGCATGAAGTACGAGACAATAATACCTGCTACAGCAATGATTGCGCCAACTACGCCGGTCCAGATAGACACTACATATGGTACGCCGTTTTTGTTGCGCTTGGCCCAAGATTTCGGGAAAGTACCGTCTTCGGCAGCGTAAGCAATGACGGAGTTGACACCAAAGTTCCAAGAGGAAATATTGGCAACTAACGTATAGATAAACATACCGCCAATTACTACAGTGATAGCTTTGATGACAGCTGCAGAAAATCCAGCAGTCGTTAATAAGATATTATAACTATCGAGTAAGCCTGAGTCGGTGCTTATCTCTTCGAGTGGGATTGCTACGCCAATACCAAACGATGCGAGTAGGTAGAAGACAGCGATTAAGATACCGCCGACAATTACAGCTTTCGGGATTTCCTTTTTGGGGTTGTCCATATCTTCGCTAAAGGTCGATACAACTTCAAAGCCTAACATATTAAAGATAATCAACGCTACGAAGCCTAAGCCAGTAAAATCGAACTTCCCGTCGGCGCCAACCATTGGTAATAGATCCGTAAATGAATTGATCGGGTTGGCGCTGCCTTGTGTAACGAGTACATAAATACCTAAGGCACCAATTCCGGCCATGAAAATAAACTTACAAATAGCACCGAGATTTGATAGCCAAGCACTTTGCGAAATACGTAACACGCCCAAAACGCTCACCAGGATGATGTAGCCTAATTGAATGGCAAGAATAATCGGCCAAGTCATCTCGAATCCTAACATTTGCAATAAATAGGTAGTGACAAGATCTGCCAATGAAGCTACCCAAAGCGGGTAGTTTACCCAATAGTACCACGCTACGCGTCCGGCCCATTTTTCGCCGAAAGCTTTTTTCACCCAGGTATACATACCACCCTCTGATGGATACTGAGTACCTAATTCGGCAGAGATTAAGCCGTAAGGCACAAAGAAGCCGATTAGCATGATAATCCACCAAATGTATTGTGAATTACCAATTGAGGCAGTTGGCGCAACCGCGTCACCTACCAAAATAATACAAACTGTAGCGAGTACGGCGCTAAACAGCCTGAATTTATGTTTTTGTTTATTTTTGGGCATTATCAATCCTCCTTATGCCGCTTTATTTTCTCGTTTGGTGCAATACATAGCTTCTACTAAGCCTGAAAAAGTGTCGTAGTTAGGCTTTTTCATTAGCTTTCCTTGCTATTTCGTCGAGCGCTTTTTGCGCTACGCCACCAAAATACAATACTAGTCCCCGCTGCGCCGTCAAACGATTTTCGGCCTGGTCCCAACAAACAGAGTTTGGACCATCCATAACACTATCAGTAACTTCTTCACCACGCATCGCCGGTAAGCAGTGCATAAACTTGACGTCTGGATTCCCCGTAGCTGCTAACAATTCGTCATTAACTTGATATTTAGGATAAAATTCGCGCATATAAACTTCTTTAGGGGTTTCTTTGTCGTAAAGACCATACCAAACATCAGTATAAATAAAATCTGCGCCTTGCAAAACGTCAGGATTATCGGAAACATGCACACTGCCACCATATTGCTGAACATTTGCGCGACCAAGTTTGAGATAATCATCGTTCATCCATTTGGCAGGTGGGCCATATTGTACAAAATCCATACCCATTTTGGTAGTAATCATCATTAGTGAGGCGCAAACTTGTGTAGAGTCACCTACGAAAACAACTTTAACTTGGTTGAGAGGTTTATTCTGCGGTAAGTGGTCAAAAATCGTAATAATATCACCTAACTCCTGCGTAGGATGATTATAATCGGACATACCATTAATAACTGGAACGGTAGATTTTTCGGCTAGTTCTATCAGACTTTCGTGACGATCTACACGCGCCATAATTAAATCCACCATGCGCGACAGTACTTTAGCGGTATCGCCAATAGTTTCGTGCGCGCCCAGCTGGATAGCTCCCGGAGCGAGATTTAAAGCGTGTCCACCCGTTTGCTCCATTGCTACTTCAAACGAGACACGCGTGCGCGTAGATTTTTGTTCAAAAATCATTGCTAAGTTCTTATGATAGAGTGTATCAAGAATGCCGCCGGATTTAATATAGCTGCGTACGGTAGTAGAAACTTTAATCATATCGAGCATTTCGGACTGATCAAAGTCAGTGGTGTCAAGATAATCTTTTCGACTCGGAGTTTTGTGCTTTAATTCATAAGGGTTATACATGATATTATTATATATGATTATCCAGATAAAGACAAGCTTAATCCCGGTAGTTTTTCGATATTTTCTAGAGCGGGTGGTTTTATCTGTAATAACGGTGATGCAATATGATATAATGTCTGTATGGGTATTGAGAGAAGTTTTGATGCAGAGCAGCCACATCGAGTGCTGGATACGACTATTGATGTAGATGATCCTAGTGAACAAGCTGAGGAAGTTACCCTGCGTCCGCTTTCTTTTGCGGATTATATCGGACAAGAGCGTTTAAAAAACAATCTCAAGCTAGCGATTGATGCCGTGAAAAAACGTGATGATGGGATCAGTCTGGATCACGTTTTGCTATATGGTCCGCCGGGCTTAGGTAAGACGACTATGGCTAATATTATTGCCCACGAGCTAGGCGCAAATTTACGAGTGACGAGCGGGCCGGCGATCGAGCGGGCGGGGGATTTGGCTTCAATTTTGACTAATTTGCAAGCGGGTGATGTGCTTTTTATTGATGAAATCCACCGCCTGCGCCGCACCGTGGAAGAGGTGCTTTATTCCGCAATGGAAGATTATAAGCTAGATATCGTAATTGGCAAAGGTCCTGCGGCGCGGTCTGTGCGGCTTGACCTACCGGCTTTTACCGTAGTAGGGGCCACCACACAGACCGGCTCGCTCGCCGGCCCGCTGCGCGATCGTTTTGGACTAATGCAGCGTTTGGAATATTATCAAATCTCAGAGATTGCGCAAATTATTTCTCGCACCGCCAATATTCTTGGTACTAAAATTGATCCGGAAGCCACGAAATTGTTGTCGACACGTTCCCGCTTAACGCCGCGTATTGCTAATCGTCTTACCAAGCGCGTGCGTGATTACGCTGAAGTACACGGAGATGGGATTATTACTACCGAATTAGCACAAGGCGCACTCGACTTGATGGAAATTGATGAGCTGGGTCTCGATCCTGCTGATCGCAACATGTTAACATTAATGTTGGAAAATTACGGTGATCGACCAGTTGGATTGACTACAATCGCCGCATTGACAGGCGATGAGCCAAGTACAATTGAAGATTATTACGAACCCTACATGTTGCAATTAGGTTTGATCGAGCGCACACCGCGTGGTCGTTCCGTTACCAATAAAGCCAAAAAACATCTTGAGAATGTAAAAATCCGCTCAAAAAAGTAAGAAAATAACCAGTCTAGCATTTCGTAATCCCGTATGCTATAATGTCTTTATAAAATAGAGAGAGGAGAAAAAATGAAGACTTTAGAAAAGGATAGTCAGACTTGGAAAAATCTAGAAACTGCTTTTGCCGGTGAGTCACAAGCTGCCGTCAAATATGGTTTCTACGCCAAACAAGCCAAAAAAGACGGCTATGAACAAGTTGGTGCTATTTTTACAGAAACTTCTGAGAATGAAAAAGAACATGCCAAGATTTGGTATAAATTGCTGCGTGGTGGCGATGTTGATCCAACTAGTACAAATCTCGAGCTAGCAGCTGAGGGCGAAAATTACGAGTGGACTGACATGTACAACAATTTCGCTCAAGTAGCGCGAGACGAGGGCTACGATGAAATTGCTGCAAGATTTGATTTGGTAGCAGGAATTGAAAAGGAACACGAAGCACGCTATCTAAAGCTTAAAGCCGATGTAGATTCCGACATGATGTTTAAGAATGACGAAGTTACGGTCTGGAAATGTCGTGAGTGCGGTTACGTCTATACTGGTGAAGAGGCTCCAACTGTATGTCCAGTTTGTGCACATCCACAAGCTTACTTTGAGCGTCGTGCACTTAATTACTAATTAAGCACCTAAGCAAAGAAGACCAATCATATGACTGGTCTTCTTTTTAATGATTTGTAAGAAACTAAGATTTCTAAAAATATTATTTTAGCGGGCCGAAGTTTTCGGCTTCACAGATTGCAGCATCAACGCTAGCACGTGCGCCTCTGAGTTCTGCTTTGGTCTGCCCAGTACCACTATACCAACAGTTGGTGGTGACACGATAATACTTATTGAAAGTATTATCACCATCACCAGTCAGTTCAAGCTCGTACTGAGGATAAGGGAAATACAAATCTGCGGGATCTAATCGGCTTTCAACACGGCGAACTAATTGATTAGTACGGCCAGTAGAATCAACACTAATTTGCGAACCGACAAGATCGATATTTTCTCCACTACTATTTTTCATGGAAGCAGCAAAATCGGTAACCTTATCATGATATGGCAATGAGACGACAAGGAAGAGGCTGCTCTGACCAGTTTTGTTGGGAAGTCCGCTAATATCCAGCTCGGTTTTACAAGCAAAAGGGTCGGTCTTTACACAATTGACGGAAAAAATTTGATTGCGATCCCAAACATTATTAGGGTCCTGCTTATTAACATTTCCGGCTTGTTCTAATTGCGAGTAGCTGATGGCGTTACCGTTGCCTTTTCCGCCGCTGCCAGGCTGCAGGAGTACGGTGGCGTAATTGGCACCATCATTGGCAACTTTAAAATCCATACCATTACGATAATGAATCAAAGTTAGTTGAATAGTGGGAGGAATTGTATTGTCGCTACCATTTTCATGAAATTTACCATCACCATTGTGGAAGGAGATATTACCTTCATTAAGTAATGAATACCATTGGAAAACGATTTTTTGAGCTTGGGCTGCATTAGTGCTATTTTGACCATCATAAACGGCGAGCGGGATGACGCGTGTGCTAGTATCGGAAGATAAGGTGCCACGATAATCTGGTACTACATCAGAAACGATCACACAAGTGTAGGCTTGATCAGAATTATTATCAACATCGCCAATTCCGCCAGTATCGCTATTTTGGGAAGATAATAGGACTTCTCCGCTGCTATAATTGTAAAGATATCGAGCGAGACCAATTCCATCAGTAGTACAATCTTGATCAAAAAGTTTGTCGCGTGCCGCACCATCACAATCAGATGGATTACCGCTACCACCTAGACAAGCATAATAACGGTTAACTGCACGTTTAGCATCTTCTACTCCAGCCATAGCTGAGTCATAGGCGGATTGCGATAAATCATCGTCGCTACTTTTTCCAGCTTCGGAGAGAATAATGCGCATAAAACTTAAGGTCACCACGCCAAAAAGTAAAGTTGCAAATAAAACTACGTAAAGCGACGCCACACCACGCTTGGTCATATTTTGCTTCAAGCATAACTTCTTCATATTTATTATTATATACCACTTCCCGCTGTTCGTGCAGCAAAATTAAATTTGTTTATACCACAATAATTAAACTCCGAGCCGAGATCTTGTAAATTGCCAGATCCCTCACCTAAACTACCATCCTCGCTCGTATTGGTCACATCACAATAATCTCCAGAGCGCATAATGGCGGCATTTCCCCGTTCAGTACCAAGAATAAAAGTGCCAGAGAAAAATCCGCGCAGAGTGATCGCATCCTGAGAGACAGGGAAAATTGTGAGTTCATAAAGCGTTAGATTAACATCTGATTCATCCACGGTATCTTCTAGAAAATCGGTAGTAAAATCGGATATTTCTAGAGGAGTACCGTTGGTGTATTGTGTGACATTGATAGTACGATTAGCTAGACCGAGATTAGTAGAATAGCTCGAGCCAACATTAGTCGAACAAGCTCGATAGGTGCGATCTCGGAAGCGTGCGATTTTGAAATCAGCCGTACTACCACCACGATATGTTACGGTAATTCTTCGATCATTCGCAATACCGTATTTAGTGTTCCAGACATAAGAATAATCACCAGTGCAGAACACACCACCGTATTGCACTTGACTACCTCGGCCGGTGACAGCATCTACTTCGTAATCTTCGATGCTTTGATAAATAAACTTAAACGCACCATCGTCAATACAAGCGTCCGGATTATCAGTAAGAGTATTGCACAAGCTAGTAGTATCAATGGAAGGTGCAGAGTTAATTGAATTAGTAAGTTCACTAATTAAATTACGTCCCGTACTATTAATGGCTTTTAGAGTCATGCCTTTTTGGTAAATAGAGATCATACTAGTCAAAATTAAGGCAATTGCAATCAATAACATGGCCATAAAAGCAGTAACTAAAGTCACTTCTATAATCGTGAAGCCGCCTTTGGTTTGTGCTGATGATTTTTTATTCGTCTTGCGCATTATCGTACCTCCGGGTTATAGAGCCTAACTACTGCATCGAGAGTGGTGGGGGCTGAAGCTCCAGCACCATACCAACAAGTATTGATATGGAAATCATAATAATGGCCATCTTCGCCCTGCACAGCTACTACCCAAATTCCCTCAGCCAAGGCAAGATGACGATATTGCGATAATCCACTGTCAGTCATATTAGTCGTGGAGTTATTATTGCTATTGTAGCTAGAATTCGAACCGTAAATCAAGCGCGCACCTAGTTGGGGCTCAACAAATACATGGTTACTGTTACTTGCTCGCACGATAGCTTGTTGGCTATTGTCGGTGGTGCCAGTACGACGATCAGATTTAAGAATGCGTGTATTAACGACGAAAGCATTGTTCTGCACTAATAAGTTACTGCCACCGCGACTTTCGTAAATTTCATGACAATTGGTAATGTCGGAAGGAATACTATAATGATTGGGATCTCCGGTATTATTAGCGGAGCTGCGCGCGCCCCTAGTGATATCTGACCACAAACCATCAAACTGTTGGCATTGTTGCCCTGCCTCAGCATTACTGCATTTGGGCAAAGTTAATTCCGCTACATAAGAACTATGAATAAACCTCAGCGCTTCGGCCTGAGCATTAAGTTCATTACGAGCGGTCACTAATTCTAGCGAACGTTCACTCGCAGCGATACCAGAATTCATAATCAAAACTGCTGTGATGGCTACCATCGCAAAAATCGCTAACGCCAGCATTATTTCGATTATAGTGTCACCACGTTTGGTGGTAATTTTGGCTTTAGATGTTTGACGAGAGGTTTGTTTTAGCGGCATAAATTATCCTCCGTCAAAGTTTTTACTGCTGAGCTATTGCTACCATTAGCATCGATTTGCAAAGCGCGCGTGCTGCTTAATCCGTCTGATTTAATACAGATAGTGGTATTGTCGGTCATATTATAACGCCAGGACAAGCGGCCGGCATTAGAATCTGCCAACTCGCGAGCAAAATCGGTGCTGGCATTATGATTATCAGGCACACAATTGTTCTTTAAATCATAAGTTACTGCGTCTGTAAATGCTGTGTGTACTGTAGATGAAGTAGGAGTACGAGCAATAATCATAGTGCCAGTAAATTTTTCTTGATTATTGGCTGCCTGGAGAGGCTGCAGATAAGCTTCCCAAAGCGGCAGATATAGTTGGACGCTAGTGTTTTGCACTACGTCGCCATTATGCGTCTCACCACAGACCAAAGCTAGATTGGCGTCTTGCGCTAATTCCTGAATAAAGGGTTCATCGCTAGAGCGCAAAATATCCGTGCTTCCTACGAGAATGGCAGAAAACACACTGCGCTTTTCGTCGTTGGTATAGCCAGAATAATCGGCGCCAAAAACTAGTACTTTGCCCAGGATAGCATAATTGTCAGAATTACCAACCAAAGTTCCGTCCGAATTGTTGCCATAGCTAGATGGACGAATTACTTCGCTATAAGTACGGCTCATATATTCAGCAAAATCTCGCACAGTATCATTGTAGCGTTGACGATCTATCGCAATCAAACTGCCACCAATTAACCCGATCAGCATCAAACCACTAATGGCCACCACCAGCATGACTTCGACTAACGTGAAGCCAGACTGCGTGCTTGCATGAATATTGGTTAATTTGGTTTTTGACTTTTTCATTGGCTTTTTCATAATTTATTTTAATATCTTGGCGGCAATTCGCGAGAATAAGCTTCTGTATAGCTAGAACTATAACGTCCGGCTTGCGCATAGGCCCAAAGATAAGTATCGGCGCTGAGATTGAAGTTTTCGGCGGTAGCGGCACGATCATCACGCAAATTACGGTCTTCGGTACCTAATGGCTTCTCGCTACGATTATCAGCCTTGTCTTCGTCGTCATTAGAAATACCATCTGCGCCATAGGTACGATATAGTTTAATATTTTTGGCAAAGACTGGCCCATTAAACTGGAGGTTGTTGGCGCAATTCTGTGAATATTGATAGCTAGGGTAATCCTTGGTCATCGCAGCAGTATAAGTAGTAGCTTCTTTACAGGTATTAATAGTGCCGTCAGTAATCAACCAGGCATCAATACGCTGTACGGCGTTATTGCCGCCACTGTTGTTTCCAGTGATATTAATGTCGCCAGTAGCATAAATCACTGTTTGCGGTAAACCGTAGACTGTATTATTGCTACTATCCTGATTGACAATATCGCTATCAATGTTGAGATCGCCCTTTACTTTAATAAACTTAGTCCCAATACCATCTAAGCCCATCGCGGAGGTATGTGCCCCGCCGGAGTATTCAATAATATCACCATGGCTAAAGAAATATTCTTTCATACGCGCTAGTAAGACAGAATTGGATTGAATCTGCGAATGACCAGGCCCAGGCGGGTTGTTAGCATTTTGAATCGTGAGCGGAGAATTATCAATGAGATTGAAACTTTGTCCGGGTAGTCCAGTTGCTAAGACACCACCAGAAGTGAAATTAGTGATACCGCCATTAATCGTGGCTAAATATTCGGACCATGCGCCGAACTGGGTAGAGTTGCCGCCATCCCTGAGTAATGTATAGATAATATCGGCTTTATCCGTATAACGTTCCGCGATAGAAGTCTTGATACTGCCGCTACCAATAAAGATGCCACCATTCCAAACGGATACTGTAGGTTTCTTAGCAGTAGGACGGCAGACGGCGCCATAAGTTTCCCACCATGGTGGATCACATTTTCTATAACATTTAGCATCCTTAACTGGAGGGCAATATACATAGCAATATTTGTATTTATAACCAGCTCCGGTGCAATCTTTACGGCCGACTTCGTTTGGTGCTACAATAGATTCATTTGCATTTGCCCTATGGCTATTATCGCCGTCGCCCCATGATTGGGAATATGCTACTTCGCACCCTACACTCGCGCCAGCACCTACATAATAGTCTTTAGGTTCTGCGCCAGCATTAGAGCTACCACTAAACAAAGACCCTAATGAGGCTATGTTCCCGTTGGCTGGAACTACACAGTTGACGGCTTGGTATCCTATTAAAATTCGTCCAAGCCAGCCATAGCTGGAGTTACGAGCAGCAGAATCTGCTTCTGTATACCATCCTACTGTGGTCTCTTCACCGACATACATTGGGTCAGTTACGACTTTGCCGAGCGTATTATTGTTGTCACCGTTAGTTGGCGTACCTACGACGCCTAACTTACGATAAATTAACACGCAAGCTTCCGACGACCCAAAACCGCCAGTTTTTTCAATAGTATATTTATAATAGTCATGGCTAGATTCAGTATGTGGTTTGTTTTTATCTATATCTTCGCTTTGTTTTAGTTTGACATACTTTGGTTCATACTGAATCGTACTACAGACAAAGGCGTAATCTCCAGGCTTGGGTGATTCTATTTCCTTGTTGATAGCAGCGAGATCCGCTGACGTCTGCTTGGTTTTTGGTTCTCCATTACTGCCGGATAGAGTCCATGTACCCTTTGTAGGGCCATCTATTACGGACCAGCCGCTTTCTTTATATTTCTTATTTTGAGTAACGTTCCAGCCTTTCTGTTCCTCTTCCGAACCAATTTCAGCATCAAACCGTTTTATGCGCGTAGTAGCGGTCCAGTTTGTCGATACGTCAGGTACCACGTCTTTTTCTGTAAATTGGAAGCCAGTCTCAGGATCGTTGTCTGGAGTGTAATATAAATTATGCCAAAAATCTACTGAAATCGTGTCCGAATCTACTTCTACAAATGCATAGCCTGCTCGGCCAATAATAGCCTGAACAGCATTCGTAGGCTTGGTGTTGCCGTAAATTATGCGTAATACTTTGGCAATTGCGAGCATACCGTCAATTTGGCTAGCTTCAATCTGACTTGGTTGTGTATAATTTTCTAGAGCAACTTCTGGTGTTTTCACATACGATCGTGAGGTAAACTCTGACCCGTTCGTCAAGCTGGCGCCACGCTTCACAATCATACAGGCCGTAGTACTAGCTTTACCGCTAGATGTATCATTATTAAACTTTACTTGATTACCATAACCATCGAACTTGATCCATTTTTTGCTATAGGTTACAGTAGAGCAAACTTTTTTGGTTTCGCCAATTTCGAGAGTAATTTCTGGGTCAGAGTGAACAAAATCTTTTCTGGTCCACATTGCAGTATCGATATTAACTGGGCGGTTTACATTAGCTTCAAAATCAGGTTTACGTACATAGAGTCTATTATTATTACTTTCGTAGATCTTTTCAGTTTTGTCACCAGTAGTTACTTCTATGACGTGATCATAGGTAGTATAAACATCTCCGCTATAATCATATAGCTCATTTATCGGCGTAAAGTAGCTAAATTGATGACTAAAGAAGAGATTAACTTTTTCTTCTGTGGTGCGCACAGTGCGTTCTTCTTTATCATCGGGAGTAAGTTCTGGATCACCATTGACATGAAAAGTATTAAATTCTTCTTGGATTTCTCGATTTCCGGCGGTAGCCGATCCATAAGACCAACTTTCGAATCTTGCCTGTTCTTTTGCTGGTTCGACTACAAGCGTAATAGTACTGTCTTCACCATAACATGGACCTGACTGTGTGTTAGTCATATTATAATAGTGCCTACCAATACCTGCGACATCCAGGCCGTTATTAGTAAAGCAACGGTTGACTGAAATATCTGCAGTATAAGTCTTGGTACCATCTTCTGCTGTCTTCACGCTGCCTCTACCCATTTCACCAATATATATTCTGGTGAATACATCGATGTTAAGCTTAAGTTTAACATTATTACCGGTACCGTTATACCACTTATATGGTGTATTTGCCAAAGTGCCACGATACAAAGTAATGTTATACCGCTCATCATTTGGTCGACCGTCCGCATACAAGAACCACCTTCGAGTATCTGGCGAAGCTCCGGTGCCGTTCCACATCATTTGTCCTGCGTCAGCAAACCAAATATACCCCGCAATACTTGGTGAGCATCCGCCGATATTAGTACACTTCCTATCGCAACCGTAGGTTTGCCCCCAAAGGTAAACATCGATTTCTTTATCACCTTCTTTGGCATAAATTGTATTGGAATTACGATCGGTACTGGAAGAATTAAACCAAAGCGCGCCGCGAGCACCGCTACTACATAGTTTACATGCATCCTGTACGGATTTAACGTCTGGAGCACCACTTTCGTTGAGACACTTTTGAATCTTGTCACTACTCATAGCAGCTACTGCTGGTTCAGTTTTCATCATAAAAAGTGTACTGACGACTATGCCAATTACTGCAATTACGCCAACGCAACTTAGGGTGACGCGCTTTCGCCAAAGGTTTTTTTGATTAATTCGTTTTTTACTATCCATTTTGTTGAATCTCCCCATCTTCTGGTACTATTTCACTCATTTTTTCCATAACTTCTTGTCTGAGTTCTAAATCGCCGGTGTTAGACGCTGCATTCATGAGCATACCATAATACTGAATTTTTTGCGTATCATTGAGGTAGTCTAGGTTTACTTTATCACGCATGTCGATGACTTTTTGCGATTGGCCGTTATCACCATAAAACATCATTTCTACAAGTGCGACACTAGCTTTTTCGGCGTCGTCTTTGGCGCGGTTGCTTTGCTTATTAAAGTAATCGGCAGCAGCGTTAATGGCTGCGTCGGTATCTTCTGCGCTTGGGGGTTCACTATCATCATTAGAACCATTGGATTGCAGATATTCATTGTAGATTTCTTGAGCACGATCCTGCAATTCAGCAGCACCATCGCTTCCGATTTGTAAATCTTCTGGCAGAGCATTACTACCCAGTAATGTCATCACCAGCATCACTAAGCCCCAAACCGCTACCGCGACCAGCACTGCGCCAACTGCAAAAGCAACTAGGGGCGTCGCTTTTTGACGTTTGAGATCACTTTCTTGCTTTCTGACTTTTGCTTTGCGGTTTTGTGCAGCAAAGGGATTTTCTTGCCGAGAAGCCCACTGTCCAATATTGGCCGTATTATATCTCGGGCTTTCTTTGGTTTGGTTTTCGTTAGTCCCTTTTGGCGACAAAGATTGTGGAGAATCGCTCATGTTTACATTTTAACACAGTTTTTGCACATCGAAAAGTAAGAAAATCATTTTCTCATATGTTTATGTAATTTATAATTTTGGAATTAGATTATAATTTGTTTTTAAATTCCGAATAAAAATGCCATCCATTGTTCAAAATTCCCCATTGTGATCGTAGATATATTCTCATCTTTGGTCTTGGTTTTGTGTTTGTTGCGTGCGAGCTCAGAATTATTGGGCAGATAAACCATCGTTTCACCAGGAAGCATCTTGCCTTGATATTTGCGCGCGGCGAGCTCTTGATATTCGAGAGAGCTATAATACTCGTTTTCTAATTCTAAAGTCTCAACCTCGAGTTCGAGAAGGGCCTTTTCGCGCTGTCGTTCCATCAACTCTTGTGCCAGAGACCAGTTGCGTGACATCGAATCAATGGAACCCCACGTCCAAACCAAACAACAAGTAACTGCAATTACAAAAACCAAGCGTTCAAAAGTAAACAAGTCATGTTTAAGCCAATATTGCAGTTTTCGCAATCTCGTCTTTAACTCGTTCATGTTTATATTATAGCATAGTTCTTGATAAACTGCATTCTCTTTTTGATTCTTGTTCGGAGAGTCGAGCTGATTAATTTAAGAGGCGCTAAAATGTAATTTCTGAATAAACACACATCCTGTGGTATAATATAGTGTGTGCAGGGGATTGTTCTCGGCATTTATTAATTCCCTATTGATGGGGGCGTAGCTCAGGGGTTAGAGCAGGCGGCTCATAACCGCTTGGTCGTTG
>CAYUHY010000011.1:0-22621 GCA_964444615.1 uncultured Candidatus Saccharibacteria bacterium | reverse complement strand
GGCGCAAGATGGAAGTACGGTAACGTATGGAGTCGAAGCGTACTAATAGGTCCATCGCCTTTTTATGACTAGATTATTTGATTCTAGTGTGGAATCATATAATCTAGGATGACTTAGCTAGCAATCGGTATTTGATACGAACAAATCGTTCGTCAATACCGAAGGAAGTTTTACAATTCAAGTTGTTAAGTAAAAAGAAGTAAAGTTCTTTTTGAAGCAACGCAGAATTGGCTACCGCATCAGCGTGTAGACAATTTTCATCACACCTTTATGGACATCAATGAATAAGAGAACTTTTCGCTGTTTGCGAAAATCAAAGTTCCTTTTATTCGAAAAGCGCGCTTTTCGAATAAAAGGTGAGCTTATTTCTTGAAGAGGAAGAGAAAATTCTTTTCAAAGAATTGTCTCTTATGAGTTTGGTGCCCATAGCGCTGGGGAAATACCTGTAATCATTCCGAACACAGAAGTCAAGCCCAGTCGCGGCGATTATACTACCCCAAGTGGGAAACTAGCAAGGTGCCAAATTATACGATTAAGCCACCCCAACGGGTGGCTTTTCGTGTCAGCAGGTTATAATGATCTTGTTGCGCAATTATCTATTCTATCTATATGGATAATTCTAGATACATCGTAAACTTTTACAACGAATGCCTCCGATAAAAAATACACAACACGGGTTATAACAGAGAAAAGCATTGTTATTCTTCTCTATAACAGGTATAATATAAATATGTGGTTTAGGTCTATTAAGAATTGGTTTAGAGGTGTTTGTAATAGCATCTCATTTTGGTGGACAGGATTAACGGGAAATACTAGAAATCCCCAAAAAATGCTTCAGGGTTTAATCGACAGACAAAAGGTTTGCTATATTGGTTCTATAGACGAAGATGGTTTTCCGAATACCAAAGCTATGCTCAGGCCCCGTAAACGTAATGGGCTAAAAGAGTTTTTCTTGTCCACTAATACTTCTTCTCAAAAAGTCGCGGCATTTAGGAAAAACTCCAAAGCTTGCCTGTATTTCTGCGATCGTAAATTTACTCGAGGCGTAATGTTTAAAGGTAAAGTAGAAGTATTAGAAGATCAAGATTCTAAGACAATGCTATGGGAAAAACGCGATAATATATATTATCCTGAAGGTGTTAATGATCCCGATTATTGCGTTCTTAAATTTATAGCTGCCAGCGCACGGTATTATCAAAACTTGAAATCAGTTGATTTAGAAATATCTAGCACAGAGTCAGAGCTTGCAGAAAGTACAACTCCCGATGCTGATGCAGCTTAAAACAAAATCAGAAAGGAAATTAATGAAAATTTATATTGCTCATTCGCGTGCGTTTGATTATCAAGCAAAACTGTATGCGCCCATTCGTAACGCTGCCAATTTACCACAAGCTGACATTATTCTGCCGCATGAATTTAGTGAAAAATCCAACAATACGCGTGAATCTTACGCAAGTTTGGACTTAATGATTGCTGAAGTGAGCTATCCTGCTACTGGTCTCGGTATTGAACTGGGCTGGGCGTATGATAGTAATGTACCGATTGTTTGTATCTCCCAAAAAGGTGCCAGAGTTTCTGGGTCACTTCAGGCAGTTACTAAGCAGTTTTACGAATATAATGATGGCGACGATTTAGTCCGTGTGGTCGGCGAGATTATTTCTCATTATTACAATGCTCAAAAATAATATTCAACTTGAGGATTGGTTAAGCCAAAACCTCGAATTACTACAAAATTATCATCTAACGCGCGACTTGCGTGGGCATTCGCGCGTTCCTTGCTATGTGTTAAATCTCAAAGACGATGAGCATCAAAATCCAGCTTCTACGCAACTTCCACAAAAGTTATTTATGAAGCTTTATCCTACAAATCGAGTTCAAGATTTACAATGTATTCAATCATTATATCAGCAAGCACAAATTCCCACTGCTCAAATTCTGCAATTAGGCTACCTGGAAGAAACTAACCAAACTTACTGCGCCTATGAATTTATTGAAGGCAAAACTCTGCGCGAATTATTAAAACAAAAATCCGTGACCAACCTCGAAGACATTGGCTATCGCACTGGGGCTGAGCTTGGTAAGATGCAGCATATCTCTCATCGTGAAACTACTCTGTACGATGAATTGCATCAAGAAATTCAACAGTTATTCAAAAACGCTCATCAACAAAAATATAATTATAATCATCGCCACGAAATTAAACTGCCTACTGTCAATCTCCACAAATTACAACACTCTCTGGAAAAATTAGAACTCATTGTTCGGCAAATCCCACCCACTTTTGTGCATGGTGACATTAACCTTTATAACATTATTCTAAATCAAGATCAGCCAGTTTTTATTGACACTGATGGTAGTAAAATTTCCACGCGCGCTTTAGATTTTCGTGGCAATTGTTGGTGGGGTTGGACAGGTAACAATACGGAACGCGAGCGTGCAGTTTATCGTGGCATTTACCGTGGATATTTTTCTGATCATATTCCAAATAGTTTTCATGCTGAACTTTGTTTTGCAATTATTTATGAATTTCTACTTAGATTAAAACGCTATCAAGACATTGATGAACAGACTTACTATTCATTTTTGCGCTGGCATGATATTTTTCAGCTAACTAATTATTTTCAGAATTATCGTTTTGATTGGTTTGAGACTTATTAAAATTTCTAAAACACAGTAGCAAATATGACCAAAAAGTAAGGTTTTTGTACTATTAATCAAACGACAAAACTTCTTATTTTAGATAATATAAAAACATAAAATAAGGAGAATTAAATGAATGAATTAAAAGAAAAAATCCCCGTAGCGATTGGTATTATATTATTTATTGTGCTTTGCGGCGTAGCATTTTACTTTGTCTTAATTCGCTCAGTATATTATTATACGCAAATCGATAATGAATATGCCACGAAAACTTCTGTCAATGAATATGAATATAAATTGCGTGCATATAATGAACATGGTCAGATCCAAGACGTAGATTTCAAGGCAAACAAGGAATTACGCGAAGACGCTTTTCTGCGCTTGGAGTCAAATGCTGTACGCGGCGTCATCAATTGGGAAGAAGTAACTTATGATGAGCTACCACAAGATGTAAAATCCCGCTATCAGCAATAATGTGTTATAATATGTAAATAATGACAGAAGCGAAAAATCTTGAAGATCATGAGTTGGCACCAGTTACGCCAGAAATGCGCCAAAAGTTACTAGAAAAGCTCAAAACTTTGCCGGCCTCTCCAGGTGTGTATTTTCATAAAGGCACGAACGGTGAAGTCATCTACGTTGGTAAAGCCGCAGTTTTAAAAAATCGCGTGCGTCAATATTTCCATAAAAATCAAAAGGACCCCAAAACCACTGCATTGGTTCGCGAAATTGCCGATACCGATTGGATTGTAGTCGACACGGAAATGGATGCTTTGTTTCTGGAATCTGAAATGATTAAACGCTATAAGCCGAAATGGAATATCCTTTTGCGCGATGATAAAACAGTTTCCTATGTACGTATTGATATGAAGTCAGAAGTTCCCTACGTTAGTTTTACGCGTACGCCACAAGACGACAAAGCTACTTATATTGGACCTTTTTATGGTAAGGTGGCAGTGGCGCAAGCGCTCAGGATTTTGCGCCGAGTATTCCCGTATTATGACAAACCGTATGATGGTAAGAAAACTCTTAACACCGACTTAGGTTTAACTCCAGGCATTGAAGTAGGTAGGACCACGCCGCAGGAATACAAAAAGAATTTGCGCAAACTGCGACTTTATCTGGAGGGTGGGCGCCACAAGTTGATCAGCGAAACCGAGAAACAAATGCGTTTGGCAGCTAAAGAAGAACGTTTTGAGGAAGCTGCGGACCTTCGTAAACAACTTTTTGGTCTGAAAGAATTGCAGAAAAAAATCGTTTTTTCGGACAAAGAGTTTCTGGATATTTCCTCCGATCAAGCTTTGGCTGATTTGCAAAAAGTTTTACAATTGCCAGAACCGCCTCGACGAATCGAAGGGTATGATATTTCCCATCAGTCAGGTACTAATGTAGTTGGCTCGATGGTAGTCTTTGTCAACGGAGTATCAGACCGCTCGGAATATCGTAAGTTTAAACTACGCAATCAAAAAAATGATGATGCTGCTAATTTGCGTGAAGTAATCGAACGTCGGCTGCGGCATGAGGAGTGGGATTTCCCTGAATTAGTAATCCTAGATGGTGGAATCAATCAAGTAAACGCTGTCAAAGAATTACTGTGGGCGAAAAACATTGCCGTCATCGGACGTGATAAATCTGGTGATCATACTCGTAACGCAGCAGTTAATATTATTATTCCGCAGCCCGCTGGAGATGATCGGTTTTTGCCACTTTTGCCAAATTCTCATATTGCAAAATTAATCGCGCGCATTGATGATGAAGCGCACCGCTTTGCCATTACTTATCACACACTTCTCAAAAGAAAGAATATGCTTAAATAATCCAAAATCACAGCGGGCAATATTGTGATATAATCATTCTATGATTAAAAAACAAATTATCACTTTTATTTTGCGCTGGGCGGCTTCTAGTTTGGGCATGTATCTATGTATTACGCTCTTAGGGCTTGCTACTGTAGGCCCCGAATCGCAAGAAGTATTTCAAGAAACATGGATGCTTTATGTAGTGGCAGGTTTGATTTTTTCGTTAGTTAATTCGATTGTAAAGCCCATAATAAAGATGCTCGCCTTACCTCTCGCTATTCTGACGATGGGAATTTCGACCTTAATTATTAATACTGCGATGGTAGTGCTGACGATTTACCTTTTGCCCGGGGTAGAAATGACCTTTTTGAACGCTTTTGTCACCAGTCTTGTAATGAGCGCAATTAATACGGTACTGAACTTATTTATATAATTAGTAGATTTTGCGACATTTCTTAGGAAAATCCATTGCCGTATCTGACAACTGTGCTATAATAGAAAAACAGTTACTGTATATCTGGAGCGCTTCGGCACTCTTGATATAGCACCTCGCCCAAGAGGCACAGTCCAGATGATTTTGTAACTGGGTCAGCTGAATGTACTTTAAAAAGGAGGATAGAAAATTATAAAGAATGGCGAGGCGTTGGCTGCGCCCAAGCTTAATGCGATCTGGACTCTATGTAAAAGGAGGCATGCTAAAAAAATGCACGGTTGTATGAAGAAACACCTTTCTCTGCTGCTGGTCCTCGCGATGCTGTTTACCCTCGGGGGGGGGTCTGTCTACGCGGAAGAGCCGGGTAGTGAGAATCCCGGCACCACTGAGCACACGGCCGTCTTTGAGTCCCATACCAAGGACGACTTCAATGCGGAAGGCAAGTGCACCAAGAAGCTGGCTGGCGACGCTGAGTGTACTTACACTCTGGCCAAATTCCAGGAAGCGTGCGGTGAACGTACGGAGGGTCACGACTGGACCGCCAAGGACGGCGTTTGCGCCAACTGCGGCAAGACCTGCGATCACGATCTGAGCACTATCTATACCGAGAAGGCTTGTGAGACTTGTGGTCAAGCGGGTATGAAGAGTACGGATGACTGCGAGAAAGCTGCCGAGCATGGCAACATTGTCAAGGGTGAAACCTGTGACGAATGCGGCTATAAGGGGCAGAAGGAGCCCGTCGTCAATACCGACTGTGCTTCCCACACCAAGGATGATTTTTACACCGCTGATGAAGCGGCGGAAGCTAGCAAGACCGAAGGCGCCTGCAAGAAGAGCGACGCCTGCACTGTCACTCTGGCCAAATTCCAGGAAGCGTGTGGTGAACGTACCGAGGGCCACGACTGGACCGCTAAGGACGGCGTTTGCGCCAACTGCGGCAAGACCTGCGATCACAACGGCGACAAGGAGTACGAAGCCCTGAAGGACACCGATGTGGGCAACCACAAGGTAATCTGCGCTGACTGTAAGGCGACGGTAACCGAGAAGGTAGCCTGTGCCGACGCGAAGAATAACACTACTAATGCCGCAGAGCCCGACGGCAAGTGTGACAAGTGCGGCGAAGCCATGCCTGCCAAACCTGATAGTGGCCTGACGGCAGGCGGTACTGCTACCGTGAGAGCTGACACCGTAAATGGCGGCACTGGAGCTGCGAAGGTCACGACAGAAAGTGGCGTGATCAAAGTAGTAGTGACGTTGACGGCTAAACCTGGCGAGACGCTGGGTGGTCAGCCTCAGGAAGGTAAGCCGGATGCTACCCAAAACTATCACCTGACGATTCCTATCACCGGTCTTACGACCGCTTGGGAGCTTGTCACAGGTGGTGACAAGGGCGGTCAGTATAGCTACGACGACGCGAACCACAAAGATTGGAACGTCGCCGATGGTAACTTGATGCTCTGGTTGCCGGTGAAAGAGAACACCTGCAAAGTTGTGCTGAAGAACGGCGCGGACAGTACTGCGAAGTATCAGATCGTGGAAGTTGCTACTAAGCATGCTGCGACTGAGCCGACCGAGCCTCATCCGAATGATTACGTACATAAGTTTGAGGACTACGAGAAGAATGCCGATGGGAAGTACGCTTGTAAGACCCCTGGCTGCGACAACGTGATAGAGTTGGCAGCATATCAGGCGCTGCATACGACCCATAATTGGAACGCTGAGACTGGCAAGTGCACCGCCTGCGAGTACGAGTGCCAGCATACTGGTGAGAAAGAGTACGAAATTCTGACTGGTACTGATGTTGGCAAGCATAATGTGAAGTGCAAGACCTGTGGCAAGGTGACCGAGAAAAATGTGGCCTGTACCTACAACCAGGCTGGCGATACTAAATGTATCTGTGGTGCGACTAAGCCTCAGCACACTCACACGGCCGTCTTTGAGTCCCATACCAAGGACGACTTCAATGCGGAAGGCAAGTGCACCAAGAAGCTGGCTGGCGACACTAATTGTACTTACACTCTGGCCAAATTCCAGGAAGCGTGTGCCGCCAAGGGCAATCATGCCGATCTGAAAATTGATAAGACCTGTGACATCTGTGGTGCCAAAGGTACTGTCAAATACGACAAGGCGAATTGCCCCGACAAGGACACCACTCATGAGTATATGCTGAAAGATGTCCCGTGCCCGAAGTGCGATTATGTGGGCACCCATGAACATAGTTATAACCAAGCTGGTTATAAGTGTATCTGCGGTGCAGAGCATACGCACGAGTGGGACAAGACTACTTGGAAGACCGACGCGTCGGATGCGACCCATCACTGGAGAACTTGTACAGCCAATGGCTGCACGGCCAAAGGTGTCATCTCTAGCCACGTCTTTACTGACGGCCAGGATTGCGTCTGCGGTGCCAAAGCCCCTCATGTCCATAAGTGGGTAAATGAAGCTGGAGAGCCGGTCTGGGATAGTGATGACGATCAGCATTGGCAGACCTGTACTGTTGTGGGCTGCCCCGGCGGAGAAGACTCCAAGAATGCTATCGCGGCACATGTCTTTGTTGACGATGATGGCCACGAACTGACAAATTGCTCCGTTTGTAATAAGGCTAAGCCCGATGGCTATGTAAATCCTGGACACGTCTGGTCTAAAGACTGGACAACTGCTGAGGGGGAAGATAGCCACTGGCATGAATGCACTGTGGAGCATGAGGCTGGCACGAAGTGCCCCGCCAAAGACTCAATCACCAAGCACGTCTACGACCAGGAAAACGACACCAAGTGCATCTGTGGCGCCCTGAAGCCCCACGAGCATAAGTATTCTACTGGTGCTGGCGCTGCAAACTGGAAGTATGATGTCAATAATCACTGGCGCTTCTGCACCGTGACCACTCCCGCTTGCCCTGATGGCGATGAGGCTAGAAACGAGGTTACCCCGCACTCCTTCGGTGCCTGGGAAGTAACTACTGCGGCCACAGAGGCGGCTACTGGTGAAGAAACCAGAACCTGCCCCACCTGTGGGTATGCGGAAACTCGTGTCATTCCTAAGCTTGACTGCACCAACCATGTCGACGCTGACAAGGATGGTAAGTGTGACAAGTGCGGCGAGGATATGCCCGCTTCTGGACATACTCATACGCCGGCTACTGCTTGGTCCAAGAACGACACTCATCACTGGAAAGCCTGCACGGACACTAATTGTCCCGACAAGGATAATCCGTCCAAACAGGATAGCTACGCCGCTCACGAATACGATTCCAAGACCGAGACCTGCGTTTGCGGCGCCCAAAAGCCCAATGATCCTACGCCGCCCACTCACGATCACAACAATTGGGATACGAAGTGGAGCAGCGATGCGACTAAACACTGGCATAAGTGCTTGACTGCTGGCTGTGACGAGACCAAGGATTCCGCCAACCATACTTACGGGGACTGGACTACCGACAAGGCGGCTACCTCCATTACGGCTGGTAGCAAATCCAGAGTCTGCACAGTATGTAGCTATAAACAGACCGAGACTATCCCCGCTACTGGCGGCGGTAGCTCGTCCGGCGGTTCTTCTGGCGGATCCTCTGGTGGTTCCTCCGGCGGCGGTGGCGGTGGCGGAGCAGGAAGTTCCTCTTCCAGCACTTCTACCACTAAGAATCCCGACGGTTCTACTACCACTACAAAGGTCGACAAGAAGACCGGTACTGTTACCGAAACCACTAAGAGTCCTGACGGCACTACAACCATCACTACCACGAAAAAGGATGGCGAAAAGACCAGTGTCGCCACTACCAAAACTGGTGTGGTTGCTACTACCACGACTACAGCTGCGGGCAAAACTGAAGCCGTAGTCAAGGTTCCCGCGAGCGCAACTGAAGCGGCGGCGGGCAAGCCCATTGCTTTGCCGATTGCTAAGGTTCCTACCACACGTAATCTGGAAACCGCACCGGCAATTACCGTTTCTGCAGACAAGGGTAGCACCGTTAAGGTTACTATTCCGACTGCTGCGAACATGCCGGGTGCCGTTGCTATGATTATCAAGGCCGATGGTACGACAGAGATCGTGAAGACTTCTGTTTCTACCGAAGCTGGCATTACTGCAACTTTGCCGAGTGGTGCGACTGTAAAGGTCGTAGAAAACAGCCTCTCCTTCGCAGATGTCAGTGCTGGCAGCTGGGCCGATGATGCAATTGCGTTTGTCTCTGCTCGGAGACTGTTCATCGGTACCTCTAGCGACTCGTTCTCTCCTGATTCGCCCATGAATCGTGCCATGCTTACTACCGTCCTGGCTCGCCTTGATGGCGTTACTGTCAATGACGGTGAAAAGTGGTATGACAAGAGCATGCAGTGGGCGCTGAATAATGGTATCAGCAATAGCACCAACGCGACGGAAAACGTTAGCCGTGAGCAGCTGATCACCATGATCTGGCGCTACTACGGTACACCTACCGCGTCTGGCAGCTTGGCTGGTTTTTCTGATACAGATAGCATCAGTGGCGAGGCCGCCAGCGCAATGAGCTGGGCCGTAGAAAAGGGAATTTTGAAAGGTTATGGCGACGGACGGCTGAGTCCTCAGTCCAACGTCACCAGAGCCGAAGTGGCCCAAATCCTCCAGAACCTTATTACCAACCTTGAAGTTGCGCAGTAAGCGCGCAGCAAGTAGAGGGATCCCCCTGCCAAATGGCAGGGGGATTTTCAATGACAATATATTAATTATATATACAACAAAGCGATTTGTTAGGCGCTACGCCTTGATTTTATTATTCATCTGGAGTATAATAAGATTATGAATTTGGGAACACTATTTCAGAGCTTAACATTTGTATCAGCAGTTTTGTCTATTTTACTAATATTATTACAGCAACGTGGCGCATCTTTAGGTGCAGGCTTTGGCAGCTCTGGTGAGCTCTATACTACTCGCCGTGGTTTGGAACGCTCTCTTTATAATGCAACTATCGTTTGTGTGGTAGTTTTTGTTCTATCCATCTTGTGTTTATTATTAGTACCAGCATCTTAGGGATATTTATTTGATAATGAAACCTACTACAAAAAAGCGTGGGCAAAAAATAGCGAAGCGGTGGGAGCAAATTGCTGAAACCGCGCGCGAGGGTAGCAAGGAGCATATCCAAGAAAAAATTATTAGTCGCCTACCAAATGCACGACGTGTACGACTTTTGATTTTAGAATGGTGTCTGCTTATTATTGTTATTCTATCTTTAGCCTTAACTCAAGCTTTTTGGTATCGTCAATCATATTCCGTCCAGGCTTATGTTGATGGTGGTACTTATATTGAAGCAACCATCGGTCGTGTCAGCTCCTTAAACCCACTTTTTGCTACTACAGAAAGCGAAAAAGTATTATCCAAATTAATGTTCTCCACTTTATCTACAATTGATTATTCAGGCCATGTGGGCTTAGGTTTAGCATCATCTATTGTACCCGACGAAACCGGCAAAGTCTGGACTGTAACTCTAAAAGACGGGTTGAAATGGTCAGATGGCGAACCGATCACTCTTGATGATGTTATGTATACTGTAAATCTAACTAAAGATAGCACCATTAATACTGCATTTTCTTCAAACTTTGCTGGTGTCACTGTAGAAAGAATTGACAATAGCCTAGTCTTTGCCTTACCCTCGGCTTATGCTGATTTTGATTCAACTTTAAACATACCGATTTTACCTGCCCATATTTTAGCTGACGTAAATCCGGGCCAATTGCTAGAACATAATTTTAGTTCGAACCCAGTTACTTCTGGCGCATTCAGTTTTAATGCTATGCAAAATGTTTCTAGTGAGGGCGAAAGAATTATCTATCTTGCTGCAAACCCATATTATTACAAAGCTCAGCCAATGTTAAACAGTTTTGCAATTCATACATATGATTCAGTCGATCAAATTGTAGCCGCCGTCGCCAGCGGCGAAGTTACAGCCACTGCAGAACTTTCGGCTGGTTATCGAAATCAACTTCCTGTAGATTTAATTTATGAAAAACAAACAGCCTTAGCCAGTGGTGTGTTTGCTTTTCTAAATACCACTAGCTCGCTACTCGGCAATTTAGCTACACGGCAAGCCATTCAAAAGGGTATCAATATGGAAGAAATTCGCTCCGTACTTGGCTATGAATATCCTCTAGATTATCCACTTTTGACTAGCGAAATTAATGTAGACGAATATCCACCTTTGCCAGAGTATAACTTAACTGCCGCCAAAGAAGAACTAGCCGCTACTGGAGCTGCCGGGCAGACCTTGCGCCTTACTACTATTAATTCAGGCTATTTCCCAAAACTTGCCGAGCAATGGAAGAAACAACTTGAACGTTTGGGTTTCAAAGTTGATTTATCCGTATATGATCCTGGCCAAGAATTTGTTGTTAATGTTATTCGCCAACGCAATTATGACATTTTATTATATGAAGTAGAGTTAGGTGCCGATCTCGATTTGTTTGCATACTATCATTCTTCACAAGCCACAGCAACCGGTCTCAACCTTTCTAATTATGCCAATGCGCTAGTCGATGATTTAATATTAAGTTCTCGCACCACCATGAGTATTTCCGGTCGCGCTGCTAAATACGAAACCTTCCTCAAACGTTGGGTTACAGACGTACCAGCAATTGGTATTTATCAAGTGAGTTTGGTTTATTACTTTAATAAAAACGTACGCTCATTTTCCGAAGACGATACTTTAATTTACGCAACCGATCGTTTCGTGGATGTAGAATATTGGGCAGTAAACAAGACCACAAAGAATCGTACGCCGTAATAAAAATATTGCTAACTTAAACACCTGCACGCAATTATCTCTTTTCATAAATGGTAAATGTGGTATAATAATTGATATGAGAAGTTTATCGACAGATTTAAATACAGAAATTGGTAAAAAAGTCAATGTTGCGGGCTGGGTTAATTCACGCCGTGATCATGGCGGACTGATCTTTATTGATTTGCGGGATCACAAAGGTATTATTCAGCTAGTAATTACTCCCGATGTAGCAGAAGCTTTTCAACTCGCCGAAACCTTACGCGATGAGTTTGTAATTTCTGCATCTGGTCTTGTGCGGGAACGTGCTCCGGAATTAAAGAATCCAAATATCCAAACTGGTGATATTGAAATCGTTGTCGATAGCTTAGAATTAATTAATAAATCTGAACCTCTACCGGTTAATACACACGATGAGGGTGATCCGTCTAGCGAAGAGCAGCGGCTAAAATATCGCTATCTAGATTTACGCCGTCCGTCTATGCAAAAAGTTTTACGCCGTCGTGCTGAGTATTATCGTTTAATGCGACGTTACATGGATGAACATGATTTTATAGAAATTACCACGCCTATTTTGGCTAATTCTTCTCCAGAGGGTGCACGTGATTTCTTAGTGCCATCACGTCTCCATCCTGGACAGTTTTATGCTCTACCACAAGCTCCCCAGCAATTCAAACAACTTTTGATGGTTAGTGGCGTACCAAGATATTATCAGATTGCGCCTTGCTTTAGAGATGAAGATCCTCGTGCTGATCGGCTTTACGGCGACTTTTATCAGCTTGACTGTGAAATGTCCTTCGTAGATGATGGTGAAGTTGTGCGTCAAACTTTGGAACCTTTAATTGTTAGCTTAGTGCAAGATTTTGCTAAAAAGAAACTCCTAGATACAAATATCCCTCGCATCCCTTATCGTGAGGCGATGGAAAAATACGGTACCGATAAACCTGATTTGCGCTATGGTCTAGAACTAATTGATTTAACTGACGCTTTGCAAGATTGTGAATTTAAAGTTTTCCAAACTCCATGTGTCAAAGCAATTAGAGTTCCAGGTGGAAGTAAATTTACACGCAAGCAAATTGATGAGTTTACTGAGCTAGCTCGCAAAAATGGTGCTGGTGGTCTTGCCTACATCCTTTACGAAAACGGTACCGTTCGTAGCCCGATCGCAAAGTTTTTGAAAGAAACCGAGTTGGAAGCGATTCAGAAACTTACTGGCGCAGAAGATGGTGATGCTGTATTCTTTGGTGCTGACGAAAGAGAAAAAGTCAACAAAGTCTTAGGTATTATGCGTATTGCTTTTGCTGACGCTCTCAATCTCAAAAATGATGAAGAAATTGCCCTGTGTTGGATTGTAGATTTTCCGTTTTATGAATGGGATGATGGCGCTAATAAATTAGATTTTGGTCATAATCCATTCTCCCTACCAAAAGGTGGTGTCAAGGCTGTTCGAGAAACTAAGAATAAACTCGACATCGTAGCGGATCAATACGATATGGTAATGAACGGTTACGAGATTTGTTCTGGCGCTGTTCGTAATTATAGTCCCGAAGTAATGTACGAAGTTTTTGGCGTCTTAGGATACGACAAAGCCTATGTGCAAGAAAAGTTTGGTGGTATGTTGAGTGCCTTTAAGTTTGGTGCACCACCACATGCCGGCTGCGCCTTTGGTATTGATCGTATGTTTATGGTGTTGGAGGGAATTAACAATATTCGTGATATTGTTGCCTTCCCGAAGAATGGTTCAGGTGTCGATTTGATGATGAACTCCCCGTCGAGTGTAGACGACAAACAACTTGAAGAAGCTCACCTCGAGCTCGATTTAGACGAAGAAGAATAAAATTCAGTTTTTAAGAATTCCTGCTTAGCTTCTCCGAAATAGTGTGCTATAATTAAGACATGGTTTGTATTGCGGCGTTTATTGTCTTATGTTTGGTAGGAGTATTTGTAGCTTTTCTTAGCATTTTTCGTCGCGACATTGGTAAAAAATATTGGAGCGTATTCAAAAAGGCTTGGGGGTGCGTTGGCAAAAAAGTTCGTTTGCAAAAATGCGAAACTAACTTCAAAGATGATGTCAAAAATTCCTTACTAAGTAAAGTTGTACTCAAACATCCTAAATGGGTCAAACCTCTTGGTATCGCCATTGAAGCTAGCGCAATTATTATCGTTTTCGTAACGATCTGGTCTTTAGTAGAGGCTGTGAAAGCTATTCTAGCTTTGTGGGTCTTCGGGACTTGTAATGTTTCCCAGCCAGCAAGTTGTGCGCTAGGCGCAGAAGTTTGCGGGATTGATGCAGAAGAGCCTACTAATCCTTTGGAGTGGACTGGACGGTGGTTTTCTGAGTGGGGAGAAATTTTCGCAAACATTCCCGATCGATTTCATAGCTGGGAAGTTGAAGATTATTTAGTTGAACCATATAGTTTTGCCGGCAAATATCAAGACGGCAATCCGCTCGCTATGGATATCTTCGATCCGGGCTGCTCAATTTGTGTACAAAGTTATCGTAATCAAAAAGAATCTGGTTTCTTCGAAGAATACAACACTGTTTTAATGATTTATCCTATTCAACTTCCTGACGGCAGTTATAAGTTCAAAAACTCCGACATAGTGGCAAGATATATGCACGCTTCGGACTTGCTCGACTTGGATTATACTGCAAAAATCCTCGATCGAATTTTTACCGAATCGAATGACCAAGGTATCATGTATCAATCGGTGATCATGCAAAGTTCTCCTGAAGAAGCCGAAGCAATTTTACAAAAATGGCTCAAAGATTTTGGCGTATCCAAAACTCAATTAACAGAAATTATAGAAACCGCTCATAGTGACGCTGTGTCAGAAATTATGTCAAAAGTAAAAGACATGGTAGAGAATAAGATTCATGCCAAAGGCATACCAACCTTACTTTATAATGGGAAGAAGCACAATGGACTATATAAAGCGTAGTTTGATAATAATTGCCTCAATGATCTTTCTGGGTGTGTGCGTAGCTTATCCAGTATGGGCTGATGATCCAAAACCAGAATTAAGTGAGCAGCAGACCAATGCCATCATGCAAAATTGCTCCGGAATTAGGCAATCTCTAGCAAAATTACAGCACGCCGACTCTCGCACTCGGACTTATCTAGGGTCAGCTTATGAAGCAATTGCTGGGCGTTTTATCACTCCGCTAAATTTGCGTCTGGTCAAAAATGGCTTGCCATCTTCAGAACTATTTAGAATCCAGAATGAGTTTACTACTTCACAAGCAGCGTTTAGGACTGGCTACGTCGATTATATGCGCGAAATGGATACACTCGTGGCTACTGATTGCGCTTCCAATCCCCGCGGATTCTACGACCAACTCAAAATAGTACGCGAACGCCGAGAAACCTTGCGAGAAGTCACGAAGCGTCTAGCCACCTTAGCCGAAGAACAATACAAAACCGTCGCAGAGCTAAAGGATACTCTCTAATGGATAATGTTAACCACGGACAAAGAAATCTCATCTTACTCGGCGCTGGCGCCCTGCTTATTACTGGCGTCACCACCGCTTTTAGTTTGTGGGTTTATCGTAGTTCTGGCGATATCTATCTCGACCGTTCGCGTCCTGGCTATTTACCGGACAAAGAAGAGGCGAATGATGTTACCAATAATGACGGCGGGTTTGTCTTTAGTGATACAGGCGAGCTCAACAAAGCTGAGCTAGAAAAATATCTCGAAGAGCTGAAGAAGATAGATGAGCGGCTGGATGCTTTGGCTGACCCTTACGCGCCAGGTCCGCTATCGGATGCTTCGCTAGGTATTACTGAGGAAGCTAATCCTAATGAAGCAAAAGATAAAAAATAAGCCACCAAAAAACACCATATACTATACTGCAATACCAACATAAACTAGCTAAAATGTTGTAATTTTTACAACATTTACCAAAAACATGATCAATGACCTAGAACGTCCCAATTATATTATTAGACTCTTTCGCTACCCTCAGCAGCACTCCGAGGCGCATAAAGATATTGTGTAGCCGCCGACTCTTGATTGCCGGCGTATACGAGTTTGTGCAACCATGCATCTGCTGGCCCCGCCGTCATTAACAATACCAAATAGCCGTTATCGTGCCATTTCAGCAAAGCATTGCCCAAATCTTCATCTAATTCAGCAGCCTCGGCAACTTTTTGCGTTTTATTATTTAGCACCGCAATAAAATCTGCTGGCTTTAATTCCTTGATCGATTCATCTTCTCGCGTGAGATAAGTTGGCAGCCAATAAAGCCTCGTAACGCCATCAAAAACATCGGCATATTCATCAATCAAGCCCGCTTGACGTGTATTTTGATGTGGCTCGTAGACCACCACTACACCTTTCAAGCTACGCCGCTCGGCTTCCTCCAACGCAATCTCCACGGTAGCTTTTACTTCTTCTGGATGATGTCCGTAATCAGAATAATATCCTTCTGAGACTTGCTCAAACCGGCGTCCCACGCCAGGAAACTCGTTAATTACTTCCACTAGTTTTTTACGAGTTTTGTTAGAAAAGCGCGCCAAACCCCTGGGTGGCGGTAAAATCCGCTGCATTGCATCAACCGCCAAAGTAGCATCATAGCGTCGCGCTTCGCCGGCCAAAGTAATATCCGTAGCAATCTCATCACCGCGAATAACTTGCTGACTTTGACGCTCAAACTGCGCAAAGGCCTCATGATATTCCTGCTCGCTCGGGTAAATATCCGGATGGTCGTAAGAAACCGTGGTAATAACAGCTAGCCACGGATGGAACGCCAAAAAGTTACGATCGTATTCATCAGCCTCATAAACAAAATACTCTGAAGCCGGATCATACATACCAGCTGGCGCAAAAGGCAAAGTAGTGCCAATTAAATACGATACCGGAACCCCTAGCTTGAGACAAGCCCAAACAATCATCGCAGTAGTGGTAGTCTTACCATGCGTACCCGCCACAGCTATTAGTTTAAGCTTTTGCTTCTTAATAATATAATTAATTAACTCGTCACGCTTGGTGATGCGTTTGATTTTTAACTTGCGCGCCATTAGCAGTTCCGGATGATCTTCGGGTAGGGCAGAAGTATATACGAACCAATCCACGCCATCATTTTTTGCACGATTTTTGAGAAATTCGCCATCCTGCTCGCCAAGACAAATTTTAATATCACGTTTAGTCAACTCATTCGTAATCGCTCCGGCTTGTCGGTCTGAACCAAAAACTGTCATACCCGCATCCGTTGCTAATTGTGCCAAAGCCCCCATACCTGTACCAGAAATACCAGAAATATAAATATTCATGAGCTTATTGTAGCATAGATGTGTTATAATTGTAAGAACATGGGCGGTAAAAAGACAAGTCGACTCCGAGAGTTTGTTCGCAAAACTTTTAAGTCTGTGCGAACCTGGCAATTGATGTTAGTTTTTGTACCCTTAGTGTTTTTTACTGCTACCTTATTACGTTTTGATCATTTACAAATGGTCAGCCTGCGCAAGGCAGTTTTGGCAGCCGATGAGCAGGGTGATCTTGCGGAGATTGAACGTACTCTGACCGAGCTAAGGAATTTTACTTATTCTCATACTATTATTAATGTTGCAGAAAACAACGGCGTGCAGGGAATCGTCTTTGGTACCGGACCATTTTACTTGGAGCAACAATATATTAGAGCGGCTAATGCCGCTATTGATGAAGCTAGCAATCAATTAGTCGATGATTCAAATCCGAACGGCAACATTTATGCAGCGGTTGCCGCAATTTGCCAACCTCAAGCAATTGCTAATGGATGGGCTTGGTCTGATCAGCCTTACCTAGATTGTTGGACATCCGAATTGGCTAAGTATCCCGAAAGCGACAATCTCGATATTCAGCTCACGGTCAAAGTTCCGTCTACTGAGTTGTACCGTTATAATTATGCTTCACCACTATTTACTTTTACGCCAGCTGGATTTGCGATCATCTTCTGTATTATTCTGGCAGTTATTATTATTGTGAGGCTACTAATTTGGTGCGTTTTGCAAATCGCTTTGCTGATTTTGAAGTAATTTTGACAGACTGACGAACTCTTATTTGGGGTGTTGTATAAAAAACATGAGAATTATGCCTAAAACACCATAAAACCCCTTGACCCCCTGATTAAATTGACATAAGATAAGAATATAATAATCTAAGGAGGAACCTAATGGCCTATCAACATACCAATAGTAAAGGTATTACCTACTATCTGCATAAGTCCGAAGTTACTTTGCGCGGTGGCAAACCACAGACGATTTATTTCTTCACTAAGACTGCAGAAGGTGGTAAGGGTACCCCGTGCGATTTGCCAGAAGATCGTGTTGTGAATGAAAATCCACGCAACGGCTTCTTGACTTTGAAGAAAAAGACTTCATAATCTTGCACGTCAGATTATATTTAGGTACTACAAATCCCCTCTCCTCGAGCAGGGGGTTTGTATTGAAAATAAGCAATGGTGGCGCGTAATCCTCAACCCCTTTTGTATCCCAGAGATGGTTTTCTTAATTTTTTCTAAAAATATGATATAATCATCGTATGAGTAAACAAGTTAAAGATAAAGCAGCCGTGCGCAAGCGCGGGATTATAGAATTAGTTGCAGGCGCAGCAGCAGCTGGCATTGCAATTTTGGCTTCAGTAGCTTCTTATAATGCTGCAAAAGCCGGAGAAACCTACACCGTCTATACCGGGTTTATCGTACTTGGTATTGCCTATGCCGTCAAAGGCATTTATGATCTTGCATTTCCTGCAGGTATCATGAAGAATAAAAATTCTGAGCACGATGATAGTAGTGCAAAAGCTGCTATTCCTGCCAAAGACGACGAAGTTGTCGAAGAAGACTAACTTAAAACCTTATCATTGCAAAATACCGCAGGTAAAGTCTTGCGGTATTTTGGATTTTTTGATATAATAATAGTGTCAGCGGAGGGAAGCAAAATCTGCTGAAATAGTTTAATACAGAAATATGCGCCCGTGGTGGAATTGGTAGACACGCTACCTTGAGGTGGTAGTGGCCGTTTTAGAGCTGTGCTAGTTCAAATCTAGTCGGGCGCACCATAATCTGGTTAAAAAAGGGCTACTTTGCAAATTCTATCGTCGCTCGCTCGTCCCAAGACGCGCTTCGCTAGATAGAATGCAAATTAGCTCCTTTTTTTATTCCAGATTATTGAAGATGCCTGTAACTAGGAACGAAACTAGTTTGCAGCTGTGTTAGTGCACAAAAAAATTTTATATTTATTCTTCCGAGACGACACCCCA
Organism: uncultured Candidatus Saccharibacteria bacterium; assembly: GCA_964444615.1. Classification (GTDB taxonomy): domain Bacteria; phylum Patescibacteriota; class Saccharimonadia; order Saccharimonadales; family Saccharimonadaceae; genus Nanosyncoccus. The sequence goes on along the minus strand of CAYUHY010000011.1, from coordinate 3,768 downwards.
CGGTCTGGTTGATTGGAAACTCCTTTGAGGGGTTTATTTTTTGTACCGAAGTTTACTTACGTTAATATTTTTGGCTAATTTTCAAAATTTTGCTAGACAAATGAAAAATCGTGGTATAATAATATTGTCTAACTACATTTAAGAAAAATAACGTACTGATTGTATGTGAAACCATTTAGGATTACTCACTAGGAATGGCATCACGAGATGTTTAAGTGAGTAATATAAATGTACGATCTTAGATGTGGTTAGACACCCCTCGTGGTGCCATTTTTGTATTTGGAGTAGTTGTCTATCTACCATAGAGAAACTTCTCGATTACTTATACAAAAAATACCATATTACAATCTCCGCTGATGCGTATTTATGGTATTTTACTTACATACAAGAATGATGCCCCGGTATATATACAAAATGATCTTCTGCCCTTAGCAACCTTTTAGTGGATTTTTAGGTTAGCTAGGGCGAAGATCCCAAAAACCTACAAAAGGAGGGCTCGATGCTACACAATTATCAATATAAATTCTTAAGTATATCGCGTTGCAGATATTTAAGACTCATTGTTCCATTGTGTAGCATCTGCACTTTTTTGTGTATGAATTTAGGCAATAAATGCTATGCTGCAGTAAATCCTACTGCTTCACTCAGTGTCAGCAATCCAACTCTATCTACTACTGTTGCTCCTGGCGATACTGCATATCTGAGTAGTAATGTTACTTATTCAGCTTCTGATATAGATAGTTATACTTTACAAGTATCATACGCGAATGGATATAGTAGTCTGAAGTTAGATGGAGGTACTACTACGCTTACAGGAGCTAATGGCACAAGTGGTAGTAGCCTTACTAATAACTCATGGGGCTTTGCTTGGACTAATAATACTACCAATAATACATCTACTAATGCTGGTTTAACATATTATACTGTACCGACTTATGGTACTAATGGTAGTGGTATAAGTACCGGTAGATTGGAAAGCGCAACTTTACCAGATAGTGCTAATAATACTCTAGATTCTACTACTAAGCGTATTGTTTTTGCGGCAAAGTTTGCTGAGAATAACAATAACTCAGGACATTACAAAACTGGCGTACAACTCAGTATGGTTGCTGCACCCAGAAAACTCATTGGCCTAGAAAAAGCCAACACCATGCAAGATTTAGCTACTCATCCAGAATATTGTGAAGAAACCCCATTGCTAGACGGCCAGAAGTATAGTGCCGAATATAAATTAATGGACAATCGTGCCTATCCAAGTGGTGTTAGTAATCAATATGCCATTCGTAAATTCGCTGACGGACGCTGCTGGATGACAGAAAACTTAAGAATTAATAATACTACCATCAAAGCTACCGATTCCGACTTCACTACTGCTACCGTCTCATCCGGAGAAATTACCCTCCCAAATTCTAGCAAATCTGATTTTGCTAATAATGATACCAGCAAATATAGTTATCAATCTTACTTATCCACGCCTTCTGATGGAGCAAGTGCTGGCGTGTCTGGTTACTACAATTGGTATACCGCTACTGCTGGTGCTGGAACAAGCGGCGTAACGTCTGGCACTGTAGGCACATCGATTTGTCCTAAAGGTTGGACATTGCCAACTGGTGGAAAAAGAAGCGATACAGATTTTTACAAGCTTTTTCGTAACATAGGACTGACCATTAGTGATAGTTTATCCTCCACTAATAATAATGACTGGGGCGCAGGAGACTTAGTAAAAGTCCAAACAAGTACAGATTCTAACAGTAAAGTAATCTATAACTTCAAGTATACCGGTCGTATTTTTAGAGGTTCCCTCATCAAAGCTACTAGCAGCGGCTATTGGTGGTCTGGTAGTGTGGGTAGTATTGACCTCGCATATCTACTACTCTTAGACAGTAGCTATATCCGTCCTGGTTCAAACCTACTCGATCGTGATAATGGTTTTGCTTTGCGGTGTATCGCCCGCGATCCTGATCTTTCCGAGATTACCACCATGCAAGAAATGACTCCAAGAGTTTGTGAAAAAACTACTGTCGGTACCAGTAAAACTCTCACCGATACTCGCGACGGCAACACCTACACCGTCCGTAAGTTTGCGGATAGTACCACTGACCCTAAAAGTGGTCGCTGCTGGATGACCGAAAACTTGAGAATTACCGGCAGAACTATCAAAGCTACTGAGTCTGACTTCACTACTGACACTGTCCCATCCGGAGATATCACTCTCCCAAATTCCGGCAAAGGTGACTTTGCTAATAATGATACTAGTAAGTATAGTTATCAATCTTACCTTTCTACATCTTCTGATGGAGCAAGTGCTGGTGTATCCGCTTACTATAACTGGTACACCGCCACGGCTGGTGCCGGGAACTCTTCTGAAACTACAAATAATAAAAGTTTAAATACTTCTATCTGCCCCAAAGGCTGGACTTTACCTACCGGAGGATCTGCTAGTGATGCTAATACAGAAAGTACTTGGTCTGATTATTACAAACTTTTCCGCAATATGGGACTCACTATTAGCAACGCTAATCTTAAACCAGGCTATGCTGATTATACTAACTGGGGTACAGGTGATCTAGCAATTGTCCAAGGTGGCGTTTATAACTTCAAGTATACCGGAGCCGTCGTCAATGGCTCCCTCGACTACGGTACTACCTACGGCTTCTGGTGGTCTAGTACGGCCTACAGTGCTACCAGCGCATACTACCTGTACATGGACAGTGGCGGCGTCTTCCCTGGTACAGTCAGCTACGACGGCCGTTACGTCGGATTCGCTGTGCGGTGTATCGCCCGCGATTCCTAAAATCTTAAAACCTAGCCCTCGAGAGCAATATTAAAGTGAGGCGCCAATAGTTTTGAAACAGGCTAAAAGAACCGTCTAGCTAGCATATAAACGTAAATATGCCAAAATATCTAGCCAGCCAGGTCTGTTGAGAAACTCATTGACACCTCACTTTGCCATTTTGCTATTACTGTAGTCGAGTCTGCCGAGAACCTGTCGCCACACCTCACATATATTTCGACCGAATCTGTCTCGTAAAGCGCCAACAAGTATCAAAATCTAGCAGCTTTACCTATTACCATCTAATTCATCAAAGAATCATACTATTTTAGAAAAACGAATCAAAATTTTACTAGACAAACGCAAAAGCGTGGTATAATAGAATTGTTCTACTTCTAAATAGTCTGATTGTGGTTTTAGTGTATGCAGTTTTTCTCCGCGAAAGATGGCATCACGAGAACTGCGGAGAAACGCAATGCGCGAATCAATCAGTTTAGGAGTAGAACACCCTCGTGGTGCCATTTTTGTATTTTAGTATTGAACTCTATTACTTATGTAGGTACTAATCTACCATTTGCATAAAAATGGCATTACAAGTATATATACCAAAAATCTATTCAAGGAGACTTCTAGTCTTACGGCTAATTTAGTGGATTTTATGAGTTAGTAAGACTAAAGTCTCTGCGAAACCTACAAAAGGAGGGCTCGATGCAACGCAAAAGACGTAAGTTTAACGGTAAGGATTTTCCGGATTCACCGGGAAGCGGTCAAGCTAGATTACAGCTTGTTCTTATCAATAGAATAACTTTTCATGGTATTCCAACAGTGAGAATGAAAACTTTTGCGTGTAGTATCGTAGCACTCTTTTTGGTAGGTGGTGTGATCTGTGATTCTAGTTATGCTTTAGACTCTGATGTTTCTGATGATAGAGAAGTAAGTCTGCTCTCCACCACAGCTGGTATTAGCGTGTCTGGTGCTGGTACTACTCAGCAAAT
>CAYUHY010000010.1:0-27102 GCA_964444615.1 uncultured Candidatus Saccharibacteria bacterium | reverse complement strand
TAATGTAGATAACTACCTCAAATTATGTGGTTGTTCTAAATTGTTTAAGTAAGCCATGTAAAGATGGACGTACTGATTTTGGTGAAGATAATGTTGTAAAAATTACAACATTTTGGGTGAGTGGTGCTATTGAAGCGTGGTTTGCGTAGAAAAAACGAACTTGAGCAAGAATTATGAGGCTGAGGACTGATTTTATGTAGCGAAATAGTTAAATTCCCCTCGTCATTTGTGGATAAATGTGTTATACTAGGGTATAGGACTAATTTTTGATTAGTTCTAATGAAAGGAGGGCATTGATGTTAGCATAGCTCGTGCTATGTTTTGCATTGTGCTGCGTAGTTCTTTTACTCATTCTTATTGTTGGAATACTATGAAGAGTGGACTTAAGATTGTTTTAGGTACATTGATATGCTAAGACTCTAGACAAAAAGTCAACTGGAGTACTGCTAAGTATTGTGCATTGCTTCGTGCCCTCCTTTTGTAGGATAAAAGGTATATATACCATCGTCGTGTCGGTTTTGTATGTATAAGTAATAATTTACTTTTAGCGCACAAAAACGGCACCGCGAGGGTGTTTTTTGTATTTAGCGGATGATTCCTGAAGATTTTGTTGCGTTTATTTTAATTAGCAGTTTTAGATGTATTGGAAATTTGTTTCCTATATATAACAATGTTTTTGAATAATTATGGTTGCAAAAAGATTAACAATATGATATACTGTATGGATACCTAAAGGATGCGAGAAATTAAAAGGGGGTAAAATTATGGAGCTTCAATGGAAGGTTCGTAAGGTTTGCGAAGAACATTCTACGGCAAGTACCTTTGAGGAAATTGTGGAGATCTTGAATCACGAAATCAGACGTCCGGCGGTGGTGATCGCGATGGGGCAACCGCAGATTAAGATGGAGATTTTGCAGCAGCTGGCGGGACGCTTGGATGGTTGCCAGGTGGCGAGTTCGCTGAGCAAGGTGTATCAGATGCTGGACGATCTGCCGAACGGAGTGATTTTGCTGGGTGATAGCACGACTACGTCGTGTATGCGGATTGCGGCGCTGAAAAGTGCGGGCGTGGAAAACATTGCGGGCATATGCGTATGCTATCCCTTGGTAGAAAGCCAGCTGAAACGGGTGAGATCCTCTCAGTTTCCGCTTCCCGACGATAAGCCAAACGCAATAGGCCTTAGCTGCATGATTTCGGTAGTAGTGAACTGAAGCGTTGCTTATGAAATGGGTTTAGTGCCCCTGCGGATATATGGCAGGGGCATTTTCCTGGGTAGATTCTGTGTTTGACGGTAGGATGTTGATGGTGAAATATGAATTTTTAGCTAGATTTTTTAATTTTTTGTGGTATAATGAGAGTGTCTTGGGGATTCGCCAAGTGGTAAGGCACCGGGTTCTGGTCCCGGCATTCGGGGGTTCGAATCCCTCATCCCCAGCCAAGATATTATATTCTTATCTGATAGGATAAGTGTGTAAGCGAGTCCATTGCACGGTGAGCATTCACCTACCGCAGGGGATTCTTTTTTACTTAGCTTTTTTGACAGGGTGGCGGATGACGGTGCGGAGTTTGTCAACGGCGCATTTGCGCGGGTCGCTTAAATAGATTTCATGATGATATCTTTGGTCGGTGATGTCTAGCTCGTAGCCGTTTTCATCGGCGTATTGATGCATCAATTCGATCGTACTCGGCTCATTATCGTAACTGCCGATATGCATGCATTGAACGCAAGTATCTTCGTCGTAAGTAAAGAATTCTACCGGCGAGAAATCGCGTTGCTTTTTCTGAGTTGCGGTATTGATTGCCCAATCGAAATCGGCTTTGGTAACAAAATCCGGCAGACGAATTGCAGAAATAAAATTTAATTTATCTTTGCGACTATAATCCAACTCGACATTAGCAGAACCATCTTGCCACCAAAATCCTTCTAGCGGCGGGACGACATAATCAAAATAGCCTTCGATGCGATGGTCGGTCTTCTTGCTCATTTTGATAGTAAAAGCGATGGCGTATAAGAGCTCGATGGATTTTTTGTATTCACCATCTGCTTGGTTGGGGTTGCCTTTGCCGCGCACGGCGAGAAAATTCATGCGCGGAATGTCAATAATAGCAGGTTGGTTTTTGGGCAGATAAAATTCTTTATACTCTTTTTTATAATCAAAGGCCATTTGGGTTCCTTTATTAAATTTAATTTTAGTTGAGGTAGCAGTGATATTCTAATAGTTTTTGGTTCCCTTTTTATATTAAATCCGAGTTGAGGTAATAGTAATATTCCAATAGCTCGCGAGAATAGTTTTTGATGAGGGCGAGGTTGGGCTGTTTGGAATTATCGTCATGAGGCGGAATAACTAACATTCTGGTAATGCCAACTTGTTCGACAAAGGCGGGATTGTGGCTAACCATGATGATGGTGCCGGTATAATCACGAAGATTTTCACCGATGATTTTTTGAGTTTCTGGGTCAAAATGGTTGGTTGGCTCATCAAGAATGATGAGATTAGCGCGTTGCAAGAGAATTTTACAAAGAGCGACGCGAGCTTTTTCTCCAGGTGATAAAACTGCGACTTTTTTATAAATATCGTCATCGTAGAAGAGAAAATTTGCGAGCATACTACGCAATTCCGTGTCGGTGAAGTCGTAGCTTTGGACGTTTTCTAAAATTGTGCGGCGCTCGTCGAGGATTTCCAGCTCCTGAGCGTAATAGGCGATAGTAGTATTATTGCCGATGATAATACTGCCGGCACTTGGCGTAAGATTTCCGACGATGAGCTTGAGGAGAGTGGATTTACCGACGCCGTTTTCACCAACGATAAGGAATTTTTCGCCACGAGTAAGGTTGAAAGAGAGATGATCGTAGAGTAGTGGACCTTCGGGATAGGCAAAACTGAGATTTTGTACTTCTAGGGGTGTTTTGTTGCTTTGTTTGCTGGGGGAAATATTGATATTGACATGGGCGTAAGTTTGCTCGCGGGTGCCCAGCTCAGCTAATTTCTTGGCTAGGACTTTTTCGCGCTGATGCCCCATACCAATTAAAGCAGTATTGGAACGCTTGGTGGCGCGAGCGCGTGCGACAAATTCGCTGAGACGTTTGATTTCGCGTTCTTGTTCGGTGATACGGGCGTCTTCGGCGGCTTTTTCTTCGGCATATTGGCGTTTGAATTCGGTGTAATTCCCTTTGTAGGCTTTGATTTTGTGGGTAGTTTTATTCACGAAAAGAGTTTTATTAGTGATACGGTCCAGAAAATCAACATCATGGGAAATGACGAGGACGGTGCCTTGATAATTGCGTAAATAATTGGAGACAAATTGCTTGGTCTCGACGTCAAGGTGGTTGGTGGGCTCATCTAGTAAGAGTAAACCGGCGTTTTCGAAAAGGACGCGTGCAAAAGCGACTTTGGACTTTTGGCCACCGGAAAGCTCGCGCATTTTGGCATCCATGAGGCTAGAGAGCTGCATTTTATCCAGAATTCTTAGTAATTCGTAGTCAAAATTGGCGATGTCGTAAGAGTCGATGAGATCTTGCAGGGCATTGATGCGCTGAGTGATGGCTTGGCTATTGGGGTATTTGGCGAGTTTTTCGTATTCTTGATTGAGCTGGTTTTGTAAGGCGTCGACAGGACGACCGGCGGCGACGTATTCCCAAACGGTGATTTCGCTATGTTCGGGGGCGATGACGATTTCTTGAGGTAGATAGCCCAAACGTAAGCTTGGAAGCTCGATCTCGCCATCATCTAGCGGCTGTTGTCCGAGAATGACTTTGAAAAGTGTGGTTTTGCCAGCGCCATTGACACCGACGATGCCGGCTTTGTCGCCAGTTTCCAGAGAAAAATCGCAGTCATCATAAATAACCTTGGTACCGTACGCGAGCTGGAGATGAGAAGCTTTCATTCTGTTTATTTTAACATATTTTGGCGGAATTGTGAAAAAGACGCCTCGATGAAGTGTAGAAGTGCTTTGCGAGAGTTATCTTGCTAAGTTGGGATATTCTCTTTTCTACCTCAAAAAACTGACCTAAAATAGGCTATAATGTCATTATAGCACACATGCTTATTTTTGTCAATAGTTTTATAACAAACAGAGGTAGATTGCGAGCCATTGGAGTACTGTGCCGGCGAGACAGAAGAAATGGAAAACGCTGTGGGCGAAACGATGGTTTTTGCCAAGATAGTATAATAAGGCGCCAACTGAGTAGCATATGCCGCCGATAAGCGCTAAAATGACGCCGGCAATTCCCATGGTGGCGAGCATTTGTTTGAGGCCGATTAAGATGCTCCAGCCGCTGACGAGGTGACAGATGACTTCTAGAAGTTGGTAGCGGTCGGTGTTGGTGGCGGCAAGAATGATCCCAATGACGGTGGTGGTGGCGACCAAGCCGAAGAGCCACCAGCCTAGTGCGCCGCCGACGCCGAGGAGGGCGACCGGAATGTAAGTACCAAACACTAGGAGGAAGACATTGCAATGGTCGAGTACGCGGAGGACTTTTTTGCCAGTGAGGCGGGGCGAGAGAGCGTGATAGACGCAAGAAATTACATAAAGTAAAATCATAGTGGTGCCAAAAATCGAAACCGTGACGTATTGCATGGGCGTATGGGCTTTGACGAGCATGAGCACGAGGGCGACGATGCTGAAGATTGCGCCAATACCGTGACTGATAGAATTGATTAATTCTTCGGCAAGAGTGTATTTAGGAATACGAATTGACATACGAACATTATATAATAGAAAACTGAGCGGAAGCTTAAAATCTGCTGACAAAAGAGCAGTTTTAGCCGTAAAAAGCTCGGCTGTAAAGATGAACTGAATAGTAGGACCTAGATTGTAAAAAATACATGTTTTCCTGGCTTAAGATATGATATAATCTAAGACGAGGCGTAGCTCTAGGGGTGTGTTAGGGGTGGCAGACACAACTGAGAGATAGTCTAGTAAATTATTAAGAAAGGTGGTAGCATCATGAAGCTTGATGAAAAACAGCGCAGATTGAGCCTGTTGCGTGCGATCGAAGATGCTGAGCAGTTCGTCGAAAGTGGACGCTTTACGGACCTGGATCGGGGCTGCGCGCATGATCGGTTTGTAGCAATGGCGAAGTCGGGCCGTGAAGTGTCGGATAATCTGGTGCAGCATATTCATGATCGGCAGGTCAATCATTTCGGAGCTACGGCGGATTCGCTGGGGGATTTCTTGGCACAGAAGAATCGGTTTGATGAGGAGATCTGGCCGGTATTGCAGCCGCGGCTGAAGCAAAATTCTGGTCTGGCGCAGTTTATGTTGGAACACGGCGTAGATTCTGATTACGTAGCACGGTTCCTGTATGATGTGCAGCGTGCGCAAGGGGTTTCCATTCTTTTGGGACACGGAATTGGTCATACGGTAATGGATGAGCTGGAAGCAGTGACTCCTACGGATAATGCTTTTGCGTTCTATCATGATGCGTCGTTCGGAATCTTCCGCTTTCGAGCCAAGGAGGCTCAGGCGCAGATGCGTCAGGCGCGGCGTATTTTGTTCTTGGGCTGCGGTGCTGATCCGGCGCTCTATGTGCGTCAGTATCCGTTGGGCAAGCTGGAGCAGACAATTGTGGCATACGATCATGATGCGCAGATGCAAAAGTATCTGCAGCGGATTTTGGGCGCGCCGTTGGCTGAGTTTGGAATCGACTACCGGATTGCCGAGATTGAAGCAGTTTTGAGCGATGCCTCTCAGTACGGCCAGTATGACTTGATCTGCATGCATGGTATCGCGGCCTATTATGAGGATCGATCTGAGGTTTTGTTCGACGGCGTGTTTAATCTGCTCGCCCCGGGTGGAAAATTGACCTTCGATGTGCAGTGCTTTCATCCGGTGCTTGCTTTCGACGTGGCGGTTTTAGGCTGGCCGACCACGATGCATGTGGAGCCGACTCTGGACGCGGCACAAAAAGTGTCGCAAAATTATTGTCGGGCGGCTGGTTTGCAGGTCGTGTCGTGCAAGGTCGAGGATGTTCCCAAGAGCGTCGGGATGCCCGCTGGCGTCGTCACGTTGGCGCAAAAAGCTGAGGAATGATTCCCCTTCTGAGACAGTATGATTTTTATCACCTCGCTTATAGCCCTCGAAGTTTTCGAGGGCTATTTTTTATATGATTATGTAGATGATGATTAGTTAATTACAATACCCTCGGGATGTCCGAGGGTATTGTAATGATTTATACGCTACTTTGTTGTCTTTTTACGGGTAGTTTTTCTAGTGGTTTTGGCAGTTGTAGTTTTGCTGGCTTTCTTGGCGGCTTTTTGCATATTGCGGGCGGTCTTGGAATTGGCGATTTTCTTTGGCATTTTCTTGGTGGTTACTGTAGCGTAAGCGTTGGTGGTGAAGTTGAGATATTTGCGCAATGAGAAGTAAACTGCAAAGGAGCCGGAGAAGAGGAGGAGAGTGGTGAGGATGAAGCCTTGAGAGAGGACGACGTTAGCAAAGTGCTGCTCGAAGATTGGTGCAATATACTCGCTGATGACGCCGGTATTTGGCACAAAGGCAACTTCGCCCAAAGGTGGCAGGAAGATTAGATCGTCGTCGCCGGGAATGATTGGCACAGTTGGTAATTCTTCGGGGGTCTCAGGAGCGTCTGGCTCGGGTACTTCGGGATCAGTAGGCTCTTCTGGAGTAGGTTCATCGGGTGTGTCAGGATCGCTAGGTGTGATAGGGCCGAATGGCGGAATGATTGGACCCTCGTCGGGAGTTTTAGGATTAGGGGTGTAATATACAATGATGTCTTTGTCGCCGTCAACAATGAAGCTGATTTTGTCGGTGTCTTTGGTAAAGCCATCAATATCTTTAGGAATATTGACGAATTCATATCCTTCGGTGTGCTCGGCATTATATTCGGGTGCAACTTCAGCATTGGTATCAGAACGGAGATATTGAATGCGAATGGTGTATTTTGGTTTCGGCTGTTCTTCAGACTTGTTTTTAGCATATTTAACTACAATGTCGAGATTTTCGTTTGGCATGGTACCATTGACGACTTCTTGATTGGGCGTAAAGTTGTCAATTAATTTGGTTGGAACATTGTAAGTCTCGCCTTCTTTTAGATCATCTTCATAAGGATCAGGTAGAAGTGCTTCGATGGCAGGGTCGGGAGTTTCTTCGCCCCAATCAATGATATAGCTGATTTTGAGGTGGTGCGGCTGTTTAACTTCTTCTGGTTTTTTGCCTTTGTAGGCAAGAGTGTGATTGTCGTAGGTGACACCGGCAACGCCATTTAGAGTAGTGTAGTAGCTGGTGCGATTAGTGATGTTGCCATCAAATTCGGAAGTCTCGGCAATGAAACGGAAGTGGAGCGTATCACCGGCTTGACCTGCGGGCGACATAGTGATAGGTTCTTTGAGTGTAAAACCGTTTTCGTCGCTGGTCGGTGCAGAGATTTCGACGGGTTGCCAACTATTTTCGTCATTTGGCGTAGTGGTGTAATATAGAGTCTTGGCACTGTGCGGCAAGAAACCAATGTTTTTGTGCTCGATATTATTGCCATCGGAATCTTTTTCGGTAGATTCGTCGCTGATGAAAGTAGAAATCCGATTGAGTTGCAATGGGAATTGAGGATCGCGATTCTTAACGCTAGTGGTGTATTCGATGAGATTACTATCGGAATTTTCGAGCTTTCCTACGATTTTGCCATTTACGTCACTGTCGGCGGAAATAGGCCAGTTCATGTTGGTAATAGTAATTGTAGTGTTGGACTCGGTGGTGCTACGTTCAGCGTAGAAGAAATCAAGATTTACAACATCGCCAGCTTCAAAATTGGTAGGAATGGTAGTAGTTTTGACTTGGCGAGCGCATTTGTTTTCGAGCTGACTATTGTAGACATCGAAACCTACTCTGGTAGGATTGGCGACGGTTTGACGACAAGCTTGGTCGGCATTGACGTTTTCGACGGTGGATTGAACATTGCCGTTGGCGTCGATTTTGAACCAGCCGGCAGTTTCCATGTGCAAGCCGCCGAGATCGAGCACGAGCTGACCATTGAGGAATACCCAGACATCGTCATCGCCTAAGAAATGAAATTCCTCGGAGCCGTCGGCTGAGATTTTCATAGGAATTTGGAGGTGAGCGGTGAAATGGAAGTTGTGGCCACTCTTGGTGGCGTTGTCAGCATTGGAGAAGTCGACATTATCCAGCGGGAAGACACCGTGGCTACCATAAGTATAAGAATTTTTGGTACCGGAGACTTTGTTAAAAGTGACTTCGCGATCGTAACGTTTAGAAACGGGAGTTTCGTGGAACCAACGATAAAAATTATCCGTTGGCAAAACGGGATCATGACCGATGACATTTGCGGTGAAGACATCATGATAAGCTGCCCAAGCGTCTTGGTTGTTGTCGTAAGTAGGAACGGGGAGACCGTCGGCGCCGAGCTGACTTTTAACTACGTCGGGGACAATTCCCTTGGCGTAAAGTCGACATTCAGTCCATTCGAATTGACGATCAGGGTCGTTGCAATCGTCTTGCCTTTGATCCCAATAAGTAATTGGAACAGTGATAGATTCGGGCTGACCAAGCGAAGCAATTTTCCAGGCGGCAGGAATGCCGTTTTGGTGTTCGACGGTGTCGAGCGACATTGCGCGCACTAATGAAGAAACACCAATGATGGTTAGTACCAGAAAAGTCACGCAGGCTATGGCTCGAGCAACTACGCAAACTCGATGTTTCATTAACTTTTGTTTATATTTTGTTGTTGCCATTTTTTATTGACCTTTTCTTAATGTATATGCTATAATTCTAGTATACTATATTGTACAAGGAGGTCAAGTGAATTTAATATCAATCTTGGTGCTAGCAGTGGCTGTTTTGGCTTTTCTGTCGAGTTTGTTAGTATTTATTGGGGCTGGTAAGAATGACCGCGTACGTATGGCTTGGTATTTTTTCTCGATGGGGTTTGGTTCAGTGTGGGCGGCCTCGTGTACGATTTATTTAATATTGCCGGAGACGGCGACTGATGTTGCTCCATATGTTATTGGCGGAATTTATCTTGGTGGAGCTTTAATGATGGTGGGCTTATTAGGCTATGGTGCATGGGATCATGTGATTGGTAAGATCGCGGTTGGATTAGCCTTGATTTATGTCACTGCCATGACGGTATTATTAATTAATAAGCCTGGAATTATGTTTGACGGCTTTACGCTTAGCGCGCGTGGTAATAGTGTGCAGATTGTGCGTGGTTGGGCATATTGGATTTATTCGGCGTTTTATGCTTTATGTAGTACGATTGCCTTGGTATCGGTATGGTTGCGTGCTAAATCAGCGCGCCTGAAAAGAGTACGTCAAGGTGATTTGTTCTTCATCGGGGGTTGGATTATTGCCGGTATAATTGCGGCGACATTTAATATGGCTTTGCCACTCTTCCGTTACGATTTGATTTGGGTAGGGCCGTTGGCATTAGGTTTGTTGGCGATCGTATTTTATTATGTGTTATTAAAATTCCGTACAGTTTCGGTATCTTCTAATAGTTTGAAAATTTTATCATCGATCATCATGATGTTTGGCGGCGCAATTGTGTATATGTTGATCTTTTATATTATTTTTACGGCATTATTCAAGATCCCGAATCCGTCCACTTCGGTTTTGGTGTTAAATTTCTTGATGATAGTAATTCTATTATTGTTAATGCCAGTAATTCGAGAAATTACAGCTTCGATTAATTCGCTGATTCAAGTGGGGCAAGTTGACATTGCTTATGTGATTAAGAAACTAAATCATTTGGCAACGCGTAATGTGGATTTGCGTGATTTAGCAAGTTTTTTGGCGGATCATTTGCATTTTGCGTATATTGGTTTTATTATCAATGGCCGACTTTATGGCTCTAAACCTTTGACAATGTCACCCAGTGAATTATCGAATATTGCTCATCTTAAGCCGAGTACGAGTCAAGAATTATGGCAAAAACCAAATAAAACTGTACAAAAAACTTTTGAGGAATTAAGCTTAAAAGCGGTGGCGGAGTTGCGTAATGCAAAAGGCAAACCGTTTGGTCAGATTGTCGTGGGGAAACCTTTGGGCAAAGCTACTTTTGAACGTCGCGATTTAATTCAACTGGAAATGATCATAAATCTAGTGGCGACGGTGATTGATTCAGAAAAGCATTTGCGTGCTTAGGTAAATATCAAAATAAAGTGGAGAAAGTTAGGGACAATAAGCAATGGTTGCAAAATTGATGCATCAGACTAAGATTACGATTTTGTTGTCTTTGAATGCTGTAGCAATTATTATTGTGGGGATTATGATTTTTTCTGCGATTAATTTGAATGGCGGTATTGAATTTCATGTAGTTTCGGCGCGAAGTGATGTGATGGCTGGTGATATTGAAGAGTTGGGATTATTGGTGCCAGGAACTGACGAACTGCAACCACCGTCGATTTCGGTAAACGTGGGTGGTTATACTACTACAGTGCCAGGTAATAGCGGCGGAAGTAGCGGTGGTAATGGTAATTATTCTGTGAATGCGAGTGGAAGCACTGGTAGTGTAGGGAGTGGTAATGTGGCCGCAGGGCAGTTGTGGAATGAGACGGCGATTACAATGTATCAAACGGCGGATTTTGATATTTGTGTGGGTGAAGGTTTAGGTGATTTGGGCGATATGTATTGGCAATCTAGCAATCCAGCCGTGATTTCAAAATTTTATAATGCGTCGCGTACATGGTTGGGCTACACGGCAGATCGTTGTCGCTATCCTGTGGTTGTGGGCACTGGAACTACTACAATTACTGCGGGTACTTATGACGGTAAGCGTTATGATCAAATTACCGTAACGGTAATTGCACCGCCGATAGAACAGTGGAAACGTGATGTGCTAGCTTTGGTGAATCAAGAGCGAGCTAAGAATGGGATTGCGGCGGTGACTTGGGGTGGAAGTTGTGAAGCGGCATCAAATTTGCGTGCTCAAGAAATTATGACTAGTTATTCGCATACACGACCGGATGGTAGTTCTTGGTCTACGGCATGTCCGGTACCTGCAACTGGTGGTAAAAGTGGCGAAAATCTAGCGGCGGGTAATGCGGCGGTGTCGCCCGCGACAGTAGTAGCAACTTGGATGAATTCACCTGATCACCGTGCTAATATCTTGGACCCGGATTTTAAGTATTTGACGGTAGGGTTTGTGTTTGATCCTAATTCACAGCACAAAACTTATTGGTCACAATATTTTACGACTTATTAGGAATCTTTGGTAGAGTTTATAGTTTTGTGTTTTGATAGTTTTTTGGTTGTTGTTTTTGATTGTCCTTGTCTTGTTTGATTATTGTCTCGATTGTTTTGTCTGTCTTGTTGGTTGTGCATGATTATGAATTAACCGGCATAAAAGTTTATCTAGTTTGTTTAAAATATTTTACGATAAGTTGTAGGATTTTTGTGATGAGTTTATAAAATGTATTTTATAAATAATGAGTTTTAATATAGTATAAACCAGGAAGAAGATTTTATTTTATAATTCCCTCAGATTGAGTGATGACAGTATCTTCAATCATTTGACCAAGACGTGTGATCTTTTGTGCATCGGATATGTCGTTCGTAAGTACGACGATTGTATAATAATGTTGGAATTCAGTAAAATCAACAATTGCTGCATCGGCGTAAATATTCCAACTACTACCATTCCATTCCCAGCCAACTTTATTATAGACATTAACCTGATCATTAAAACCAGCCGGTAAACCTTGACGCCAATCGTAAGCTTTGCCAGAAGCATCATAAGTGATGGGTTGATTTAACATAGAATCAGTAAGTTGTTGCCAAAGATTTTGATTTAGATTGGTGTGTCGCCAATAATGACGTAGAAGTTTGGTAATGTCGGCGGCGGTTGATTCTAATCCAATATTAGAAGTTTGTTGCATATCGAGTTTTTGAATTAAACTATTGACGCGACTAATACGATTGGGATCTTCGCTGATAATGTCAGCACAAGGATTGTAAGACTCGCGCATCATTAGGTCTAAACATTGAGATAAATTTAGATTACCTTTTTCTGGCGTGTTGACAATGAATGTATCTGGTGAATCAGCGCCGATAGCGATTTGTTTATAACCATCATAGATAAAAAGTAATTTATATAAAGAAGCAACATTAAAAACTGTGTCGGCATTCCAGCTGGCGGCAGTGCGACTATTATTAAGATCATAAATCATGACGCCGGCTTTTTCGTTGCGACCAAGCGTGTTAATCCATTGCTCTACTGTACTTTGTAAGTCGATAAATTTAGCTTCAGTGATAATGTTATTGTCTGGAGCTTGAGGTTTGTCGTCGGGACGTTCAGTGTTGGTAGTTTGATCGTCTTTGGGATTAGTAGAATTACCAATTTCGGATTCGAGACGGTTTTTGATGGCAATGCTGGCAATAATGATAATGACGCATAGTAATATTACTACGATAGTGATGATAAAAGTAATGATTTTTCTGCGTTTGCGGTCCATAAGTTTTATTGATTGGGTTTTGCGTTGCTAAGTCGCTGAAGAAATTTGCTAGCTTCGGTAGGACTCATGATGGCGGTTTGGAAATTATCATCATAAATGGTGGGTACGAGACGAGTTTGGATAAGTTTACCTTGCCAGAAGTAGTGAATAAGAATTAGACTGCGTCGTGTGCCGGGCCAGCGACTTTGATCGAAGAAGAGGTTGCCGAGACCGTAGTAGATTGCGCCGTCATGATATTGTTCGTAAGTTTGGGGTTGGTGCGCGGCTGTACCAACTACGATATCGGCGCCCATGTCGATTAGCTCTCGATATAAGGCAACTTGGTCGCCCTCGGTGGAGTTGGCATAATCACAAGTGGTGTTTTCTGCTTCGTCGACATAATTTGGGCATTCGTAATATTGTACATCTACAATAACGAAATCTCCACGGGATTTGGCGGCTTTGATATCTTGCTGAGCTTTTTCTGGGGTATAGAAATTGGCGCCGGGAGTATCATCTAGAGTGTATCCTCCGGTAGATAAGTTGTAACCGAGCAGGGTAATATTGGTGTTTTTCTGATGGATAGTGAGAGGCTCGGCGGCAGCTTCGCTGTCGATGCCACCTCCAAAAGTTTTGATTCCTAAATCGTGATAAGTAGTGATAGTATTAATTGCATCTTGATCGCCGCAATCTTGATTATGATTGCCAGTAAGCTCGATAATATCAAAACCTACGTCTTTAATGACGCCTAGCATAGCGGGCGCGGCGCAAATGTTGGTATTGTTGGCGGACTTTGAGAATGATGCTTCGTTGCTGGTGTGAGTGAGGTCAAAATTCTGGAGAAAAGGAGCGATTTTGGCGGAAAAATAACTCGCGTCTTCCACTTCTAGAAGTTTGTCGTACATTCTGCGCGACAAAGCTGTAACGCCGGTTTGTGCGAGTGTCAAAACGGTTTCGCGCGTGGGGAGCGGAGCGATTTTTGCTTGGAGGATTTGTTTGACAGTAGCAATATCTTTGGCGTTACCGCTAAAAGTCAAATATTGAAAGAAAGCGCCCTTATTAAAATCATCAAGATAATAATGGTCATCAATAGCGAGTAATCTATTGGAATTGTCTAGATCCCAAATTGAAATGAGATTGCCTGCTTCGGCTTCGGCACTGGTAACGCTGACTTTATCACCATAAAAATCTTCCGTAGGGACTAAGACATCATAGAGCAAGAAGTTGGTTTCGTCGACTGTCTCGGTACTGCTGATGGCGCCGACGGTAAGATTTTCGGCAAGCATTAATTTTGCGGGATCAAGATTGGTATTAATAAAATCACGATTTAATTCGGTAGCGGAATCAGCAAAAATAATTTTGCGAGGTTGATAAAAAATGCCAGTTTTGGCAATTAATTGTGCACCAAAGAAGACCGCCAAAACTAAAACTGTAAAAGTAATCAAGATAGCATTGAGAGAAGTTTTTTGCTCACGCTCGCGTTTGCGGGTTTCGTGAATGTAAGTGCTTCGTTTACTTTTGGTAGATTTGGATGATTTGTTTGTTTGCTTCTTTTCCTCCGTCATATTATTATTGTATCACAAAGTTTTGTTAAAACGTTCCAAAAAATCAGTTTTATGCTAGAATAAAATGTAGAAGTTACAAAATTAATTAACAAAAAGAGTAAATATGTTCTTGAATATTTTATTATTAATTGTAGGGTTTATCTTGTTGATCAAAGGCGCTGATATTTTTGTGGATGGCGCTTCGAGTACAGCGCAAAATTTTAAAGTATCGAAAATGCTGATTGGTTTAACGATCGTGGCTTTTGGCACGAGCGCACCAGAATTTGCGGTGTCGATTAGTGCGTTGGCTTCTGGTAGCCCGGATGTGGTAATTGGTAACGTACTGGGTAGCTGTATTTTAAATATTCTGTTAATTTTGGGGGTGGCAGCTTTGATTCGACCGATTAAAATCAAAGATAATACGGTGCGCAAAGAGTTGCCGCTGTGTTTGCTATTTTCGGCGATTTTGGCAGTGTTGTTCCTAGACGTATTCTTTAATGGTGCAGCAGAAAATCAATTTACGCGTTCGGATGCATTAGTGATTATTCTAGTATTCTTTGTATTTTTGTATTACCTAATTACGCTTGCCAAACAGAGTAAAACCAGCAAAGTTGGAGAAGACGAAAAACCACAGTATAAATTAGGGAAATCTTTGCTTTTTGTAGTAATTGGCTTGGCCGGGATTATTATTGGTAGTGAAATGGTGGTGCAGAATTCTACGGCGATTGCGACGGCGATTGGCTGGAGTGAACGTTTGATTGCTTTGACAATCGTGGCTTTTGGTACTTCTTTGCCGGAATTGGTGACGACGATTGTGGCTTCACGAAAAGGCGAGCAAGATTTGGTAGTTGGTAATATTATCGGTAGTAATATCTTTAATATTTGTATTGTGCTGGGGGTGCCGGTAGCTTTGTTTGGTTCGATTGCGCCAGCGAATTTCCAGATGCTTGATATTATTGCTTTGGTGGTGTCGGCGGCGATGTTGTTTATCTTTGCTGCGACTGGTAAGAAAATTACGCGTGGTGAGGGGATTGCGATGCTGGTATCATTTGTAGCCTATTATGGCGTGATTATGCTGCTTTAATGCGTGGTTATATAGTGTGAGTTAGTAGTCTTAGCGCTGGGACTCTCTAACGTTGGTGCTTTGTTGTGAAGCGTTTTTAGGTAGTTTTAGTGCTTTTGGGGAAATTAATTCTCTGCCAAGACTGCAGTAATGATGAGTCGGTGAGTAGCGTCTTGATGGGGCAAAGATTCTCCGGCGCAGGTCATAATAATAACTGTGTTGATAGGTTCTTCTTTGAGAATGACGGACATGTCGATGTTGCTTTTGGCTAAAGTCTCGATTTTGGTAATTTGATAGGTTTTATCATCATAAATAAAAGTGTCATTGATTTGTGCTTCATGTAGATTTTTGAATACGGTAGAAGAATGCCCAATAATAAAACGTTTGTTTGGGCTTGGTGTGTAAATTCCGGCAATTGTGGCGGGGGCGACTAGCTCGCGATTGACTAATTCGACGGTAGCGACGGGAGTTTCTAGGTTAATACTAGGAATTTGTAAAGTAGGATAACCAGTAGCGTCGACAGGGATTGGCTGAAAACCAATGAAGAGGAATACCGGTGCCATGATCGCGAAAAAAGCTCCCAAGAAAAATTCTACTTCCCTGACTGACCAGTTGAGCGGATTTAGATTTTGCCAAGACCAATAGTCCCGCCAATTGCGCAACTTAGCGCTCTCTCGTATATTCATACATAACCTCCGTACTTATGTTTATTATAGCATAAGTTTCATAAAATAAACATAAGTTTACTGGAAGTAGGTGATGATATTTTGTTAAATGTTTGGTTTGCAAAAAAGTGATGTTCCCTACTTTTTAGAGGGTTAAAACATAAGTAAAAGCTGATAAATTAGGCCTTGTTCCGCAAACATTACTGCTAGACAAGATTGGTAAATTAGGATAATTCGAGCTTTTTCTTAACTTTTTTGGTTGGTTGAGATTTGGCGGTGACTTTACGCGTGATTTTGGTGTTTTTGGTAGTTTGTTTGTTCAGTTTGCGGTTTTGCCTACTTGCTTTTTTGGCGATACGTTTCACTTCGCGGTCAGCTTTGCGGGCGGCAGAAGCAAGTTGGCGATTGGTCATGGACTTTTTCGCTGATGGTTTGGATGTGCTTTTATGCTTAGTTTTGGCGGTGATAGATTTTGGACGGGTAGTAGTTTTAGCGGTAGTGGAAGATTTTTTGCCTTTGAGGCTTAAGCGCGCACCGAAACCAAGTTTATGTTGGCCTTGTTTGGCAGCGACTTTGACTTCGCCTTGAGCAGTGGGGGTATTGTTGACGTGGTTGATGTTTGCGCTGATTGCAGTGCCTTCGACTTGGAGTGCGGGCTTGGGACCGGGTTGTTTGGCCGGTAGTTCGCGTGGTTGTAGGAAAATCTTGATGGTGGTGCCAAAACCAACGCGCGAAGAAACGTCAATGTAGCGGTTACTAAGTAAAGCGCAAGCAGAGTGTGACAAAGTAGTACCAGAATCGGTGATAGAAATTGAAGTTTTGTCTACGCTAATGGTAACTTCGCCTTTGTCGGTGCGTTTTAAAGTCGAATCTAGATGTTCGTCGAGATATTTTTTGACGCGTTCGGGATCGGAAATCTCTTTGGTGGTGTCAGAAAAGTCGAGATTTAGAATGATGCCGTCTTTTTCGGCGAGAGGTAAATATTTATTATAGATCTCACTAATAATTAACGATAAGCGGTACATAGTAATATTATAGCAAAGTTTTGTGGGTTTGGGTTTGGAAAATGATTTTTCTGGAAGATGTTTTGTGGTTAGGGGTGGGCGTAAGTGGTAATTTGGAATTGGAAAATGATTATTTGATGGAAAAATGTAGTAAAATAAGAATTGTGAGGATAAAACTTCATGAGTTCCAACGGAAGCAACTGAGGTCAAGCTCCAGCAACTTGCGGACTCTTTTGGTCAATAGGATCGAGAAGTTCTCCTAAGATGCAGAAAAGACGATGCGGATAGGTTAGATGCCAAACTAAGCTAAGGTTTATAGTGGCGTAAAAGAACTTCGTTACTCCATGAGTGGGTAGACTATTCTGTATACCGGGTACGTCAACAATGGCTCCCTCAACAACGGTACTGACAACGGCTACTGGTGGTCTAGTACGGCCAACAGTGCTACCAACGCATACAACCTGAACATAAACAGTGGCAACGTCAACCCTGGTACAAACAACAACAACCGTTACAACGGATTCGCTGTGCGGTGTATCGCCCGGTTCCGATCCTAGAATATTATTTGGCTCGATTGCCAAGGTAGTCGAGCTTTTTTGATGTGGCGCTTTGGATTTTTTGTAATGAGTTATTAAAAAATAACGCTTGTGTTTGTAACTTTTTGACCAAGTATGATACAATGCGCGGGAGCATGGGTGACTGGACATTAAAATAAAGTAGGGTGCGGAGTTAAAGTTGGCGGAAACTGATGAGGTAAAATATGAAACACAAAATCATGTCTAAACTTTTTACGTTCTGTAGGAAATTGTTTCGCCGTAAGGGAGCAGTTTATATAGAACAAAAAATTATTGTTTCCCACAATAATGGCATTATCATTGTCATTAATGAGGGGAAACAATAAATCAATTCCCTAACTTAATTGTACTTTACGTTTACGGTTATGTCTAGTGTGGAATGCTGCCAAAATTTCAGGCAGTTTTCCACAGCCCATGCTGAGTCTGTTCCTATAACTTAATTAAACACGCCTAATCCTGTATCGCTTGATACGGGTTTTGTTACTAGATAATGGTCTTTGGGGTTTGGTGATGAGCGATTATTTTTTGATGATTTTGTTTGCAAAGTTTAAAAATGCGTTATAATGGAAAGTGGAAAACCCAATTTATTATAAGTACATTTTTGTAGGCACAATTTTTCGCCGATTGTAAACGGCACCGTTAGGTGACTAAGTTCGGTGAGTTTTGTGCTTACGAATTGGGTTTTCCAAGCCTACGGTGTCGTTTTTATGTCTCCTCTATTACTTTTAGACATGAATATTGACGCCCTAAGTATATATACATAAAATCCACAAAAAGGAGGGCGTGATGCAACGCAAAAGACGTAATATTAACTTTGGATATTTTTCTGGTTCTTCCGGAAAATCTAAGTTTAATAATTCTATTACTAAATTAACTCTTCATAGTATTCCAACTGTAAGAATGAGTGAAAGTAATAAGAAGTCCTATGCGCGTATTGAGCCTTGTCCTATTTGTGGTAAGGAAGATATCTACCAACCTACTAGCGTCGTCTGGTGGCGCTCTCCTCATTGCCGCTCTAGCGAGCGTCGAAATCGGACCCGCGCCAGCCATATAATCATGACTCCGCATAGTAGGTTGGTTAGATATCCTCGGTCTTTGATTCATAATACTAGGATAAGTAGATATCTGCGACCTTTGCCATATTTAAGTATTGTGAGTTTGTTGGTTTTATCGTTTCTAGCACTTACGCCAAATCTATATAGTAATGATTCCGCTTATGCAGTGGAAGATACTAATGCAGGAGTAAGCGGAAGATCAACTTCAGCTGGTCTGTCAGTAAGTTCTACTAAACTGACAGAAACAGTATCACCAGGAAGTACAGTGTATGTAAATAATACAGTGTCAGTAAATGCAAAGGATATAGAAAGTTATAGTCTTACTATTTCTGGGCCTACGACCATGAAAAATGGAAGTACTACCATTGAAGGATCTGGTGGTAATACGCCAAGTAGTATGGGCGATAATACTTGGGGCTATGCTTGGGATAGTAGTAATAATGGTAGTGGATTTACGGATAGCAGTGCTACATATAATTCCCTTCCTGGTACTAATACCAGTACGAAATTAACTACACCAGCTTTAAGTAACTATGGAGTAGAGTTCTCAAGGAAATTAGGTTTTGCAGCTAAGTTTGCAGAAGATGCTGATCCAGGACATTATATTGCGGATATTACCCTTAGTCTCGTAGCTACACCAAGGACTCTAGGCGTCTGGAGCACGGGACAAGCAGCTGGTATTTCTACCATGCAGCAAATGAACACTGCCATTTGTAACCAAGTCCCGACTCCAGCCGCCGGCGCTACGGATGTACCTACGATGACATTATTGGATTCTCGGGATGGTAATTATTATAATATTGCTAAGTATGCGGATGGTAGATGTTGGATGCAGGAGAACTTAAGACTTCAAGGTGGTCGTACGCTGACTTCTGCTGATTCTGACGTAACTTCTAATTTTAATCTTCCTACTACGCTTACTGACGAGACTATAACTAAAACAGATTTCTCAGATAGTGATATGTTTGCAGCAAAATCTTATAATACAAATAAGGCTAATTCTGGTAATACTACTTACTACAATTGGTACACGGCTACGGCTGGGATAGGGGATTCTTCTATAGCTACGAACAACCAAAACGTAAATGCAAGCATTTGCCCGAAAGGTTGGACCCTACCAACTGGTGGTAGTGCTAGCGATGCTAATACGGAAAGTACATGGTCGGATTACTACAAACTATTTCGCAATATGGGGCTTACTTTTAGTAATACTAATCTGAATCCAGGTGCTAATGATATTACCAATTGGGGTTTAGGTGATTTAGCTGTTGTCCAAGATGATACTTATAATTTCAAGTATACTGGAAATGTTGTGTCTGGCTCCTTATTAGCAGGTAATAGCCATGGCTTTTGGTGGTCGAGTACGGCGTTTGATGCTGATTCGCTCGCGTATAGTCTTAGTATACACAGTAGCGGTGTATATCCTGGTAATTATTTTAATTCTCGTTTATATGGGTGGACTGTGCGGTGTGTGGCGAGGGAGCCGGATCTTTCTGGTATCACTACTATGCAAGAAATGACTCCAGGCGTATGTGAGAAAACTTCCCTTATTTCTGGTCAAAAGTACAGTGCCGAATATATTCTCAAGGACACGAGAGACGGAAAATCTTATACTGTAAGAAAATTTGGAGACGGTAAATGTTGGATGACAAGCAATCTTAAGCTTAAACTCACTACTACTGGTCTCAGTAAGGATGATACTGATCTTAATCAAGGTTATGATTGGGATCAAACGACCAGGAGTGGCGTAGCAAAACCAACTGATACGCTCACTTCTATTTCCGCCGGTGACGGGACTTTTACTGGAGCTCGGTATAAAGTAGAATCTTACATAACTTCTAGCTCTAATGCTGGAGAAACTGGCTACTACTCATGGAACGCTGCTACTGCAGGCACTGGTGGTACAAACTCTTCAGATGCGATAGCCGCTAATAGTCAGGCCCCGTCTTCCATTTGCCCTAAAGGTTGGAAACTTCCTACTGGCGGTACTACTGGTAACACTGAATTCTATAACTTATTTAATACTATTAAGAATAGTAGTGGAGTAAGTATCTACGAAAATGATACCCTTAAAACTAGCGATTACACTAACTGGAAGTCACCAGCTGCAGACAACTTAGCAGTAGCCCAGAATGCAACAGATTCTAGCAGCAAAGTAATTTATAACTTCAAGTATACTGGGTACGTCTACAATGGCTCTCTTGGCGGCGATTCTGACATCGCCTACTGGTGGTCTAGTACTGCGAACGGTGTTGACAGCGCATACGATTTGTACATACGCAGTAGCTATGTCCGCCCTGGTACCGACTACAGCTACCGTTACGTCGGCATCGCTGTGCGGTGTATCGCTCGCTCCTGATTCTAGATAAAGATAGGCTCGATCGCTAAGGTGGTCGAGCTTTTTTGATAATGTTCTGTAAGTGTAAATTTTTTGAAGAATGTGGATTTTATTTTGTTTTGCTAAAAAGTGTGGTAGAATAGTATTGTTTGGACAATTTGATAAAACTAAAGGTAAAGCATTTAGTTTTTAATCATCAGTATACATGACACCGTAAGGTCTCAGTCAACTGGTGAGCTTTGCTTTACCTGTCGGATTGTCCAAACACCTTGCGGTGTCATTTTTATATCGTCTCTATTACTTTTAGATATAATTAACTGACGCCCAAAAGTATATATACATAAAATCCACAAAAAGGAGGGCGTGATGCAACGCAAAAGACGTAATATTAACTTTGGTAACTTTTCCAAATCTCCAGGAAAATACCAAAAGAAGTTTAATAATTCTATTACTAATACAACTCTTCATAGTATTCCAACTGTAAGAATGAGTGAAAGAAGTAATGAGAAATCTTTAGCTACTCCGCCCGAAACCTTTTGTGGTGAGATCGTTAATTCCGCCAACGTCACCTGGTGGGCCTCTCGAAAGGCGGCACTTCGTGCCTTCCACGTTCGTTGCTTCGGAAAAGTCCGAGTAAACTCGACCTTTCTCTCGCTTCCTCGCGTGTTTCGAATCCCCTCACTACGTTTCGGGGCCGTGATTTCGACCCGGCCCAGCCAAACATTAATGGTTCCGTTTGGCGGAATTAAACGATCATCTGAGAATGTAATTTATACTTGTGCCAGCCACGTAGTTATGACTCCGCTTAGTAGGATTGGTATATATCTCAAACTTCCACTATATATTATATGTACGCTTTTGCTGAGTTTTGTGGCGAGTGGTATGATGAATGGGTTTGAATGTTATGCGGCGGTAAATCCTACTGCTTCTCTCAGTGTCAGCAATCCAACTTTATCCACTACAGTAGCCCCTGGTGATACTGCATATTTAAGTAGTAATGTCACATATAGTGCTAGTGATATAGATAGTTATAGCTTACAAGTATCATATGCGAATGGTTATAATAGTCTGAAGTTAGATGGAGGAACTACTACATTAACAGGCGCTAATGGTACAAGTGGTAGTAGCTTAGCAAATAACTCGTGGGGCTTTGCTTGGACTAATAATACTACTAATAATGACACTACTAATGCTGGATTAACATATTATACTGTACCAAGTTATGGTACTAATGGTAGTAACTTAAGTACCGGAAGATTAGAATCAGCCACGCTCCCAGAAAGTGCTAATAATACATTATCTTCTACTACCAAACGCATCGTCTTTGCCGCCAAGTTTGCAGAAAACAACAATAATTCTGGACATTACAAAACTGGCGTACAACTTAGCATGGTTGCCACACCGAAAAAGATTATTTATGGTGAATGGCGCAATAGTAATGCTACGCCAGATGGTTATGATAATGCTACTACGATTAAGAATTCTGGTATTACTACTATGCAGGAAATGACTAGCATCATATGTAATCAAGTTTCTGCTCCGGCTGCGGGTTCTGCCACTGTGCCTACTATGAGACTAAAAGATTCTAGGGACTTAAATGAGTATATTATTGCTAAGTATGCGGATGGTCGTTGCTGGATGACAAATAACTTATCACTCAAAGGTAGCCGCATGCTTACTACTTCTGATTCTGATGTAAAATCAAACTACACTCTTCCAGCGCTAATAACTTCACTAACTAGTACGGATTTCTCAGAAAGTAATTTTTATCTTGCTCAATTATATAATACGAACTCAGCTAATTCCGGAAATACTATTTACTATTCTTGGACTGCTGCTACAGCTGGTGCGGGCGCTAGTAGTACACTAACTTCTGGTTCTGTGGATACAAGTATTTGCCCTAAAGGTTGGAAACTCCCTGTAGGTGGTGGCGGAGATAATGTCGAGTACTATAAGCTCTTTAATTCTATTAAGAATAGTAGCGGCGCAAGTATCTATGAAAACGATCGACTAGAAACCTCTAACTATACTTATTTAAAAGAACCAGTAGCAGATAACTTAAAAATAATCCAGGATCTTCCTTACAACTTCAAGTATACTGGAATTGTCGAAAATGGCTACCTCAAAAAAGGTACTAGTAACGGCTACTGGTGGTCTAATATGGCAGCTAGTCGTACCGAAGCATACAGCGCGAGCTTAGGCAATAGCTACGTCAACCCTGGCACAGGTGCACCCTACCGTTATCTTGGTATTCCTGTGCGGTGTATCGCCCGCGATTCTTAAAAATATAATATATATAAATATCCCCCTGGCTAAGCTGGGGGATATTGTGCATTTGGGCAGAATAATTACAGCTTGGTGCGGTTTTCGAGGGCGGCGGAGAGAGTAATTTGGTCGGCATAGGATAAATCGACGCCAAGAGGTAGGCCGCGTGCGAGGCGGGTGATTTTGATTTCTGGGTAGGATTCTTGAAGTAGTTTTTGGAGTAGAAGAGCGGTTGATTCCCCTTCCACAGATGGATTAGTAGCTACGATTACTTCGGTAACGTGATCATTATCGACGCGCCGTAAGAGCTCTTTAATATGAAGTTGGTCGGCGGTGATGCCGTCAATGGGCGAGATAGCGCCGCCAAGCACATGATAAGTGCCATGAAATTGTTTGGTTTGTTCGATGGCGTAGATATCTAGGGGCTCTTCTACTACGAGTACAGTGGTTTTATCGCGTTCTGCGTCACTATAAAATTCAGAAACTTCTTCATCAGTATCAATTAGAGCAAAAGTTACGGGGCAACTTTTTACGCTATCGTGTAAATTTTCGAGCGTATTGGCGATATCTTGACTAATGCGGGGATTGTTTTTGAAAAGATAGTAAGCGTAGCGTTCAGCGGTGCGAGCGCCTACGCCAGGTAGATGCCCTAATGCTTCAATAGCGTTTTGGAGTGCCTGAGGTAACATGCTAGCAGTGGGATTTTTCTTTGGAAAGGAAAAGTCCTAACGAAAAGAAACCATAATGGTTTACTTTTTGAAAAATGTGGTTTGCAAATAGTAAACGATATAGTTTCTTTGAAACAAACATAAACTTTACCTCCAATTAATTTTTTGATATCGGGCTAAACATGAGCTCGCCAAAATAAAGACGAGCCCATGCTTAGGTAGATTAACGCTTAGAGAATTGCTCTTTCTTACGAGCAGAGCGCAAGCCGTATTTTTTGCGTTCCTTTTCGCGTGGATCGCGTTTGAGGAAGCCAGCCTTTTTGAGAACTGGACGCAAATCAGCCATTTCGGTAGTTAACGCTTTGCTAAGTGCAAGCTTAATCGCATCAACCTGACCAGCTAGACCACCGCCAGCAACGCGAATTGAGACGTTGTAGGCGTTTTGTTTCTCGGCAAGTGCGAGTGGGTCAGTGATTTCGGCGAGATAAGTCTTGTTATCAGAAAGATATTCTAGCGCTGGCTTATCGTTGATTGTGATTTCGCCTTTGCCCTCGTAAAGGCGTACGCGAGCGGTCGCTGATTTACGACGGCCAAGACCGTAGATGTAAGTATCTTTAGTAGCAGCCATTATTTAATCTCCTTTGGATTTTGGGCGGTATGAGCATGCTCAGCGCCGTCAAAAACGCGTAAACGAGCTAAACGGTCGGCGGCAAGCTTATTTTTTGGAATCATTCCCTTTACGGCGTGTTCGATCGCTACTTTAGGGTTTTTCTCGATAACTTCTTCGAGCTTGAGCTCGGTGAGGCCACCAGGAAAACCGCTGTGGCGATAGTACATTTTGTCGACCATTTTGTTGCCGGTAACTTGAATGTTTTTAGCATTGATTACTACTACATAGTCGCCGTTATCGACATGTGGCGTGTAGGTAACTTTACTTTTGCCCATTAGTTTATCAGCGATGACGACGGCTAGTTTGCCGAGTGGCATGCTGCCAGCATCAATGAGATACCAATCTCGCTTGATTTCGGCAGGCTTCTGACTGTAGGTTTTCGTAACTGTCTTCATTATTTCTTCTCCTTCAGATCGATATTATCGACGAAAGAAATCGTAGCCATTTCGGCATTATCGCCGCGGCGGAAACCGGCTCGCTCGATGCGGAGGTAGCCAGAATCGCGTTGAATTTGCGGTGCGATTTTATCCATTAAGAGAGCAGCGGTTTTATCATCGTTGAGACGAGAAATGAGGAGACGACGGTTAGCTAGACCACCTTTTTTGGCAGTGGTAATTAGCTTTTCAGTCTCGCGACGGATTTCTTTGGCGCGTGCCAATGTCGTAGTGATCGACTGGTTTTCTATAAGTGCGCGCATCAGCCCACGTTCTAGCGCACGTCGCTGGTCGGTTTCGCGACCAAATTTGCGACCTTTATATCCATGACGGTGCATTAGAGTAACTCCGTTAACTTTGCTTTAACTTCGTCCAATGCTTTGCTACCAAAACCTTTGAGATCTTTGAGATCTACTTCAGATAGTGATACAAGATCATGGACGGTTTTAATTTCGTTATTGATGAGCGCATTAGTGGTACGAGCAGATAAGCCTAATTCTTCGATTGGCATAGCGAGGCCAGAATCGTCTTTTTCGGTCTCAATACCTGGGGCTGGGGCAGTTTCGACGGTAGTGCCGCCAGCGAGCGCTGAATATTGATTGACAAGGATAGCAGCAGCTTCCTCAAAAGCTTCTTGAGGAGTAATGGTACCATCGGTGTCGACAGTGAGGGTGAGTTGTTGATAATTCATATCCTGACCGACGCGGGTATTTTCTACTTTGTAGCGTACGCGAAGTACAGGAGTAAATACAGCGTCAAGCGCAATCATGTCACTATGAATGCGATCCTCACTGGATTTTTCGATTGAGAGGTAGCCGCGACCATTTTCTACAATCATACGCATCTTGAGCGTAAAATCAGGATTGTCGATATGGCAGATAATCTGATCGGGGTTGCCAATTTCTAGACCAGCTGGGAGTTTGATTTGTCCGGCAGTAACCGCACCATTTTCGCCAGCGTCTTTGCCCTTGATCTCAAAATCAATTTCGACTGGATCGTCAGAGTGTGACTTAAAACGAATATTTTTGAGATTGAGCATGATGTCGACGACATCTTCGCGGATTCCTTCAATGGCGGAAAATTCGTGAGAAGTTCCCTCAATACTGAAAGAAGTGATGGCCGCGCCCTTAATGCTAGAGAGCAGAACTCGCCGTAGTGAATTGCCCAAGGTATTTCCATATCCATAGAAAAGTGGGCGAATCACGAACTCAGCGCTGTTATCGCTTAAGCGATTAACTTCGGCTAAGTTGGCTTCGTGAATAACTTTTGTAGTCATTTATTGTTCTCCTTAACGTGAGTAATACTCAACGATTAGCTGTTCATTAATGCCAGCCTCAGCTTCTTCACGCTTTGGCAAGCCAGTAATTTCAATCTTCATGTTCTTAGGATCGGATTTCAGCCAACTGAGCGGAGTAGTAGATACACTTGCTTTGATACTCTCAAGATTCTTGAAATATTCAGATTTTTGCGATTTTGGTCTCACTTCCAAAACATCACCTGGATTAAGACGGATAGATGGAATATCAATACGTCGACCATTCAAAGTGAAGTGACCGTGAGAGACCAATTGTCGAGCTTGACGACGAGTGGTGGCAAAACCTGCGCGATAAACAGCATTATCGGCGCGACGTTCGAGATATTGTAGAAGGTTTTCACCAGCTAGACCGTCAGCTTTGGCGGCTTCGTTCATAAGCTTAGCAAATTGCTTTTCAAGCAAGCCGTAAAGACGGCGAACTTTTTGCTTTTCACGAAGCTGAGTTAAATATAGACTACCGCCACGGACGCGCATCCCGGCATGTTCGCCTGGAATACCAGTCTTTTTGGACATAACTTTGTGAGCTTTTGGCGCCAAAGCATAACCCTCACGACGGCTTTGTTTAACAATTGGAGAAGTATCTCGTGCCATTACGGTTTCCTTTCTCCCTTTGGACGCACACCACCATGTGCGATTGGGGTTACATCAGTAATGCTATCAATTTTAATACCAACAGTAGAAACGGCGCGAATAGCACTGTCTCTACCGAGACCGATACCACTAACGTAAACATCGACGCTGTTTAGGCCATGTTCGCGCTTGGCGGTTTCGAGAGCTTTTTCGGCAGCGATTTGAGCAGCGTATGCGGTGCCTTTTTTGCTACCACGGAAGCCGTTGGCGCCAGCTGATGAAGCTGCAAGTGCGCCACCGTTTTTGTCGGTTACGGTAACGATAGTATTATTGAAAGTGGCTTGAACGTGTACTTGACCAGAAGTGACTACGCGCTTGCCTTTTTTGCCTTTGGTTTTGACGGTTTTTGCAACTTCAGGAGTTGCTACAGTGGTTTCCGTCATTTTCTTTTCTTCTTCTGACATGATTAACTCCTAGATTAAGTCTTGCTTGCAGCCTTTGGCTGTGCTCCACCTACGGCGATTGCCTTACC
>CAYUHY010000009.1:0-28778 GCA_964444615.1 uncultured Candidatus Saccharibacteria bacterium | reverse complement strand
TAAGCTACTAATGCCATGTTAGGCATACACCAAAAATGTTTGCGGAACAACGCCATAATTATGAGTTTTGTTCCATAATTGGGCATGATAATGTGATGCCGTGATTTCATAGGCATACTTGAAAATGTTGTAATTTTTACAACATTTAGGGGATTATGGCTTTTGCTTGACTTTAAGGCGCTTATAGTTATATAATAAGTGTTTTTGAAGGCTGGAAAAGTTGTATTTGCACTCTTGACGTGATATAATATTATCTATATAGTATGGCTCATGGCCACGTACTTTAATATAGATTTGTCAAATCCTGGAAAATTTTTGGAGGTGCATTATGATGACAATATTCCAGTCCAAAAGGTTCGTCCGTATTCTCGCACTGATCTTCGCGGTATTTTTCAGTAGTGCTACAATCGTGTTTGGTTCCGCGCAGGAGGCCGGCAGCGTCTGCAGCGACAGTTGTGACGTCATAGTTGCCGACAACTCGGAAGTCGGTATCGAATTCGTCACCGAACAGGAGGCGCGCAACGGTCCGACGTATCAGCCAATCGCCAATGGCGGCAATTCCCTGGCCGAAGTAGCAGCAATCATGCAGCAGTTTGGTTACGAAATGGCGGCTGGTTTCGACATCAATGGCAATAGAGTTTTCGCCGGGACATCTTGTCTCACTACGCGGGTATGCCTTGCCGGCTCCCTGCACGATGACTTTCAGGCGTCCTACGGCACGCTCTTTGTGCACAATCACCCGACGGAATCGTCTTTTAGCGGCCAAGACCTTGCTGCAGCGGCGAGATGGAATATGCCGCGCACCATGGTAGTCACCAAAACCTATATTTACGTCGTGGAGCCGACGACGGATGGCTGGGGCGATGCCGACGAGATGAAGAGTTACTATAGTCAACGTCTGACGGCTTATGCAAATGAAGCTTCCGTCTACATCAGAGGGATGCGATATTCACGCCAAAAAATTCTTGCCACGCCCGACACACCCGATGATGGCAGCCTTGCCTGGTTCTGCGCCCAGAGTCTCAAAAATAGTTTGCGCGCCGGTAAAAGCGGCCCAATCTCCATTGAAACAGGAGCGTGGTGTACGCATCGAGCCATGATTGACGTCGCCGCTCGCTACAAGCTCGCGTATTTGCGCTATAATGCTAATACCTTCGACTACAACGACAGCTCGCTGTTTTATGTGGAAGCGGTGGCGCGGCGCCAAATGCAAGACACCAATACATACTGATTTGTCAAATTCTATCACCATTCAGGCGCACCCATCGGTGCGCCTTTTTAGGGTATTATTAAGCTTTTGGATTTTGGCTGGATATATGCGCTATCGAAGGCCGTGATTTTGATTAAGATTGATTTAATAATTCTAATAGCGCTGCTTCATCAATTACTGCAATACCGAGTTTGGCGGCTTTTTCGGTTTTGCTTTTGCCTGGTTTGGCACCTGCAATTAAGGCTGTCGTAGTCTTTGTAACGCCACCGGTGACTGTTGCGCCAAGACTGCGTAGTTTGTCTTCAGCTTCTTCGCGCCCCATACTCTCAAGCGAGCCCGTAACTACATAACTTTTGCCCACCAGCGGCAAACCATTTAATTCGACTTTTTGCGGCTTCACGCCTAAATCGCGTAATTCTTGCAAAAGTTTAATATTGTCCTCATCCGCAAAATAAGCCAAAATTGATTCCGCCACAACTTTGCCGATATCGGGAAGTTGCAAAAGATCCTCTTCGGTGGCTTGCTCAAGTTTTTCTAAATCACCAAAACCTCGCGCGAGAGTAGTAGCCGTTTGCGTACCCACATGCCGAATTCCCAAAGCCGTAATAAATTTATTGAGAGGCGGAGTTTTGCTTTTGGCGATGACGTCAACCAAATTTTGAGCCGATAATTCACCAAAACGCTCAAGCTGAGCCACACGATTAGCTTTGAGCCGGTACAAATCGGCAATGCTTTTTACCATTCCAGCATCAACTAGAGCTACTACATTCTTTTCGCCAAGACCATCAATATTAAGCGCAGGCTTTGATGCGTAATATTCCAAAGCGCGTTTTAGGATTAAGTCGGAATTTTCGCCTTTGACCCGGTAAGCTACTTCACCATCGATACGCTCAAATTCTAGCTCTGGATATTGAGTATGCAAAGCTTTTTCGTAATCAAAGGGTGCGGTATTGATGGGTCGCAGACTAGTGAGGACTTCTTTGACTTGCGGAATAATGTCTCCGGCTTTGTAAATGATTACTGTGTCTCCGATGCGTACGTCCAAGCGGGCGATTTCGTCCGCATTATGCAGACTTGCGTGTCGCACCGTACTGCCGGCGAGCTGCACCGGGTCAAAAATCGCCACTGGCGTCGCCGCACCAGTACGACCAATCGAAATCACAATATCTTTTACTTTAGTAGTGGCTTCTTCAGCGGGAAATTTAAAAGCTACAGCGCCACGCGGAGTCTTACCAACAATACCTAACTTTTGATAAACTGCGCGGTTATTGATTTTAATCACCATGCCATCAGTATTAAAAGGTAAATCTTGACGAGTTTTTTCCAGATGATGAATTTCTTTAAAAACCGCGTCAATACTGGTAAAAACTCGATCTTGGCTAGAAGTACGAAAGCCAAGTTCGCGTAATTTTTGATAAGCTTCGCTGTGTTTAGGTAAATTTGGCGTTACTAAATCGTACGCCATAAATTTGAGTTTACGACTAGCTGCGATCTTGGGATCGAGTTGACGAATACTGCCGGCGGCCAAGTTGCGTGGATTAGCGTAAGGTTTTTCGCCAGATTTTAGTTGTTTAGCATTTAGTTCGTCAAAATCTTTTTTGAAGATGACAATTTCTCCCCGCGCTTCGACATGACCCATCTCAGCAATGCGCAAAGGTACATTTTCAATCGTGCGCACATTCATGGTCACATCTTCGCCTACCAGACCGTCTCCGCGCGTAACCGCTCGCACTAGCAAGCCATCTTCGTAATGCAGCGCACAAGCCAAGCCATCCATCTTGATATCCGTAAAAAATTCGGTAATTTTACCAGCCAACTTTTCGTTGCTAATTACCCATTCGCGCACTTCGTCTTCCGAAAATACATCGGCCAAGGAAATCATACGCTCGGCGTGAGTAACTTTTTCAAACTTGTCCAGCGCTTTTCCGGCCACCCGTTGGGTGGGCGAATCCGGCGTAATCAATTCCGGAAAGGCTTTTTCCAATTCGGAAAGTTCATGTTTGAGAGAATCTGCCGCGGCTTCCGACATAATTGATTCGTCCAAAACATGATAATGATAGCGATAGTCGTTAATTAATTCTCGCAACTTCAAAATCCGTTGCTCTGCTTCTGTCTTACTCAACTTTTTCATTTTACCTCCACAAGCTATCTCTATTATACATCATAATAATCTCAGAAGATAAATTTTAGAGTTTTCTTGTTTTGAGAAAATGTTGTAATTTTTACAACATTTATTTTAGGTAATGCCCGGGTATGAGTTTTGATTGATGCTGGTTTATTTTTCTTGATAATCTAAGAGCCAGCGATAATAACGGTAAATATAAACCGTAGCATAGATAAAAGCAAAACAAGTCATCACTAAGAGACAGAAAGGTACCACTGGTACACCGTAGATCAAATCCCAGAAGCTCTTTAGCCAAAGATCGAGAAGAATAATCGGCGTCATCACCACAGCAAAAACCAAAGTTAGCACAATTAGTAAGTAAATAATCCGGATGATAAATTTGACGCGCCGCCCTGCCATAAGGTCAGAAGCATTTGCTAAGGCGCGCATCGGATAAACTCCGGGCGCCGTCACCGCTACTAGGCCCATCAGTGAACTAGACAAAAGATAAGTCGAGAGGAGAATCATCAGTGCGGCAAAAATGAAATACACTAAAGCATAAAACGGAGTGTTCAAAAATCCAGTTGCGATGGCAGCAGAATAAGTAATGATCACCAACATAATAGGAATAAGCTGAATAAAGATCGCAGCAAACACTAACAAGGTAGATAAAAGCGGCGCCAAAGCATTATATAAGCCATCACGCAACTTTGGTTTGCCGCCGGCCAGAAAATGTCGCGTCAAATAAATTGTGACTAGCCAAATAATCAAAAATAATAAAAGCATGAAAATAACTTGTGCTTCCCCCATTCCCGAGTCTAGACCGCCAGTAGTAATCGTAGACATGAGCAAAAGACCAGCTTTGGCAAAATTCCCTAAGCGCCCTTCTGCTAGTTGCGCGCTAGTGTTATCAATCGAATCTTGAAACTGTGTATATAAATCTTCACTAAGTAATCCCACTAGGACAATGTACATGATCGTCATCACAGCAACAAACGGCAAAAAAGTGCGCCAGCGTTTGAAAATAAATTGAAAAGTAGTCATGACGTGGGAGAGTAAACCTGGAGTTTTGGTTTCCCGGAGATAATCTTCGCGATAAGAACGCTTAAAACTGCGGTGCAACCTTACACGCTCATGCCGAAAATTTTGCCAACGTTGCCATAAACTTTGCACTTGTTGTTTAAGTTTTTGCCAAATGCTTAACTTGCGAGACTGAGAATCAGAAGTGTGATTTGCGTCTCGCGTTGCATCCGGTGAGGTTGGCTGATAAAAAGATACTGGGTCTGGGGAGGGCTGAGGGGAAGTTGATTTGCCTGCAGTAGACTTAATAGATTTTGATGCACGCTTGGCGTTGCGAGATTTGGCTTGGTGTGTCTTTCTTTTAGAATTTGCCTTTGCCATGCTCGAGCCTTTCAATGCGTTTTTCAATCGGGGGATGCGTACTAAAAAGTCCGTTAATGGCGCTTTTACGAAGAGGATTATTGATAAATAAGCCCTCGGTAGCAGGATTCTGATGACGCATTGGTCGCGCATGTGTATCCAGTTTCTTCAGAGCTGACACCATTCCCTCAGGATAACGTGTAATATGCGCAGCTGAAGCATCCGCTAAATATTCACGTTCGCGCGAAATCGCTAATTGCGCCAACGAAGCCGCAACAGGCGCTAAAATTGAGACAAGGAGCATCACAATCATACCTACGGGACTATTATCTTCGCTATCATTACGATTGGTGTAAATAATCATGCGAATACCGAGATCAGCAATATAACCCACCAAACAGACCAAACCAAAAGTAATCATGGAAACACGGATGTCGTAATTTTTGACATGCGACATTTCGTGCGCCATGACAGCGGACAATTCTTTATTATCCATAATATCCAGCAAGCCAGTAGTGGCGGCAACCATAGCGTGCTTGGGGTCTCGACCCGTAGCAAAAGCGTTTGGCGCCGGATCATCTATAATGTAGACTTTCGGCATTGGGAGACCGGTCGCGATAGAAAGATTTTCTACGGTATTATAAAGCCGCGGATTATCACGCTTTGTAATTTGTTTGGCGCCAGTCATCATGACTGCTAATCGGCCCGCTGCAAAATATTGAATCAAAGCATAAACAGCCGCTACAATCAAAATCCATAGGGCTACCCACCAATCTTTCATAAAATATGCCACTAACCAACCAATAGCTGCAATAATTAAGACGAAAAACATCATAATTAAAACAGTATTACGTTTGTTAGCGGCAATTTGTTTATACATAACTTGGTTTGGTTAGGAATATATTATCAAGATACGTCGGGGGATTCTAACCAATTTTGAGAGTGGCTGCCTCGTGGTAATCTTAATGATCAAACTCGAGGCACAACGTTTACTCTCGACTCTCTCCTTTATTCACTAAATTTAACTTCAGGGGCTTTTTCGATGGTAGCTTTTTCCGATTCTGGAACTTCGAAATAATCACGCTTTTGGAAATGTCCGATCATGCTATTGATAATATTGGATGGGAACATTTTGATTTTGGTATTAAGTTCTTTGGCGCCAGCATTGTAAAAGCGGCGAGCAGCCTGAATCTTATCTTCTACATCTTGTAATTGTAATTGTAATTGTTGGAAGTTAACATTGGCTTTTAGCTCTGGGTAAGCTTCGGCAATGGCGAAGATTTTTGACAATGCACCTTCGAGTGAGCGTTCAGCTTCAGCAGCACTTTTGACGCTATTTGCGCTCATGACAGCAGAACGAGCTTTGGTGACGTCTTCAAAAGCAGTTTTTTCGTGTTTGGCATAACCTTTGACGGTTTCGACAACATTAGGAATTAAATCTGCACGGTATTTTAGTTGTACGGTAATGTCTGACCAAGCTTCATTGACACGTTCATTAAGTTTTACCAAGCTATTATATGTACCCAAGAATAGGGCAACGATTAGTAATATGACCACGATTACTACTATTGCAATAATCCAACCTACACTCATCTATCTTTCTCCTTAATAATGAAACCATTATATATTACTTGCGTAAATTTGTCTACCACTATCCGTCTAGGCTGACAAAGATTCGACGACTGCACCAAGCACGCCACAGGCTGCCAGGACACAAATAATTACGATATAAATAATTAAATAGCAAAATTGCGAGCGCGCAAAATTACGCAAGTTGTGATTGCGAGCCATCAAAGCAAAACTAATACAAAGTACCCATCCCACCACTGGTATTGCAAAAAGAAATTCGTAACCAAAATAACCCCACATCGAAATTGGCTCGTAATCTTCAGGAATTACGTATTCGCGCGGTGTCGGAGTAGAGGCGGTATTAGTACGAGTTCGGGTCGTCTTTTTAGTTGTTTTCGCAGTTGTTTTTGTCATAATTCTTCCTCTTATGAGTATTAAGTTAATTGACTTAATATAAGTATAAGCATTTTACCAGAAAAAGTCAACAAAAGTGTTTACGTAAATCCGACTTCCATGCTATAATCAGGGTACAAAGAGAGGTACAATATGACAGAAGATGCAAAGAAGCAGGCAGCTGATAAAGCTGCTGGTGAAAAAGGGCAGGCAAAAGATGAACAAATACCAGATCCTAACTCCGAGAAAACCACATCGGCTGGGGAGACGACTTCCGAAACGGATACGAAGGCGAATAATGATACAAAGACCGAGAGTATAGAAACGGGAGATGCTGCAAAAGAGGAATCTTCAGAAAATTCCGATACGGCCGATAAGTTAGATAATGTCGATGAATCTAATAAAGATACAGGGTCGGAAAAAGTTACCGGCGCGAATGAAGAACGTGATGATAGCAAAACATCAGCAGCCGAGGAAGCACAAAAAGAAGCTAATGATGAATCTACTGCGGAGGCTGATTCCGAGCAGACAAATGTAACTACGCACGATTGCGCATGTGAACATAAAATTGAACAGCACAATACTTCGGATTCGGCAAGCACATCTCAAGCCGATAAGGATTCGGATACAGAAAAATTAACGAGCGCAGAGTTTCAGGCAGAAATCCGCGACCAAATTGAAAATTGTAAGTTTGAAATTATCGCCACCCTGCAAGAAAACGTGCATTCAGAATTAAAAAACATCATGCGCGATCAGCTACGCAAAAACGAGCGGCGGCGTAAAATTGGCGTAGTGGTGCGTGATTTGATAATTTTGATTTTAGCGATTCTAGTGGGATATTTTAGTTATCAACTTTACAACTACGGTTATTTTGACTTTTTGCACTTACCGTGTCGCCAAACAGAGAGTTGCCCTGCCGAAGAACAACAACCATCGGAAAATCCGCCCGAGCAAGCACCAGAAGAGATTAAAGATTTTGAGTGGTACCGGCAGAACTACGGCGATTTGTTTGCTAATTTACAAACTCATCCCGACGCTGAGAAAGTTACGAGCTACTATTTATATAGTGACGATTATAAAGTCAGCGAGATAGACCCGCAGTATTTATTGGCTATGGCTTACAATCAGCTGGAAAATCCGCTTAATTACGCTACGGGTGCTAGCGTAAATATTCCTGCAGAGCATTTGCGCGAAGCTTTTGTCAATACTTTTGGTACAGCGGAGTATTTTGTCAAGCAAGATTTCAATTATGATTGCTATCACTTCAGCTACGATAAAGCTAGCGATACCTTCAGTACACCTAATCTTACTTGTTCCACTAAGCCCAGTCGTAAAATTCTCGAAGAAATTGCGGATATTTATGAAGAGGGCGACGTATTGTATTTCCGAACGATCGCGGCAATTTACGATAACGGCGAGAATGCCTATTATACGTTTGACAATCTTTTCAAACCTGCGGTTACGAATGTTGGCGAAAATGATTTGATGAAGAACCAAGCTTTACTGAATCAATATCAATATCAATTCAAACGCCACGACGAGCAATATTTCTTAAGCAGTATTACTAAGCTAAAATAGGCTCACGAGGATTTTATTCGTCTTTTTGAGTTTTGGAAATACTGCTGACGCCAGTAGAAAGCATATCTTTGACTAAGTTTACCGACGTGAGCTCCCATTGTTTTTCTTGGTCGTCGGTACTAGTGACAGACTGTGGGTAGTAATAATAGTAAATATATCCATCGCTTGCGTAAACTTTTTTGCCGTCCTTGATGTCGGTAGTGCTTTTTTCGGGGCGGCGAGTGATCAGACCTAAACCGTAAGGATTAGTTTTGAACTGCGCAAAAGCCGGGGTGGGCACGGAGAGGGCGGCTTTGGGTACACCCCAAATGTAGAGATCCTGGCGACTAACAGTCTGCTCGCCGGCTTCCGGGTCGGTCTCTGTGGTAATTATCGAATCAAACAAGTAGGAAACATTCTTCAGCTCTTCGGGGATTTTGAGCTTGATTCCCCATTCGCTAATGTAAATGTAGTCGGAACTGGCAAGCTGAATATTATTCTCATTTTTGTCCGAGGGCTTGACAATTGGGCGACCATATTGATCGACTTCATAGCCGAGTTCGGCGCCGTATTTTGCTAATAATTTATTCTTCTCGGCGATTTCGGATTCTAATCCGGAAATTTTGTCCCTTACCGCTAAGTGATTATTTAATTCTACGACTGCAAAAATCCAGCCGGCCAGACAAAGTACCGCAAGAATTACCATGAGATAAAATTGCCAAGACGTCCAGATTGGTTTCTTAGCAGGGTTAGACGCCCCGAGATTGGCGGGTGCAGGATCCGGCACTGTAGGTGTGGAAGTGTTTTGGTCTGGGGGTGCGGGAGCATTCGCAGCTGGAGCAGGATTAGTAATAGGCGTAGGTGCGTTTGGTTCTGGAGTAGGGGTAGGATTAGTAGTGGGTGTCGGCGTATTTGGTTCCATAATTTTCCTTTTTTGTTTGGTATTTTATTGACTGGCGAGTTTCTAGTTTTTTGATTTCACTAGCTCTGCCAGCGGGATTTAACTCTATTGTACCATACAAAAGCTGCCATATTGGCAAAAATATGCTAAAATACGATTATGTCAGAGTTATCTACCGAATCAGCTTGCCCTGATGGCAAGACTGAGGTACGTCAGCACAACAAGAATACTACCCCACACCCGACGAGCGGGGGTTCATATTCTTATGATAGCATACTTTATTCTATTTGTCAAGAGGAAAATATTAAATTTCAGCTTTTCTCGCTAAACTGGGTGAAGCGGCTTGAAAAAGACGGACAGATTCGTTATATTACCGGCTACAAATTTGATCTCAATTCTGATGCCGCCAGCCGTATTGCTGATGATAAATTTGCAACTTCTTTGCTTTTGCACGATTGCAATATTCCCGCGGTCGAACACGAAATTTTATATCCTTTTACTAATCATCAGGATTATGCGCTGGGGCACAATTCTCCAGAAGTGGTAAAAAAGTTTTTCGCTGTACATGATCGGCATATTGTTTTGAAGCCAAATTGCGGCACGGGTGGCCGGCAAGTGCATCAAATTACCACCTCAGAGCAACTAACGCCAGCTTTGATGGACATTTTTGCCTACAATGCAGTAGCGGCGATGAGTCCGTTTTATGAAGTGAAGTATGAACATCGAGTAATCCTTTTGGATGGCGAAGTAAGGCTAGCTTATACGAAAAAGCGCGCTGATGATAAGGATTGGCGTTTTAACTTGCAAAACGGTGCCATCGCGGTGCCAATTCGAGACGAGATTTTTGATCACGTAGTCGAATTAGCGCAGCAAGCAATCGCAGCTCTGAATTTACGCTTTGGCAGTGTGGATATTACCGAAACCGTCGAGGGAGAGTTGCTGGTGTTAGAAATTAATAGCGGCGTCATGACGGAGGTTTACAGCTCACAACATCCGGAACAAGTACCCATGGTACGCGAAATGTATCGCGACGCAATTCGGAAGATGTTTGGAAAGTAAGCTCTAGTATCCCCTATCACCACAAATTGTCGCGCAGAACATTAAGAGTGTAGTATCTCTTAGACCGCAAACTGGTGCGCAGGACATCAAAGGTATACTGCTTGCTAGGTTATGATTCTTTTGGCGCCAAAGTACTGAGTGAGAATTAAGATTAAGGCTGCGGATGCAAGTACGCCATCCGCTATTCCAGCCGGCAACATAAACACCATTAAGATCATCGTAATAATACAGTTTATGATGGATAATGCTAAACCCCACATGCGGTTTTGCCATAGGCCAATCGCTCCGATAATTCTAACAACTCCATAAATCGCGCCGATTATGAGCATTAGCTCCATGTGATTATTAAAGTATGGGACGACAAAAGAGAAATATTGATTAAGGTCAAACTTGTCCTGACCTAAAATAAATACTGGAATTAAGCATAAACATCCGCCTATTTCCATCACAGCTCCGTGAATAAACATCAAGATTGCGGCGATTTTGTATTTTTTCATAGCTTCTTCCTATAATTTAGTTCTTTCTAATGGTGAGTGGATTAGTTTTCTTAACCTGTTATGTTTACATTCTAAACAAAACATAAGAACATTATAATCAGTTCAGAAAAGATATCGGAAACATCTTTTCATTCATGCTCCTAGTAATAGTATAACATTTTTCGGTCGTGTGTAGGCACGTTAGTGCTAGAACGCAAAAAGCGAGTGAAGCGAACTACAGGGGATAGCGAGAGAGAAAGTTGCTTGCAACTTTATCCGAGCGACACAGACAGAGAGTGACAAAGTCACGAATAGTCGCAGGACGGCAACGACCACGCAATGGACGCAATTACCTACGCCTTGCGCGATATGGAACGGAAGCCGATTAGATATGCTGGGGTGAGATAGCGATAAATTGTAATTTGTATTACTCCCATTCAAAGGATTCTTTACCTGCACCTAATTCAAAATGATATTTAATCAGACCTTTATTTGCTCCTGTAAATATTCCATTATCTATTTCTATTTTTACTTTATTACCCTTGCCAACGATTCTATAATCTTGTTTATTAAGAGCTGTCGGAGCAAGTAATGATGCTAGGATTCCGTTTTTAAACCACTCAGGCATAGTTCCATCATAACTTGATACTTCTTCTAAAGTTTTAGATTTATGTGCTACACCATTATTTACACCATATCCAATAGCAACTATTCCAATTACTTTTTTATTTGGAACATATTTTGATACTCCACGATTAAAAGTGCCACCAACATACCAAGTGTTTAATCCTAGTGTTTGTGCATATAACATTATATCAGCACTAGAATACCCTAGTTTTTCTGCTAAATCATCAGTATCGTTTCCTGCTAAAATAATATAATTTTTAACACCCTTTGCTAGTAATAATTTAATAATACTATTTACTGCTTTATCATTATCAAGCATCAATTTAATTGATAAATCATATTTTTTATTATTTTCTTCTATTCTTTCATTTAATTTTGATACCAAATCCTCTGGTATTTTCTTATCAAC
Source organism: uncultured Candidatus Saccharibacteria bacterium (assembly GCA_964444615.1). Lineage (GTDB taxonomy): Bacteria > Patescibacteriota > Saccharimonadia > Saccharimonadales > Saccharimonadaceae > Nanosyncoccus. The sequence goes on along the minus strand of CAYUHY010000009.1, from coordinate 17,093 downwards.
ATATTTTCTTACCATATGTCTTTCTTTCATAGCTTCTTTAATATTCATTGAACCACTCCTTTACAAATTACTATTTGTCTTTATCTAATTATAACATTTTTGGTGGGTTTGGCGCAGGCTGTGGCGAGGGCAAGGGTAGAAAGGGGCGCGAGTAGGCTAGGCGAGCGCCCCGCCCCGCCCCTGAAGCGCAACGCGCGAGGAGTGCGAGAGAACAACCTTACCGAGCGACACAGACAGAGAGTAGCGAAGCTACGAATACCCCACGGGACGTGCGGCGAGTGAGGGCGCGGAGGAGTGCTAGCGAAGCGACATTAACGAACGCTATACGAAAAGCCCACGAGCGGGTTTATAATCTAGATAAACTGCGCCCCTGATTTTTGTAATTGTTCAAAATGCTTCTGCTGCTTCTTAGCGAAAGCAGGGGTTGTGCCGATGGCGGCAGTATTTAGAATAACCTTGAAACCGTGTTTCAGGGCGCCAAGTGCCGTTAATGCTACGCAACCGCCGCCATCTACTCCCACAAGTTCAATTTCCGTAATGTTGTTATCTTGTAATAATTTGAGTAGATCGGGGTTAGTAAATGCGTCGCCCTTATATTTCTTGAAAACATAATTAGACACGACTTTTAGGTTATCTACAAGTTCCGTGGCAGGGGTGTTATCAAAAGCCTTAAACGGCGCGAAATGACGGTTGAGAAAATTATCGGGCATAATGTTTTTAATATAAACCACCAAATTATTGCTATTATTCACAATAGCCGAATTAACATCCTTGAGTAGTTTTTCTTTGTCGTATTGGAAGAACGGCGCGCTGTTTTTACCGACGCAAATGTTCTGCATATCTATCACTAGCAATGCTTTTGCCATAAATTATACCTCTTATTCATTATGCTTTATTAAATTATAGCATTTTTACGTATGCTGTTTGTCGCGAGGTTGGTTATTTTTGATATTCTATAAGTTCGCCAACTTCGCAATCGAGGATCTTGCAAAGGGCGGCGAGAGTAGAAAATCGAATAGCAGTAATGTGATTATTTTTAATCTTGGAGAGGTTGGCATTGGTAATGCCAACCTTTTCTGCGAGCTCGTTTAGGGAAATCTTGCGCTCGACCATTAGCCGGTCCAAGTGTAAGATAATCTTGCCGTTTACAGAACTATTAAACGAGTCCATCTAAATCCTTTTCGAGGCGCGTGCCATAATTAAAAAACTGAGAGATGCAAAGGAAGACGAGACCAATGAAACAACTGAGATAATTAAAGCCATTACTGAGTTCCCCGCCAGTGAGGTTTACTACGATGCCGGAAATTAAGCTCATCACAGAAACGCTAGTGAGGAAAATTCCGATTTCGCGAAACATACGCACGATATTCTTTTGAAATGGCGTATTGCCTTTAGCAAACCAAGTTTTGCCTTTGGCAGTTTTCAGAATAAGATAAACGTTACGAAAAACCATCGCCATCAGCGAAAGCACGATCGCACTGCCAAGCGCAAAGAAGATCGCTCCGCCGGGCTGAAACACACCATTATTAAACACTGCCGCTTCGAAGCCATAACAAGATAAGTTAGTCTCTTCACGCAACATCTGGTTGCCTAGCCAGCTCTCGAGTATTTTTGGCTGAACGATGGCAATAATACCGAGAACAAGCATAATGCCTACTAGACACCAATGCAAAATCTCAGCGATTTTTGCTAAAATTAAAGTGAGCCGGGGCAGAACCGCTTCTGGATGATTTTTCTTTTGTTGTTGAGACATTCAATTCCTTTCGTTAATTTGTCTTTATTTTAAGCCTTGGTTTATCGTTTGTCAATATGTTTTTATCGTATAACGATATATACGTAGTCGCATGGCGGTTACTTTGATTTAACAATTTTAAAATGTTATTTTCCAAAAGTTCTCATCTCGGCTCATTTGTATTAAAAAAATATCTAATTATTCTTTGCCCAAAAGTACCGAAACAATTGCGCACAAAATCCCGCCAACTGGAAAAGTCAGCCAAGATAAGCTCCAGCCATCGCCTAAAAATCCCCACAGCATAAAAATGATCGTAGCTATTAACATAATTACGCCAGAAATTTTACCAACTTTGCTAGATTGGATTTGTGACTGCAGAGTGTTTTCTTTGTTGTAGGCCGTAATATCGTATTTACTTTTCTGGATGCCAGCATAAACAAAAATTGGCGTAGCGATGGTAATAAATAGCATAAAAACCGCCGTAGCAAAAGGACTTTCCTCTGGACAGATATGCGTAACCGTGAGCGCCAGAAAAACAACCAAGCCCGCCATTATAATACCAATTGCTACCGCCATCAGCGCCGAGAACTTGCTATCATAACCGTCAATTTCGGTTTGCGTGTAAAAATGTTCTAGCTTAGGATGTTTAAGTTTATAATTACTTAACTCTATACCCCGCCAGACAAAAATTGGCACACTAATCGCCACAAAAATTAGTAAAATTACCAAACCATAATTAGTATAGGGCATTCCAAAACTAGCAATCGCCAAAAAGATGGCTGTGCCTAGCAAAATCAAAGCTACAGCCAAACTAATTTGTTTGCTAAACTTATTCATTAAGCGATCATAAGTAGCTTTATCATCAGTTGTGGTCTGCGCGTTGAACTGGCCATTAATAATATCGTCCACACTACAACCAAAATATTTACTCAGCTCACTTAATTTTTCAATTTCTGGATAAGCCGCGCCACTTTCCCATTTGCTGATCGCCTGACGCGACACTTGCATTTTCTCAGCGAGATCTTCCTGCGAAAGCCCTTTTAGCTTGCGGGCGGTTTGTAAGTTTTTCCCAAAATTAATCATATTATCCTTTGTTTAATTATACTCCGTATTTTACAGTTGCAATTGGATATTTTCTACCAACTACTGTTTGCATTTTGAGAAATACCGCCGCAACCAGTGGTTGCGAAAAGTCGTAATAGGATTTTTGGACTTTTTGTTTAGTAATATTAAATTCTACCTCAAATTGTGCAAATTCACTCTGGCGGAGAATGATGACTTATGTTAAAATAGATGCATGGCACTGTGGCGGAGTGGTTACGCAGCGGTCTGCAAAACCGCGTACACCGGTTCAATTCCGGTCGGTGCCTCCAGGAAAGTGAATTCTAGCCCCGAGGCTAGAATTTTGTTTTCTGCAGAATATAGACTGGGCTGGGGACTTAGCATGTGCGCTGTATGGCTGAGCAGATACTCGAGCACGTTATATGGCTCAGTTAATGTTTGATGATGCGTTTTGGTAATTTAGCGGCGAAAATGCCAATAAGTTAAGTAGGTACCCAGACTTAGTACGATGAGTTCCATGACAGCAAGACCACAAACATGCAGGATTTCACCCGCGCTTACCTCTGAGGCAGTAGGTAAGTCTTGATTATTGACATCACCCAAGGCGTCTACGGAATATCCCAGGGTTTCGTCACTTGTTTGGGCGGAGCCGGGTCGAACTTCCATTACAGCAGGGTCGGGCATTTTTACTTCTTCGAGATGATCTAGATTTTCGTTTTCTAAAGTAATCATTTTAGTTTCTGTAGGTTGCGTTTCGCTGGGAGAAACTTCGGCGACTTGATCATTTGCCGTTGAATCTTTTGCAGGCGGCTCGACATCGGTGGACTGGTTTTCTTCGGCAGCTTGATCATTTTGCACCCAAATCGCTAAATCATGAGGCGACATCACGGAAAAATTCGCCGCCGGTCCACCGGTATGCGGAATTTCTACGTCCGTATTCCAACTATTGATGCTAATATATTGCGGTTTTTCAGGCGCGTGATTGATTAGCGTGTTTTGTAAAAATTGATAACTCAAAAAAGCGCCGCTAAAGAATGCTATCAGTGCAACTAGTAGCAAAACTTTGCGTCGCATTAAATAATCCCAGGCTCTTATCATCTTAGCTATAATTATAGCATAGATTTAATATTTTGCAATTATTATAATATGGTTATGTTTATTTTGCTAATTGAACTGAGTTTGTTAGTATCATGCCTTTATAATCACATCATAAAATTTGAGCCCATAGAAGAGGGCTCAAATTTAATTAGTTTATACCCCTCGCGGTGCCATTTTTAGTACGCTATTACTTATAGACGCTAAAAAATGTTAAGACGCTGCGATATATACCAGACTAGAGTCTGAATGCCTTGTAGACTAACGTGTCAGCTTGTATTTAAGGTTATAGTGGATTTTTATAAAAACAAGCGCTAGGCACAAGACATTTAGACTAAACCTACAAAAGGAGAGCTATCAAGTAATCTTAAGCAAAAGCCTTAAGAATAGATATTGCACCAAGACTAGACCGAGGTGAAACTTATTTATTCGATTTTGCTTTTCGCTTCATAGTTTCGCTTTTGGTAGTGCTAATTAATAGCCCCTACATGTTCTAGTATATCATAGTTTTGCAAACTAAAAATAACTTCATCATGGAAAAATGCGATTTTGTAGTATAAAATACTTTACTACTCTTAAAAATTACACGTTTTGTTCTGATGCGGAAGATTTTTGCAGGCGATAATTTTTGATTGCTTCCGCTAAAGCTTCGTGGCCCAAGACCGAGCAGTGAAATTTTTGCTCCGGTAATCCGCCTAAATATTGCGTAAGTTCCTGCGGACCAATTTGTAAAGCCGCGTCTAAAGTTTTGCCTTTTGCAAGTTCCGACAAAGCTGATGTCGAAGCAATCGCACTGGCGCAACCATAAGTTTTCCATTTGATATCCGTGATAACATTTTGGTCGACCTTGATAAACATTTTCATCTGATCACCACAAATGGGATTGCCGACAATTCCTTCGGCGTCGTGAGGATATTTATTCTCGTCGCCCATCAAAAAGTTGCGCGGATTCAGAAAATGTTCTTTGACGATTTCCGTATATACCCACGGAGCCTTTGCGACGTTGCTGTTACTTTTGGCGTCGCAAGTATTATCGGATTTTTGAGATGCTTCAGTTGACATTTTATTCTCCTATGATAATTGTACTCATATCTTGTAGGCGACGAATGATGGCCGGCAAAACTTGCATTAATTTGTCTATATCCTGCGCCGTCGTATCTAAACCGAGCGAAAAGCGAATACTGCTATGAGCGATTTCGGCATCATGAACTGTAGCCATCAAAACATGGCTTGGTTGAATGTCGCCCGCAGCACAAGCGGAACCGGTAGAAACATTAAATCCCGCCGCATCTAGATATAATTGGATCGATTCCCCCTCTGCAGCACGAAAACTCATATTGAGAATGTTTGGTAAAGTGTTGTAATTTTTACAACACTTTTGGTCAGGTGCATTTTTGGCTAGATTGCAAGTAGGGTCTAGCAGACAGACTCGATAACCATTGACGCTACTATGCGGTATTTCTTTGAGAATACGTTCACATAAATAGTTGCGCAGGGTAGCAATCTGGCGATACTGGGCGCAACTATCGTGCTGATACGCCCACTGAGCCGCAACGCCAAAACCGGCAATGCCTAGAGTGTTACTTGTGCCAGCGCGTTTTTTATGTTCTTGATGGCCACCATAAATCAATGGCGTCAAGGGAGCGCCGTGACGTACATAGAGTGCACCTACGCCGAGCGGTCCACCAATTTTGTGAGCACTCATAGTCAAGTAATCTATTTTTAGTTTTTTGACGTCAATTGGAATCTTGCCCAGAGCCTGAGTAGCGTCAGTATGTATAAAAGTCGAACTAGTTTGATAATGTTGCACCAAGTCCGTAAGCGGCTGGATTGTGCCAAGTTCGTTATTAGCGAGCATGACCGAGACCAAGGCAACATCACTTGGTAAATCGGCGAGTTTGATTTTCCCTTGCTCGTCCACAGGTATTTCGGTGAGTTTTTTTGCTTTAGCGCGTGCTGATTCTAGGATTGAGGCATGTTCAATAGCGCTGACGGCAATATTTTTGCCAGCGAAAGTATTGATCACGGTATTATTAGACTCACTGCCACCGGAAGTAAAAATAATTTCGTCGGGATCAGCATTAATGAGGCGTGCCACTTGGGCTCGTGCGTCTTCAATGAAATGATGCGCAAGCTGGCCGGAGCTATGCAAAGCCGAAGCGTTACCGAGTTCTAAGTCGATTAATTCGCGCGAACGAGTTTTGACTTCGGGCAAAAGTGGACTGGTAGCAGAATAATCGAGATACATTAGACTTTCCTGATGTATTCGACAATTTGATATTGTAAGCCATCGCTTGTGCCAGTTTGCAAAATTTTGCGAGTAAATTGCTGCTGGTCAAAATGCGGAAAAAAGGTATCTGCGGTCTTAACACTATCAACTTCTGTGAGGTAAATGCGCTCGGCTCTGTCTAGAAACATTTGGTACAAAGTAGCGCCGCCAATAATAAAAATTGGTTTTTCTTGAAGCGAGAGGAATTCATCGAGTTCAGCAGGAGTAGAGCACCATTCGATGCCATCAACTTCTACCGGTTCATGTGACAGAACCACATTCGTGCGACCAGGCAAAGGATTACCGATAGAGGCAAAAGTTTTTCGCCCCATGACAACCACGCCACCCATGGTAGTTTGCTTAAAAAAGCGCATATCTTCCGGGATGCGCCATAACAGCTTTCCGGCTTGACCAATGCCCCAATTTTTGTCGATGCAAGCAATCATTGCTAAGTTTTTCATGTATTACTCCATGATTATTCAATTTTTAAAATTTCGCCAGTGCCGTAATGAAGATGCAGCAACCGCTGGTTGCGCGAACCCCGAAATTTAAGCGTGAGATCGCGTTCGGCGAGAATAAAACGACCGTCAATTAACGCATCGAGGCTTTTTAGAAATTCTACCGCCGCGCCGCCTTTTGCCATAATTTCTTCGTAAGTAAACCCGGAAAATGACCACACATTCCAACCTAAATCTTGGCGGCACCAATCAGCAATTTCTTTACAGGCTTCTGGTTGCACAAATGGTTCTCCGCCGCAAAAAGTAATTCCAGCCTGCCCACGAAATTTTGCTAGACGCTGCTTAACTTCTTCCACATCTACCAAGAAACCGCCGTTAAAATCCCAAGTTTCCGGATTCTGACAACCGGGACAACGATTTGGACAGCCCTGAGTCCATAATACCGCACGCAGACCGTACCCATTGACGATATTGTCGTGCTCGAGTGGACCCGATAGACGAATTTGCATTTCTTTTTCTCCAATATAGCTGGCGAGATTGCTCCCGCCAGCTTTTCTATACTATATATATTATACTACATTTTGCCAGTCATGGATGGTTGTTCGCTTTTGGCGGCTTCACGGGCATCCTTTTCGGCGGAAGTGTAGACACCGGCGGCGTTATGTGCAACTTGGTCCGAGGCAGGAGTGGTTTGACAATCCATGCAATCAACATTATGCTTAACGCGGTCATGCTCCTCAGCTTTTTTGCCATCATTCCAACGTTCTAGGCTGCCCACTAAGTAGCCGGTAATACGGCGGAGACGTTCAAACGGCACATCACCTTCACTCTCGATACGACCACAAGCAGGACAGCGATCGCCAGCAATAATGCCAGAATATCCGCAAACTGGATCGCGATCAACTGGGTGGTTCACTGAGCCATAGCCAATGCCGCATTCTTTCATCTTGCGGATGACAGCTTCAAAAGCTTCGATGTTTTGAGTAGGATCACCATCTAGCTCGATGTAAGTGATGTGTCCAGCATTACAAAGTGCATGGTAAGGTGCTTCGATTTCGATTTTGTCAAAAGCACTAATAGGATAATATACGGGTACATGGAAGCTATTGGTATAGTAATCACGATCATTGACGCCCTCGATTTTGCCATATTCTTTGCGATCAATCTTAGTGAAGCGTCCGGCAATACCCTCAGCTGGAGTGGCTAGGAGTGAGAAGTTAAGCTTGTATTTCTTAGCATAAGCATCGCATTTCTCGCGCATATGAGTAATGACGTCGAGACCAAGCTCACGAGATTCTTCGTCTTCGCCATGATGTTTGCCGGTCATAGCGACTAACATTTCTGCTAAACCGATAAAACCAATACTGAGCGTACCATGTTTGATCACATCGCGTAGAGTATCGTTTGGACCGAGTTTTTCGCTGCCAAACCAGTTGCCTTGACCCATTAAGAATGGGAAGTTGCGTACATGCTGATTGGCTTGGAACTCAAAACGTTCGAGTAGTTCTTCGGCCACTAAATCCATTTTTTCGTCTAGTTCACGGTAGAAACCGGACCAATCCGCTTCTTTGCGCTCGCCTAAGGCGATACCGTGCTTAATGCCCAGACGGACGAGATTTACCGTGGTAAAGCTGAGGTTGCCGCGCCCAGTAGTAATACCGTTACTTTCTGGGAAGATGCTACCATAGACACGCGTGCGGCAGCCCATGGTGGCGATTTCGGTACGATAATCACCAGGTTTGTAATGCTCAAGATTGAATGGTGCATCGATAAAGACAAAATTTGGGAATAGACGCTTAGCGGAAACTTCCATACTACGTTTGAATAAGTCGTAATTTGGATCGGTTGGATTATAATTAATTCCCTCTTTGACTTTGAAAATTGAGATTGGGAAGATCGGAGTTTCGCCATGACCAAGTCCGTTTTCGGTAGCCTGCAACAAGCATTTGCTGACTAAACGGCCTGCCGGCGTAGTATCGGTACCAAAATTAATACTAGTGAACGGAACTTGGGCGCCGGCACGAGAATGCATAGTATTAAGGTTGTGAATGAAACCCTCCATGGCTTGCAAAGTTTGACGCTCAACGTCTTCGTTGGAATTACTAATTACGCCTGCTGGTACGCCCATTTCTTCGAGCTTGGCATCGTCGCCGTAAGCAATATCATCAGAAATTTCGATATGCAAATCGCCGCCAGTAAAATCATTGTACTTCTTAAGGTTGCTTTTTAATGCTTTGCGGAAACTTTTGTCGACGCCAGGAGCCATCGCATAGTCAAAGTTAGGAATGCTCTGACCACCGTGCTGTTCGTTTTGGTTGGCTTGCAAAATGATTGCTGCTAGCGCACCGTAGCTACCGATGCTATTTGGCGTGCGTAGATGGCCATGACCAGTGTTAAAACCACCATCCGCAAACAAGCGCAAAGGATCAGTTTGACAGCAAGTCAAAGTGCCGGTAGCGTAGAAATCTAAGTCGTGAACGTGAATTTCGCCGTTGTCGTGTGCAGCAGCAAATTCTGGCTTCATCAATAAAGTTTTGGTAAAGATTTTTGAACCCTCAGCGCCGAATTGTAGCATTTTGCCCATGGCTGAGTTACCGTCAACGTTGGCATTGCCACGCTTGACGTCGGAATCTTCTGAAGCGTCAGCGACGGCGATAGTTTTGTAAATGTTCATTAAGTTGCTTTTTGCTTCGCGAACGCGGTTACGCTCCTGGCGGTAAGTAATGTATGCCTTGGCAGTGCGTTTGAAGGCTGATTCCATCAAAACTTGCTCAACAATGTCTTGAATTTGTTCAACATTTGGAGTGCGTTGCTTGATGCTTTCTTGAGCGCGAGCTACTACTTTGTCAGCAATTTGCTTGGCGCGATCGTGCTTAAATTCTTCGGTGGACAGGCCAGCCCGAGCAATCGCCTCTGTGATTTTCTCAGGATCGAAATCTACAATTTTACCATCTCGCTTTACAACTTTTTTGAACATAAAAAATAATACCTCTCTTACAATGTTTTTTAATATTTTTGTTACCTTTGGTGAATTTTAAATTTAAATGTCGCTATTTTCAAAGAATTTCCTCCGCTGTTTTGTATAATAATATTTCGTTAAACTACTTAATTTTTAATGTCGTACACTATATATGGTGTACTGTAACTATTGTATGACACTATATATGGTGTGTCAATATAAAAACGCTTATTTTAATGTAGATTTTTTAATAGTTAAGACCCCAATAATGATGTGGAAAACTACTTGAAAAATTATTTGGCGCGGTGCAATTTTTTGGCAAATTCAAAAATCAAAAGTGGAATGAAGAAGGCTAGCCCGGCTGTAAGTAAGACAGCACCAAACGGCACGGCAACTGTACCCATAATAATCGTGAGTGGGCCATAGAGAGCGAAAATTTGTAGAATTACGGCCAAAATAATGGCAATATGAAAAACATGGTGTGGCACTTTGAGACGTTGCCAGGCGGATTCAAATAAGCCTCGGATCGAGCAGGCACTGCTCCATTGCATCACTACGAGACTTGTAAAAGCTAGGGTATTGGCTTGTTCGCGGTTGCCAAAAACTTTTTCCGCAATAAAGTAGGTCAGCATCGTACCAAAGGCCATTACTACAGACACCAGGATCATGCGCCCGACCATTTTTAAGGACAGAATCGGAGCATTTTTGCGCTCGGGCTTTTGACGTAAAATTGATTGTTCGGGTGGCTCTAGACCCACTGGAATCACCATAAGTGAATCCGTAACGAGATTGATCCAAAGAATCTGGATAGGTGTCAGCATCGGACTGCCTACCAAAATCAAAGCTCCGAGCATGGTCAAAACTTCTCCCGCATTAGTAGCGAGCAAATAACCCAACATGCGCCGGATATTCGCCAAAACAGTACGACTTTCTTTAATAGCCTCAGTGATATTGCGAAAATTATTATCCAACAAGACAATATCGCCCGCATCTTGCACGATAGAGGGGCTATCGCCCATGGCTATGCCTACATGCGCACCGACCAGGGCCGGCACGTCATTAACACCATCGCCGGTCATGGCGCAGATTTCGGTCTCTTTGATCGCGGAAAGAATACGGTATTTATCCTCTGGTGTCACACGCGCAAAAACAGTTTTGTTGCGCACCATATCAGCCAAATCATTGTCATTAATATTATCGAGATGCGAACAATCCAAAACTTGCGAAAAATCACTCGCTAGGCCCGCTTCGCGTCCAATCGCAAAAGCCGTGCCTGCGTGATCGCCAGTCACCATTTTGGTCTTGACACCCATGCGAGCGGTCTGTTTAACAGCGGCTGGCACACCGCGGCGCAAAGTATCCGCCACCGCCATCAACCCCTCAAACTCAAACTGCGTGTTCTTGTCCAGGCGATGCAGTTCATTAATCTCGCGGTCAATTGTACCGGTAGCCACCGCCATAACTTTATAACCTTTGCCAGCTAGCTCACTAAGCCTGTCATAGGCTTCGGCTAATTGCCGAGCATTGAGATTCTTGGCGCGCGTCAAGATCACTTCTGGTGCACCTTTGAGGCGCAAGATAAATTTGTTATCGTCTTTACGAAATAAGTTGCCGGATAATTTCAAACTCTGGTCAAAAGCATAAGACTTGACGGGTTCCGCCGGGCAAAGTGGATAATGATGCTTGTACATATACTCAACGATACAAGTATCTAGTGGATCAATCACGGTGGCATCATGATTATTTTCTACCATCGTGGACTCGCCCAATGCAGTGCAAATCAACCTCTCCCGGAATTCTTTAGGCGTTAGCTTCGGCGACCATAATTCTCTGAGCTCAAGACGATTCTCAGTGAGGGTGCCAGTTTTGTCGGTCGCAATCGTCGTAACAATACCCATAGATTCGATTGCGCGCAGTTCTTTTACGAGGGCTTGTTTCTTGGCCATGCGGGCAGCACAAAGCGCCAAAATAATCGAAATCGCAATCGGTAGCCCCTCTGGCACCGCCGACACTGCCATCGCTAAAGTAAACTCCAGCGCTTGCAAAATAGCAATACCGTCCACTAATTGCAAAATCAGAATAATGAACGCAAGAACAATCACCACCAGTGCAATCTGCCCCACCAGCTTATTCATCTTCGCACGAATCGGGCTCTGCTCGCCCAGCGACGAAGCCAGGGAGGCAATCCGCCCATATTCGGTATTATTACCAATTGCCGTGACTACAAATTTCCCTTTTCCGGTAACCACGAATGAGCCCGAGAAGACCCTATTGCGCTGTTCGTAGACTTTTTTAATGCCGGTAATCGCCTTGGCGTCTTTGGCAATGGAATCCGACTCACCCGTGAGCATAGATTCATTGGTCAGTAAACCGGACTCGCTAATAATCCTTCCATCGGCGGGAATACGATCGCCCTCGCGCAAAATTACAATATCGCCCTGCACTAGCTCCGTGGCCTCTACAGGCTGGTTTTTGCCATCCCTGAGTACCGTTACCATGTGCATGGTACTGCGCTTGAGACTCTTGAGAATGCGCTCAGTAGAAAATTGCTGAATGTAAGATATGACAGCGTTGAGCATGATAATTACTAAAATCGTCACTGCTTCGATCCAATTGCGCTGAAGCATAGACAGGATCATCGCCACAATCAAAATTACCATAAACACATCCGCAAATGGTTCGAGCAATTTGCGCCAAAGCGGAGTTTCTGCCATTTGCAGAGTATTCTTGCCATCGCGCGCTTGGCGGCGCAAAACCTCTTTCTCGCTCAGACCCCGGTCGGGATCGGTGGCGAAATCTTTGACTACCTCCTTTGCGGTTTGATTATAATAATCAGCCATAACTTAAGTATAGCGGTCTTAGGTGGGTTTGTCTAGGTGTTTCTTAGTAGCGGGTGGTTAGCGCCTAAAGTATTTGGCACTATTAGTATGGGATCTTTGCGAGAGGGTTAATATGTTTCCTATATGGATGCGTGAATTTGAGCACTCGGTATATAATTGAGTTAGTCTGAGGTTTAATATATTTGACGTGTGACTGGTTGGTTAAAAAATCCGGGCGCCGTTGGGAGTTTTACGCTCCAGAGACAAAAGCACCACGCCAGCCTCGGTATCCGCACCCAAGAGGCGCACTTCACTCTTGACATCGGCGACACGAATGGGCGCAAAATTAGTCACAGCAATGACTTGACGGCCAATAAGATCTTCCGGCTGATATAAATCGGTGATTTGTGCCGAAGAATTTTTCTGGCCCAATTCCTCACCAAAATCAACTTTTAGCTTGTAGGCTGGTTTGCGAGCGCGCTTGTTGAGGCTGGCCGCAACAATCGTACCTACGCGCATTTCCACTTTGTCAAAATCTGCTAACTCTATCATAATGCCCATATTATAACATGTTTTGCGCGGCTGGAGAAGGCTTGTCTTGCTTAGTAGGGTTTGATGTAGAATTGTATTTAGCCAAAGTATCGAGCCCAAATGAGTGTTAGACCCAGGATTGCATTAGCCGAAATTATCCAGCCCAGGATTTCGCGCTAAAAAATAAGCCTACGCGGCTTATTATCATGGTGTCCGTGACTGGACTTGAACCAGCACGCCTTGCGGCATATGCTCCTAAGGCATACGTGTATACCAATTTCACCACACGGACAAAACTTATTTCTACATCTGATTATATCACACTTTTGCGCAAATAAGCAAAAATCGCCTCGGAAATGAAGCCGAAGTTACAGCCATGTAAATGTTTATGATATAATAGAGAAGTGAAGTAGATCTTCATGGGTTCTTACGGAAGCATCCGAGGTCAAGCTCCAGCAACCTGCAGTGCCCTGATAGATAGAATCGTGAAGCTCTCCTATGTTAGCTGGTTTCAAGGCAAAAGATAGGTTTGTATATTGAGTTGGGCTACGGTCTAGCTTTAGTCTAAGAGCTTCTGTTTCGTCTTGCGGCTTTATACTGATATACCGGGCTCGTCAACAATGGCTCCCTCACCAATACTGGCAACGGCTACTGGTGGTCTAGTACGGCGAACAATGCTAACAACGCATACGACCTGAACATAAACAGTAGCAACGTCAACCCTGGTACAAACACGAACAACCGTTACAACGGTATCGCTGTGCGGTGTATCGCCCGGTTCCGATTCTATGAAATTTTAAGGTTAATTTAAGGTATCTAGGAAGTGGTGGTTTTTGATGCTTTGATGGTTTTTGGGTGCAAATTGGGGCTTTGGGGTGGTTTTTTGGGCTCGGTGGAGTAATTTTCGGACGTTTTTTGGCTGAAACTTACGGTTTTAAGTGGTTTTGCTGAAACTTGCATTTTGGTGGTTTTTGCCCATTTTTGATAGTTTTTATGGTTAAATTTGCATTCTAAGGGTATTTAGAGGCGGTTTGAGAGGTTTTATGGTCAAAGTGCGGTAAGAGCAAGGTTTGACCTTAAAACCCGCTGGAGGGCTATTTTGAGACACCTGGAGTGTTTTACCTCTGGGAGCTTTTTGGTAGACATAGCATTAAATTATTAAAAATTTATGTTTTTTGCTGGACAGTAAAAAAATGTAGTATAATAGTAGTGTTCTGACAATTTGGTAAACTAATGGTAAAGCATTGGTTATATCGCCAACATAAATGACACCGTGAGGTTTCAATACGTTGGTGAGCTTCGCTTTACCTACCATATTGTCAGAGCACCTTGCGGTGTCATTTTTGTATCGCCTCTATTACTTTTGGATATAATTATTGACGCCCAGTATATATACATAAAATCCACAAAAAGGAGGGCGTGATGCAACGCAAAAGACGTAATATTAACTTTGGATATTTTTCTGGTTCCTCAGGAAAATCTAGACTTAATAGTTCTATTACTAAATTAACTCTTCATAGTATTCCAACTGTAGGGATGAGTAAAAGTAATAAGAAGTCTTTAGTTGCAGGGCGTAATCCTTTTTGTGGACAATTTCCCAAACGGTTCTTATGTTTAGGTTTTGCAACTTTACTAATTTTTGGGTTAGTATTAAAAGATGTCAATCTTTTGGGTAATCACGCCTATGCACTAGAAGAAGCGGAAGAAAAAGAAGAAAATGATAATGCTTCAATGTCGGAACTACTCGATGACGCAGCTTCAGTAGAAGAAAAACCAGAATCGGAAGCAGCATCTGTCTTAACTACAAATAATGATGATGACGCAAATGATACTCCCGTAACTTTTAGCACGCGAGCGGCGACAGCAGGATTAACCATTGACGGCAGTACTTCTTCGAGTACGGAAACCGTAACAGTAGCACCAGGATCAGTAGGTTATAGTAAAGAACACACGATTGGTGTAAATGTTACCGATGCTTCAGCTTATACCTTGAAGATTTCTGGCAATACCAATCTTTCCGGTCCTAGCGGTGCAACTGCAATAGGAGGAGCTGGTAATAAGCAGCCGTCTGCTATGACCGATAACACTTGGGGCTACGGCTGGGGAAGTACTGGCACGGCTAAAGAGAGTTTATATTATCAAAGCTTGAGCACTGATGGAGCTAACTTGTCTGGTGATAGCTTATCCACAAATGGAGGCGCCTCCTTTTCTCGTAAGCTAGTCTTTGCCGCAAAGTTTGGAGCTAATAATACTAATGCAGGTACTTATCGTGGTAATGTAACTCTAAGCCTTGTAGTTACACCTAGAGCAATTGGTGAATGGCGAATGAGCAATGCTACTTCAAGCGGTTATGATTCTGCTAGCACGATTAAGAACTCTGGTATTACTACCATGCAACAAATGACTAGTAGTATTTGTAACCAAGTTTCTACTCCCGCTGCAAGCTCTACTACCGTACCCACAATGCGCCTTAAAGACTCCCGTGATAATAATGAATATATTATTGCTAAGTTTGCGGATGGTAGATGTTGGATGGTAGAAAACTTGAGAATTACTGGCAGAACCATCAAAGCTGCTGAGTCTGATTTCTCTGGTAGTGACATCACTCTCCCAAGTTCTGCTAAATCTGATTTTACTGACGCCAATAAGTTTACATATCGTTCAGGCTTGTTTAGTGAAGCTAACTCCGGCTCCACTGGTTACTACAACTGGTACACTGCTACGGCTGGTGCTGGAACTAGTAGCGCAACTTCGGGTACCGTAAATACTTCCATTTGTCCTAAAAGTTGGAAATTGCCATCAGGTGGTAGTAGTGGAGAATATAAAGCATTCGCAACAGCTGAATCTATTGCTAATAGCGCCGACGGATCCAAAAAGATTCAAGCTAGTCCTTACAATTTCAAGTATACCGGGTACGTCGACAATGGCTCCCTCAGCAACGGTACTGGCAACGGCTTCTGGTGGTCTAGTACGGCCGACGGTGCTACCCTCGCATACTACCTGCTCATAGGCAGTAGCAACGTCTACCCTGGTACAGGTAACAACTCCCGTTACGTCGGGTTCGCTGTGCGGTGTATCGCCCGCAGCTAAGGCAAAAATGGTGATTTTGGATAGTTTTTATGGTTAAATTTGCGTTCTAAGGGCATTTAGAGGCAATTTGAGGGGTTTTGAGGTCAAGGTGGGGTAGGAGCAAGGTTTGACCTTAAAACCCGCTGGAGGGCTATTTTGAGGCTCCTGGATGGATTCACCTCTGGGAGCCTTTTAGTAGGAATAACCTAAAAATCGCCAAAATTAGTGATTTTTTACATTTTTTAACACAAAGCATAAAAAGTGATGTATAATAGATTTGTTATCAAGTTTGATTTATAGTAAGGACATTCGTTGTTTGTATGTTCCACAATAGTAATGGCGCCATGAGGCAGTCTGGTTATTGTGGAATGAATGTTCCTAAGAATCATACTTGATAACACCTCGTGGTGCCATTTTTGTATCTAGGTATACTCTATTACTTATGTATCTTTTAGCAAAATGGTCATCCCGAAAGTATATATACCAAATGATCTTCCGCCCTAGTAATCTTTTAGTGGATTTTTAGGTTACCTAGGGCGAAGATCCCAAAAAACCTACAAAAGGAGGGCTCGATGCTACACAATTATCAATATAAATTCTTAAATATATCGCGTTGCAGGTATTTAAGACTCGTGATTCCCTTGTGTAGCATCTGCACCTTTTTCTTTTCGTTACTCGGTAACAAATGTTACGCGGCTATCAATCCTACCGCCTCCCTCAGCGTCAGCAATCCGACACTTTCTACTACCGTAGCACCTGGTGATACTGCTTATCTTAGTAGTAATGTTACTTATTCTGCTAGTAATATCGATAGTTATACATTACAAATATCATATGCTAATGGTTATTCTTCACTAAAACTAGATGGCGGTACTACTACACTTTCTGGCGCAGGAGGTAAGACAGGAAGTAGCTTAGCTGATAACTCGTGGGGCTTTGCTTGGACTAATAATACTACGAATAATACATCTACTAATGCCGGATTAACATATTATACTGTACCAACTTATGGTACTAATGGCAGTGGCTTAAGTACTGGAAGATTAGAAAATGCAACTTTACCAGAAAGTGCTAATAATACATTAAGTTCTACTACCAA
>CAYUHY010000008.1:0-34895 GCA_964444615.1 uncultured Candidatus Saccharibacteria bacterium | reverse complement strand
ACCTTAAATAATCCTAATAGCCAGACTAATGCTGGTAGTTCGAATCCAGTTAGTTGTACCAAAAGGTCACTATTCCAACCATGCCCAAAAAATTTTTGGATATGGTTGGAAATAGTGGTGAAGAAATCCGTTATCACTTCGGTGTTGCGGATTTTTTCTTTATTAAAGCGAATAATATGTTCTTCTACCGGTTTTACTATTGCGGAAAAGGGCTCTTTGAACTCAACCGTAACGTGACCGTCGGCTTCTACCCACAATTTTTCAAAAATAGCCTGATTCATCATGCGTTTAATGTGGTCGGTTGCCATTCGGTAGGTTCTGCCGCAGTCTTCAATCAATTCCATGGCTTTGGACAGACATTCCGATATCGACCCAAATGAGCCCTCGCGGATATCCATTTGACTTTTTATCGCAGCCAGTTTTCTGGATATTTGTTGCTGTTCACTTTTCATAAGGTCAAGCGGAATCGCGTCATTGTAATGAGCCTCTAACAGCTTTTTACGTTGACGTTCCAGTTTGTCCTTCTCACGACGCAGTCCATCCAGCTCGGCTTCATATTTTTTCTTCTCATCCTCAATCCGTTTTTGAAGCGTATCTTCTAAGATTGTTCGTATTTCTTTTGGAAAAGAATATTGATCATATATCTGTTGCACCTGTTCTTCTATTACATTAATTAGCGTCGCTTTTTGTTTGCAGTCCGTCCTTTTGCTATGTCGTCCTGCACAAACAAAGTACGGATATCGCACGCCGGATCGCGATTTCGTATAATTTATAATCATCCGGGAGCCGCAATTGCGGCAATACAGACTACCTTTAAGAAAATGAGGATGTTCACGAGTGCGTTCACCGTTTATATGGGACGACAATACATCTTGCACTCCTTGCCACAGTTCGGCGCTTATAAGAGACTGATGGCTCCCCTTATATTCTACGCCATTATACACCACTGTCCCCTTATAATAGGGATTCTTTAAAACTTTGTACAGCACTTTTCTGTTTACAGGGCTTGCGGCAACTTTCGGAGTGGGTCTCGTCATAAGACCGCAGGCGGCAAGATGTTCCGCTAAATCTTCCACAGTCCAGTTTCCGGTAGCATATTCTTCAAAAGCCAGTTTAATAAGCGGAGCACGTTCTTCATCTAATATAACCGTTCGCTCCTCACGCCCCTTGTCATCAACACGCCGGACGTTCATATATCCAAGCGGGGCACGCCCAGCGGTTCCCCCGTTCTTCACTTTTTCGTTCATACCTTTTTTGACTTCGTTCGCTAGATTCTGTGAATAGAACTCCGCAATGGAACTCATGATGCCGTGGAGCAGCATCCCAGCTGGGGTATCGTCAATACTCTCCGAGGCGGATACCAACTGAACACCGTATTCTCTGAGTGTACGCATAATATCGATGTCATCACCCCGGTTGCGGGCAAGGCGGTCCACCTTATGAACGATGACATAATCAACTCGGTCAGCATTCTCCTTCACATACTCTAACATCTTTTGAAGTTCCGGACGATCAGCGGACTTAGCAGATGCGCCTCGATCGACAAATTCTTTGCCAATCATTGCGCCCATAGAGAGCGCCTTTTTCTTGTTGGCTTCGCGCTGAGCGGGAATAGAAAAACCCTCGTCCGCACCACCGCCACGCTCCGCTTGTTCCTTTGTCGATACACGAAGATAAGAAACCGCAAATTTTGGAGTAATACTATCGGCAAACGCCTGCATAGGGTTTTCTGTAGAAAAACTCACAAAAATACCTCCTTTCGCAATTATTCTGCTTATATTTTAACTCTCCTACCCCTTATTAGCAAGGTTTTTCGGTATTGTTATCGCTTTGTTAATAGTTACAAATTCCTATGTTTCTTTGGAAACCAGCCCGCCAAAAGACGGACTGGTATACTGCGGTACTTACCGCTTTAATGTGCTTGGAGTATTTACACCTGTTCAATCTTACAGGTTACACCATCCATTTGGATAATGTTATAGTTTTGATTTTGCCAGCGCACTGTTACAATGTGCGCCCCGCCATGCTCATCGCTGCGGTCCTCTTCCGACAAAGTGACGCCGTAAGTCGTAAGCCAATACGTTAGACCGTCCAAGAGATTACTGCCTTTCGAAAACGGGAGCGTCAAGGACAAAGGCGACGACATACGCTTCCCGTGTAATCTCCGTCTTTCCAGAGGACGCCCTGCCAGCCAACTACTATTCCCAGTAAGATTCCGAAGCAGAATCATCCGTGCCGTCTGATACTCAGGTCCGATAAACCCTAACCGAATCAGAAATACACGCATAGAAAATTTTGCGTTGGTAATGGGACGCTCTCTGGCTATTACACGCTTTTGACGTTTTGCCATATCGCAAATACCCGTAATGAGTTTGACATATGCGTCTGCCTCTCCGTCGATATCATGAAGAGTAAACCACGGAAATTGCAAAGTGTTTTCCGAATAAACAACTTCCAGCGTATCTGTACCAACAGCCTGTTTGAGCAGCTCCGCTTTACTGCTAATGATTTTCTTGAGGTTATCCAGAGCTGTCGCAGTGAACCCCATTCTCGGTACTTCCACCGTAAAAATACTGCCATTTTCCGGAATATAGCCCCGCTCCCGCAGTCGGAGAACCAGCTGCCGCGCTTCATCCGAACTGATGTCCTCAGAATGGGTCAACGTGCCGGTTTTGTCCACGGAATAGAAACCAATGGCATAAGCAAATGTGGGCGCTCCCTGGTAAACAGCAGGCTTGCCCAGGATTTCACTGATGGTCTGCACCAGGGCTTTTCTTGCTGTGCCGGTAAGGTTGTAAGAGAAGCTCACATTTATGCCTCCTCTCCGGTTTTGCCAGTAAGAATGAAATTAACGTATTCCCGCCGATGTTCTTCCAGGTAAATCACCAGCTCATAGAATCCCTCGCGGTTCGCAATGTACTGCACCATAGAGACGTTCAGCATGTTGGTTTCGCCGGAGTTCCGGATTGCAGCAACTTGCACTTTTACAGTTTCCGTCATTTTGAATCCCTCCGTGAGCTTTTCATAGCTTCAAGCAGGATATGGTTGTCAAAACCCGCTGATTGATAGCCTGCGTTGATTGTACAGAGATAACCAATAGAGGGTTCGCCATAGGGATGTCCGTCCTCATTCATGATATAGATCATCGCCTCAGCCTCTTCGCCTTCCAGAATAATCCGAAAGTACTCTTTACGATACAGGTAAGGCCACCCCTCATATCGGTCAAGCGCCCGCTCATCTCTCGGCCGGATCCGCCAGACAAGTGTCGGCACCCGAAAACGGTCGTTTTCCTCAATTGTCGCCACGGCATTCTGATTCTCCCCACGGAAGCGAAGCCGCCAGCCGCCCAGCATCATCGTACCCACCACTTCCGCAGTCGGACAACGATGCTTCATCTGATCCAAGTTGAGGTTAGAGCCATAAGCAATGTAAAGCTTGCTCTTATGTTTCATGGTTGTGTACTCCATTTCCAATGTGACTGTGTACATTCTCTCGAGAACCGTACCGCCAAGCCGCATTTCCGCTTAGATGTTGGTAAAGATGCTCACGGCAGTTTTTGAACTCCGGCCCGATAAACCCAATCCGATTGAGATACGTCCGCATAGCAAAGCGCTCATTTTCTTCCTGTACTTTCTTATAACGAGCATTCTTTTGCGTAAGTGCCTGATGATTCAGTGCTAAAGCCAAAACTACATAAGCCCGGATTTTCCCGGCGTGAAGCGTACCGTTAAATCCTCGCAGTTCTACGGTGTGATGGCCATAGAAGAAGCTGTGCAGATTGAGAAAATGATACCGGCTGCTGTGATAATGCTGGTTTCGATTTTCTTGGTAACCCTCATACCAGACGCTTTCAATCTGTGTAAACGTGGTTGGCTTAAACCGGTTTATCCGTTCTACCAGATAGGCGTCCATCTTTTTACAATAGCGCATCCGCTGCGGCTCTATTTGTAGAGCCTTATAAAACAAGTCGTTATGACTGGCGATAATGTTCACAAAATTACGGATGCTTCTCGGCGTATGATTGGACCCGTCCAAATGAATATGAATGCCACAGGATTTATTGGCAAATCCTCCCGCCTTGCGTAAACAACGAATTAAACCTTGCAGCGTCTCAATATCCTCCCGATAAAGTAGCACGGGGCTGACCAATTCTACACTGTAACTACGGTTGGCGGATACGATCTGGCCCTGCTCCTTGCGCTGGCACATGATGCTGCCATCATACACGAACTTCCAGACCCGACCATCCGCCGCAGTGATTTTGTGCGTGCCATAGTAGTCGCTCATAGCAGTTACGCTGCCGCCTAAAGCTGTTGCTGCGACTTTTGCCGCTTTGTTCCGGGTAATGCCGGTAAACTCGATTTCAATGCCAAAATGGTTGGTAAACAATCTGATTGCCCTCCTTTCTGACAGCTGTACTGTAAAAATTCAGAGGGCATCCGCAGACGCTCCCCATAAATCGAAAACGTACCGCAGCTGTCGAATTGTATACCAAAACCCTAAGTAAAGCCTCCTTTCTTTCAAATTATGTGTTTCCGCTGGCGACGGTCGTCTGTTGGTAAGGCAGACCACCGCCGCGTTGCGGAAACACCCTCATTTAAGAGGAAAAATAGTATGTTGTGTGCTTAATATAGGCGACACTATCAGGTCATACCGTCCCCATCTTCCTGCCGGAGCTTTTTGGCATCTTTCTCAGCCTGCTTCTGTTTGGCAATCTGCAAGGCAACGGCAATCAATGCGCGTCCCATTTTTTCAATATCAGGGTTGTCCCGGAACTCCGGTGTAACGTTCACATAATGAGAAGCCATCGGACGTCCGCGCTTTTTCTTATTCATCGCCTTCCTCCTCTTTGCTCGTTTCTGCGGCAATCCGTTCTCCTGCCAACTTGCTAAAAACTGGATTCAGCTCAATACCAATATAGTGTCGGTTATGCCGTTTTGCTGTAAGACCTGTGGTACCGCTGCCAAAGAATGGATCTAATACTACACCTCCCTCTGGACAGCCAGCTAAGATGCAGGTTTCTGCTAGTTGAGGCGGAAATACCGCAAAATGCGCACCTCTATAAGAAGAAGTATTGATATGCCATACATCCCGTTTGTTGCGATGAGTGGGCAGTTCTTCCTCAGAGATATCCCCAGCTTTTCGGGGACGGTTAATTGTTTGCACTTTTTGACCTGGCACACAATCAGCGTATTTAGTGCTTTCGCCACGTCCAGCACGCATTCGTACTAAAGTCGACGGTGCAATTGGCTCAGCGATAGCAACGTGATCGAAATAGTAGCGTTTGGACTTGCTCAGTTGGAAAATGTGCTCATAACTACGGCTACAGCGATCAGTAACACTCTCCGGCATGGCATTGCCCTTCTCCCAAATAATATTACTGCGCAGATACCAGCCGTCGTTACGGAGCGCCAAAGCCAACCGCCAAGGAATACCCAGCATATCTTTTTGTTTTGCGCCTTGCCGGGAATGCTTACAATAGGTGTCGGCGATATTCAGCCAAAAGGTTCCGTCTGGACGAAGTACCCGCCGCATCTCGGAGAATACCGCCACTAACCGTTTTATGTATTCCTCTGGTGTAGACTCTCGTCCAATCTGTCCCTCCGCTCCGTAATCCCGCAGCGCATAATAAGGCGGCGACGTAACACAGCAGTGGACGCTGTTGCTGGGCAAGGATTTCAGGACGGAGAGACTGTCCCCAGTAAAAATGGTATCAAGTGTAAGCAATGCGGTTTCTAACATAACATTCCTCCATTTCCTCCACGGCGAATCAGAGTCTCCAACTCGTCCTTGGTGATGACAGCAAACAATTTTGGCTGCTTTTCATAGGCTTTCTTGATGTGCGCAATCAGCTTATTTTTGCGCCCTTCCGTCGGGACAATCCACACGGTCAGAGGAAATACTTCAGCCTCCTGCTGTTCTAGTCCAGTACGATAATATCTGTGATACCGTTCGCATTTATTGATAATCTTGGAGGGGGATTCTGTATCAAGGTCGACTTCAATAAACCAACGGTCTTCATATTGACCAGAAACAGTAACCGCAAACAAATCCGGTTTAAGTGCAAGGATATTCCCATGCTCGCTATAGGTGCGCCAGCATTCCGGCTCGGTTTGTAGTATCGTCAGCTTTACATCCGGATGACTGTGGCTAAGCTCTGTCAAAGAAATAGAAATATCTGCCACCGCCAGCGTATGAGCTAAGAAAAATGGAGACGGTTCAAAGAAGCGTTTTGTGGGCGTCAGTGTATGGTTGCGCAGAAAAATCAGACGCTCCCCGGCGTGAGTTAATCGCCAGATCAGTGAACCAGAACCAGCCCGCACACCTCCTATACGCCGTGCCAGATGATCGACAAGACCCAATTCCCGCAGCTTTTTCAAGTTGCGATTCGTAGCACGGAGAGCGGCGGTCGGTGTAGTAGCGTCAGTAAAATGAAGCCGCTGAATCTGGCTGGTTAAAAGGTAGCGGTATTGCTGAATGCTGACAAGAATCTTCCCATCGCGTTCTCCCAAAGTTCTGTCCAATTCCTCCAATTGCAGTCGGGAGATACGGCGGTGTTCCTCCCCAGCCTCCCCAGTAGAATCATTGGTAAGAGAATTACTGTAAGAATCATGAACATTAAACTTGGAAAAATCCGGCGTGGCGTGGCTTTCCGACGTTTTCCCACCATCACGAGATGTTATGCGGTCAGACATCAGTGTTTCCTCCTTCCAATTGGCGCATCTACTATCTCTTTATCGGATATGCCATGATTAGTTAATATTTTGAGATACGCTTCCTCCACTTCTTCCGCCGGTACGCCATAAGCTGTCATACTTCGGGCATAAAGTTCTGCCGGTTCTCGCAGAGCGGGCGTCGGAGGCAATGCTCGTCCTATCACCCAACCCGTATTTCTGCCATTCTGCTGAAATGAGGCATATATCTGGTAGCGTGGCAAAGCCATAAAATCCTCAGCGGTGAGTTCTGGAGCCATCGCCGCCATATCTCTTGCGTCTTTGGCGTTCAATCCCCATACGATCTTGTTGCGGCAATTGGCGTCTATCCCAGCTCGGATTTCTGTGGGCAGCTGATCGCGGTATTGATGGGCAAGGGTCATACCAACACCAAGCCCCCGAGCCTGGGCGAGTGCGTCTGATAAGTCCGTAGGCAACGAGAGATAATCCTGCAACTCGTCAATAAAGATGCTGACGATATGCCTCCGCTCCGGTGGAATACTTGCGCGGGAGAGCGCCAACGTCCAAGTCAATCCTACAATTAAGCTACCTAGCAAGCGGGCTATTTCTCCGCCGATAACGCCTTTATTAAGCGGTATTAGTACAATTTTCCGCTGGGTAAATAAATCCATAAGAGAAAACTTCGGGTGAGCTTGCCCGAGAATATTTCTCAATCCCGGACGAAGCGTGAACTGTCGCAGTTTATTAAGCACCGGCTCAATCTGCTGACGTCGCTGTAATTCTGATAATGTCTCAAATTGCTTCCAAAACGGCTGAAGGGACACCCTGTCTTTTATTTGCTTGGTAATACTGCGGCGGAAACACTCATCTGTAAGTAAAGGCTGTAGCCATAAAAGCGTAGCATCGTCTATTTCTGCCAGTGTAAGCAACGAAGCAGATAAAATGTCTTGAATGCGCACACCCCAACTATCCTGCCATATCTCTCGTAAGACAGAGAGAACAGCATCAGCAATCAGGGCTTTATTCTGGTAGCTTGTAAATCCCAACGGGTTAAAACCTACCGGACAGGGACTGGAGGGGTCAATTACCACTACGTCCCCAGCGCGTTCTTCCGGAATACGAGCAAGAATATCTTGGATAAGGTCAGCTTTGGGATCGAGGACAAGTGTACTTCTACCTGCTTTAATATCCGCCAGAATCAGGCGCATCATAGTGGTCGACTTACCGCTGCCAGTCGGACCAATCAAATGCACGTGTTCTAATCCGTCTTTGGGAGAAATATTGAGTTTCTTTGGCATCATGCCCATGCTATCAGCAAAACTGCGGTCACTTTGACGGTTGGTCGGTTCTCGGTACCATGCAGGAGGCAATGTCAATTTTGGATGAAGTCCTGGAGTTCCCGGCAGCTCCTCTTCGCCTGCCGGAAGCAATAGGAAGTTTGCCGTCTCTTTAACAGATAGACGCTGGATTGGAAAGTGCCATGGTATATAAGGCATATTGATGTGTTCCGTATTTTCTGCTTCGTCCCGTATGCGTACACCGGCAGATTCCAAAACTTTGAACGCCGAAATTAGACTGCGCATACGCGATGTGGCTTTTTCTTCCGATACACCAACACGAATTACCGCCTGAAAACCGTGCTGTTCTGCCTTCTTCTGCACACTTTTACGGGCTTCCGTAGTTGCTTTGTTAATGGAACCGAAAATTGCTTCCAGCCATGTGGCGTGAGGGTCAGACAGATTGGCGGGAACCGGAGAGGGGGCAAAGCCCCTCCCCAGCACCAATTGCAAGACTATCTCAATGTTATGCTTGTCCGCTGTCATCGCTGTCAATCCTGAACGTGTTACCGCTTCAGTAATCTCTGTATTAAGTGAGAGGATTGGGCGGGTGATTTTGAGGTGACGAGCCATTTTAACAGGCGTCCGGTCATCCTCAGAAACCTTACGAAACTGAATGTCTCCATGCGCACAGAGAGCTTCTTCAACTTTACTAATACACATCTTGTCAGCACCCAACAGATATGTAACACAGCCATTTTTACTCCGGCATTCCCAGATAATTGCGCTGCGAGGGCCGAGTACCGAAAGATGTGTTAGCGCATCCCATATTACTTCCAAGTTAAAAGGACGCTGCCAGTTGACCTCACGCCAGCACATATTTTCTATTCGGTGTTTACTCATAAGCCCACTCCTTTTTATTTTTGCTATTACCATTTTCCCATATCGCGGCCATGCCGCCATACACGCCAGATAATAACGCAAATCAGGATGAGCACTGCCGCTGCCAGCAGATAGGGCCAGATCTCCAGAATATAATAGACAGCAAGACGGAGAAGAAAGGCGCTGATTGCCAGGATTACGCAGGTTTCGAAGATGCGGTCTAACAGCTTTTTGGGTTCCAAACATTACACCCCCTTTGGCTTATCCTTGCCAGTTACTTTTATGCTATATGTTGGAACGGGATATCCAGGAATCACCAAATCTGACTCAACCTGATCACCCCATACATCCCAGCCCGGCTGTCGACGGCGAGCAAATAACTCTAGAGAGGGGCCATCTGACAGTCGCTCAATGATTGCAAATTGCTCCTCGGGTTTATGGCTATGTTCCTGCTGAGGTGCAAAAATCCAACTTGGCTGTGAATGGAATTTTACCGGCGCTTTACCTCTAGTCGCAAACAGTAGGGTCTCATGGGACGTTCGTATGTAATGACCGCACGAAAGCCTTGGTTTGCACCAAACAAGGTTACACCGATACTGAAATTTCCACGCATCGATTACACCCAACGCCTCTGGAAGCAAACCATTTGGGCACCAGAGATACAGGTGAGCATTTTCCTCACATAAATCCGCAATTGGCATCGCCTTTATGCGTTCTAATGGCATCAAATTATAATGCTTGATAGCCCCATAATTTCCACGCTGATTAATGTCCCATGGCGGATCGGCGAGAATGGTCTTATACTTCTTGCTACTTGTGTCCATAAAACTCCTTTGTTCTTTTGACGGTAATTTACCGCAATTGAACAAATAATGGTAATTGTTACGCTTATTCTTTTTCCGGCGGTACGACACCCCTATTACCCTGAAAGTGTGTTGATAACAGGGGTGCCGCCGCCGAATAGACATATTTAAGCAGTAGCAAAAACCGCCGTTGTTAAATGGTCAACGAAGTATTGATTTTAGGGTAGTTGTTACTCCTCTGGAGGTGCATAAGTGGGCATTGTACCAACACGTCCCATCTCATAAAGGATTTGCATCTGGGCCTCCTGCTCGCATTGATGTAACTGGAAGAACCCGCACAGCAAGCGGCGGAGACGATTATTCTCTTCTGTAAGCCGGTCGATCTCTACCGCCAGAAGACAGCATCCGACAACGACACCGAGGAAGAAGACACCCAAGAGGGCAGCCGCCAAAGCAATATAAACAGCCATCTTCAAAACTCCTTTACGTTCTTTACCGCATTTTCCGCAAAGGCTTCCACAATTGCCTTGAAAAGCTCCGCGCTCTGGGGCATACGGCTGGACGCCTGCTGCGCTGCAAAGGACAAGGCCACGGTGTACCGGAGAGCATTCGAAGCAAGCAGGGCACGGCAGGTATCGTACTGCGTCAGCAACATAGCGCGTTCCATTACCACTTCGCTGGACTGCATAGCCACGCTGGCGCTTTGCTTCAGACGGAGCTT
Organism: uncultured Candidatus Saccharibacteria bacterium; assembly: GCA_964444615.1. Taxonomy (GTDB): domain Bacteria; phylum Patescibacteriota; class Saccharimonadia; order Saccharimonadales; family Saccharimonadaceae; genus Nanosyncoccus. The sequence continues at coordinate 24,538 of CAYUHY010000008.1, read as the reverse complement.
CGTAAGGTCGTCCATCAAGGGAACAGTTTCAGGGATGGGGTACTTGCCGAAGTCATTCATAGGATTGATGCTCCTTTTCTGATTTTTTGTAGAGAGCGTTCACGAGATTTGCGCTTGTGACAGCCCCTACACTTTACTAAGGACAATTTGAGCGGATTTGAGTAAGGAAGTTTTTGAATGTTTTATAAAAAAGAGAAGCCACAAGCCCACCAAGGCTTATGGCTTCTCTTTTTTAACATTATCACTTTTTCTGAGCGTGGCGCGATTTTGTAAGCAGGGCTATGGTGCTAAAACCAATACAAACTACTATAAGTGTCAATATTCGGAGTGGCGTCAATAAGTGTCCTGGTTCCGGCTCATCGCCTCTATGGACAATAACTATAGCGGAATCCTGCATAGCCCTACCACCAACACTGATCTGTCCAACATTCTCTAATTTGTTTGCTCCCTCGTATAAGTTATCACCGGTTACTTCCGCTGCGAAGGTAAGAATCGCATCAGCGCCTGGACCATAACTTCCAATCAGAAATCCATCCGTCGTAAGAGTATCTTCATTAATGTGTGCACTGTCAGGATATTTCGAATTGGTAATTCGCGTTGAGCCATCAATATAGCGCAAACCATCCGGCAACACATTGGCAGCGGCTACACTTAGCTGATCTTCACTACTGATATTGGCATATTGAATTTGAAACTCTACCCTGTCGCCAACCGCAACTTCCACGCTATCTTCCCATAAGGCACTTTCTCCATCGAATAGGCGGACTTTCGTATCAACATCAAAGTTCGTATCAAAAACAGCTTTAACTCTAATGGTTATATAACTGGAATACTGATATCCGGCTGGAATGACACCATCAAGAACAACTGGATCGCCCGGATTAGTACGGTAATCATAATACCCAATCTGAACTCCACCGCCAGATGCATTAGTAACGATTTCGTCGCTAAGCTGCAGTCCTTCGGCGCCAACGCCATTATTTTCCAGCAGTGCTGAATCGTAATAATATTCTAGGTGAAATGGAGTATCACTGACAAAATCGACATAGTCCCAATATATCTGTGGGCTTGCATTGCTGGTATCTATAAAACCATTAACCCTAAGCCTGCGAGCGGCAGCGGTAGGTATGCTAAAAGCAACATGGACGTTTTCGGCAACATTTTCTTTACGGAGATTATTATTGTGAACATAGGCACGAATTATATAGTCTTGCCCATCTTTAACCGTAATTTCGTTTGCATTCCATACATTTACGGCACCAGACGTGTTCGGGCCGTTATACTCGCGGACACCAACAAAGTTTTTCTCGTTTCCAATTACGCTGTCGCTAATTGAGTTTAGGACTACTTTGTCGCCCAAGATATCAGAATTAATCTCTTCCAATGTATAACTAGGACGTCCACCATCGCTGTCACCCCATGCGTAGGCTGGAACCAGAAGTAGCCATGCAGAAATCATTAGACAACCACATAGCACAAAGCTATATTTAATTGTCGCCTTCATACGCATTAACACCTCCTGGTATATTTTTAGCAGCAATATCTTGCTGTTCAGTTGTTACCCCATCATAAACCTCGTCTAATTTAATTGTGACTTGTTCTGCTCTTCCGTCGCTATCTGTCATTGTTATTGACACGCTTGCGATCTTATCTATTCCAGAAACGTTGATATCGACTGTCGTACCACTAGAACTATGGACCGTCATAGATGTATTAGCTTCTGTGCTGGTTTCATCTGGATTAACAATGCCGCCCCCTTCAGCTGCTTTAACCTGATCGATATTTACATTATTTGCATTTTCGCGTTTATTCCTTGCGCCTATTGTGAATAACAGAACTACCATAGCCAATAATATTGCCAGCACTCCTACAATAATGACTCCTTTAATGAACTTGGAGGAACGTTCGGGTTTATCCTTTTTGTCATTTTTGGACTCGAGCATTTCTGCATCGGCTTTTGGTGGATGGGGAGGTAGTACATCGCCGGGCGTATCTGTGTGTGATTTCATTGCGGTATCTGAAGTAAGATCTGAGGCAAATTCTGGCGTATGTTCTTGGGGTTGTTCCGTAGATGTATTTAGATTAGAGTCTTGGGTAGATTCCGGGGCGGATTTCGATCTCCCTTCCGGCTTTATATCGGGGGCTATGATTGTCTCAGGTGTAGACGATACTGAGGATACACGCCCATCAGTTGTCTCAGAGTAAGATGTCGTCTCATCGGAAGTAATATCCTCAAGGGTTGATTTGCCAGTTACCGATTGACTTATTTCAGGGCTCGGGGATGATAGTTTAACTTTTTCATCTTCCGCAGTCCCGCTAGAACCATTTGAGGTACTACAGGAAGAAGAGGACGATATATCTGGCAATTCTGATTTTATCGTACTGCCTGAAATATTTTCATCTAAGTCAGTATTTTGGCTGGAAAAAAACTCATGGTCTCCGCAAGCTCCGCTATCTTCCGTTCCTTCTAAATGAGTATCTTGCTGGATTTCAGGTGCAGGTTGTTGCTCCGAAATCGGGAAGTTCTCTAATATGTAACATGGTTGCGGCAAAATAACTTTTCTGATTATCCTCTCGTTTTCTCCGTCTGAGATGGTGACTTGCTTAGTATGATTCTCTATACCTGCCTGTAAACACTTCTGACAGGTCATACCGATTGCTTTTTCCTTCGATTTTCGTTTTATCATCAAGTCCAAATGTTTTGCCAATTTCTTTCTGGTCCGCTCATCGGACTTTTCAATGCGTTGCCGAGGTAAAGATTTTCTATCGGCAATATCATAGTTAGAGCTCTTATCAAGAACGGGATAAAGGAGCTTAATACGGTCTCCACCCAAATAATACACGTACCTGTTTTGCACGTCACAATGAGATGGGAATCCATTGCATTTTGAGGTATGATAGCACCCCTCTAACAGGCCCAAACCAATTAGGCAGGCATCTCGTTTTAGAGCTTCTTTCTTATTATGTTCAGCATCTTGAAAAACCTGAAAAATAGCCTCAATGAGAAACCCCTCAAGTGAAGCTAGGTCTGGTTCACCATCAAACTGAAATATCTCCCATGCGTCTGATAGGTAATCATCGAAGAGGACTCTGCCATCCGCTGGTGTTCGAAGGTATTTCAAAAGCGACTCAATGTCCATCAAACTCATTCCCGCCTCACCCCCCCCTGGAATATTAAGACTATACCATATAATTCTCTATAACGCAATAAAAACAGGCCGCAGCTGTTGCTGCGGCCCTCGGTTTGCCCCTAATACTCAGTGATATGGCACAACTGCAACTGTTCCTGTGCGTCTGTTTCACCCTCGGTGAACTCCAGCCGACGAACTTTGCGTTTGCCATAATACTCATCGATTACGACATGCAGTTGCCCGTCTTCGAGTGGTCCACCGGTGTAAACCATCTTGGCGATATACCGCCGTGAAGGAAGTCCATCGGCGTAATCCACCTCGAACTCCATCGTGATACTCCAGTTATCGTTGCAACTGATACAATAAGCAGTTGCATCATCGTATCTGATGTCACCACAGACTTCTTCCCCGGTAACTCGAGGATTGACGTAGTACATCATGAGACACGTCGGCGAGAAGTCGATACCGACCAATCGCCAACCAGGAAACTGCCCGTTTATCAACTGTGGGACACAGTCCTGAAGTTCTTTGTAGGCCGCTGTGGATGTGCTACTGTCACTAAGGTCAAATGCTGCCAGCGGATCTTCGCCGTCCGTTGTTTCAAGAATCCGGAATTTGATAGCCGGATTCTCAAAACTTTCAGGGGTTACATCCACCGCACGTTCACTGTCGGTGTTGGAAATAACAATCAGCTCGTCAACATCCTTCAGGTATCTATCATATCGTATCCTTGCCATTATTGCACCCCTCCCTAAAATAGTAAGATTATTGCGTCATCGCCAGTCCTCTTTAGTGAGCACTAGCGAATTCCGCAATAATCAGAGGGCAATAACAGGACATAAAAAGGGGTAATATGCGAGATAGTTAGCATTAACTAACTATCTTACTACCATAATAGCACACATCATGATTTTTGTCAATACAGTTTGTGCTTAATATCCTTTTTTTTCTGTGCGTGACAGTCTGCCGACAGTATTCCGACAAGCCGACAAGAGAAAGACTTCGCACCGACGTCGGCCTTTTGTCGGCTAATTTACATCTGTTTTCCCTTATTTTATAATAATTTTAGGCAATTTCAAGAGCCAATCTTAACAAAGGAGGTTCACACTATGGACACTAACGCTCAGGAAATCCGCGACCCCGAAACCCACCGGCTGCTTGGTATCTATTACCAGAAGGAGGGAATCTATAAGGTCAAGCTGAAGGGGCGGATCATGCAAATGCGGTTCCCGCCCGACACCCCGATTGAGTTTGTTTTCACCGACAGCGGAACCGCAGCGTAACCCCTACCTTGCATAACCCAACACACCCCTACTTAGTTCCCGTGCGCAAGTAAACATCACCCAGACCCGCGAGACCGCGACCTCCATTAGAGGTCCTTAAGAGACGGCAGTGCGGAGCATCTGATAGTATTCAGGTGTTCCCCTGCCGTTTTCCTGTTTCGTGGGGATGACGGCTCTTGCGGGTCACGCGACCTGAAAGGAGCCGAACATGGCAAATTATGAGTATCAGGATTACATGGAACTAAAGAATCTTTTCCGCAGCTATCTCAATAATGAAGAGATTGAGATGAGCCAGGAACTCAAGCAGTTTTTCTGGCGTGAGATCAAGCGGCTGCAACGCGAGGCTCAGTCCGCCAAAGTTGATGACGGTGAATGTAATACCCACCAAGTCCATACGCTGCTCTCTCTGGAACAGCAGATGGAACTGGGGTACATGTCGGAGGACCCGCTCAACGTGGAGGAGCTCGTTGAGGCGGCAGAACTGTCCGACGCCCTTTACGCAGCGATTAAGCATCTGGACGAGCGCAGCCAGATGATCGTGGTGATGTACTCTGAGGGGTACACGGAGCGAGAAATCGCTGTGATGATTGGTGGGTGTCAGAAAAGCGTCAACAACTGGAAAAAAGCGGCTTTTGCGGAGCTCCGGGAGATTCTCGTGGATTACCGCTAATGCTGTTACTAAAAACTTTAGCATTTGTCCTTAAAGAGTCGGTGCTTTTTCTCCATGGCAGAACTTCATCCGGCAGTATTTATGGACTGCATTTATCTCCGCGCCGACATGTCATTTCATCTGAAATACATCTACGGTTGGCGATGACTGTAAAGTTAAAGGATGATTTGGTCATTATCAGCCACCGTAGTTTTGAGGGAGAAATCCCGAGTTACTACACATATATTTTATGACTTTATTGCAATGCAAGTTCGCATAGTCTTTGATGAATCTCCTGAAGAAGATTCTTTTTACCTCAAACAGCGTTTTGGTCATTGAATATCCTATAAACCCACCACCGCCTCGCAAGGGGCGGTTTTTCATTGGAATAGCTTCATTTCCAAATATGCCTTGTCCAAGTCATCTTGCGCCACGCCAAGGTAACGTCGTGTTATTTCATAGCTGCTATGGTTATAAATATCCATAATTACCACCGGTGAAACGGATTTGCTTGTCCAGGCATGATAGCCCCACGTCTTGCGGAGACTGTGGCACGCGATTTTTCCATTTAATCCCAAGGTTTTTGCTGCTGAGTGAATAATCCTCCACGCCTGTACACGGCTGATTGCTTTGCCAGTTTTGCGGTTACTGGCAAAAATATAAACGCCGCGCCTGCATGGAAAATACAGACGCAACGCTTGAAGAATCTTCTTATTTAGTGCAATTATCTTTGTTTTTCCTGTCTTTTTCTCTGTAATTGTGATACGTGTATAAAAAGTCTGCCGTTTTTCATCGTAGACATCCGACCATTTCAACCGAAGCAGGTCACTGATCCGAAGCGCCGTATGCACACCCATGATAATCATCGTATAATTGCGCAGCTGGCCACGCTCCAAAAAATATTCCCCCAAGGCTTTTAACTGCTTTTTGCTTCTGATAGGTTCTGTGGCTGCCATAATAATTTACCCCCTTGCCCATATAATGCTACAGTATAGCGTATTTGGACTAAGGAGGATATTGTTACTTTTTAAGAATGCTGTTACATATTTTATTGCAATCTTGACACTATTCTCTAACTTTTTGATGCATCGCAGAGTTTTTACCGGAATTTTTCAAAAATCTCTTGATTATAGAGAGGTTTAATGCTAAAATATGTAACAACATTCTTATCTTGTTACATCCGGCGGAGTGGCATAAGGCTTAAATTGCTTCTGTGCTAAAAATGAGCTAAATGCCAAGTACATTAAAATTGGAGGAATGATGCATTGTGAAGAAAAGATTATTTTCAACCCTGCTACTTCTGTGTTTGGTACCTATGTTATTGTCTAATGTGGTTTGGGCTACAGAAATCAACAAAGAACAAACATGCGATAGTTTGCAGCCGACTTTTGAAAATAGTAGTGACATAATCCCATCTGATCATGCCGGAACTTCTTTATATTCAACTTCTCGGCCCGCTTTTTCACCTGTTTATACTTATGGATGCCTAGAATATTTTGTCTCATTTGGTGCGTATGGAGGGGAGCAGATTTATATTACAGGTTGTGATAAAGAAGTTGATGATGTTGTAATTCCTTCTCAGATTAATGGAGTACCTGTTACTTCCATCGAAGTTGGCGCATTTATGGACTGTTTAGGTATGACAAGCATAACTATTCCGTCTTCAGTTACTTCCATCGAAGATAATGCATTCATGAATTGCGAAAGTCTCACAAGCGTGATTATTCCATCTTCTGTTACTAATATCGATCGTGATGTGTTTCATGGATGCAAAAATTTAACAACTGTAACTATTCCGCCCTCGATTACCTCAATAAAGCAAAGTACTTTTCAATATTGTGAAAATCTTAAAAAAATAAAAATTCCTTCTTCAGTTACTTCAATCGGACTTAACGCATTTTTAGGATGCGAAAAATTAACAGATATAACCATTCCATCTTCTGTAACTTCCATAGGACGTGCTGCATTCTGGGGTTGTAAAAGCTTAAATAATATTTCCATCCCTTCTTCTGTCACTACAATTGGGGCACAAGCTTTTGGTGGCTGTGAAAATTTAACAGGTTTAGTGCTCTCACCCTCTATTACTACAATTGAACACGAATTATTTAGTGGCTGCAAAAACCTTACAAATGTGGATATCCCTTTCTCTGTCACTTCGATTAAATCTGAGGCGTTCAGAGAGTGTGAAAATCTAATAAGTATAACTATTCCTTCTTCAGTTACTTCAATTGAAGAGTATGCTTTTATGAATTGTACAAGTCTCACAAGCGTAGTTATCCCATCTTCCGTTACTTATATGGGAAACCGTATATTTGACTCATGTTTTAATTTATCAGATATTTATTACTCTGGAAGCAAAAATGATTGGGATACCGTTAGTAGGGGTGTGGGGTTTTATTATGATGCTACTATTCACTATAACAGCACCGGCCCAGGTAGTTCGGGAGAAGATCCGAAGCCCGATAAGCCAAATCCGGATGATGTAAATACTAAGAACGTTAGTGGTGTTCTCCGCTCAGGTGAAGGATGGAAGATTAACTGGAAATGCACTTATAGTGTGGGGACTGATAATATTCCCAGTAATGGCAGAGTAGAGATCACGGCGACCGAAAGCAACAAGAAAGAAGAACTCTACATTTATAACGATGCAAGTCCAGACGGCTTTCCTTGGGAGCTTGCTCCTTATAGCATTCCTAAGTCAGCGATTAACTCCCTTATGATCCAAGGGTCGCTCACAAAAGACTTGCGTATTACAGCGGATTCATTTAGGGACTATGACAACCTGAAAACGGTTACCCTAATGAATGTTTCTGGTATAGATGCAAATGCGTTTTATAACTGCTCTTCTTTGGAAAAGGTGTTGCTTTGGGATTTAGACAGCGATCTTGTACATATTGGAAAACGCGCTTTCAAGAACTGCGCAAAACTAGCTAGCATGAATTTTTCCTCCGTATTGACAGACATAGGTGCGGAAGCGTTCCAAAATACTCAACTGGGAACCATCACTTTGGGACGCGCTGTCACAGAAATCGGAGCAGATGCCTTTGCTGACTGTCATAAGTTAATGATTCGTTGCTATGAAAACTCAACCGCACATTCGTATGCGCAGGACAATAACATACCGTTTGAGTTAATACAAGAAGTACCTGATACGCATGTCAAAGAGTTGCCTGTCAAGTTCTACACTTGGTATGACGGAGTATCCAATAGGACACTTTCTTGGGGGCTGGATCTGTTTAATTTTTCTTCGTTTGATTATGTTGGTAACTTTGCGGAGCTAGGGCTTACTCTTTCAGCCGCAACTGAGGAATCATCAGCCGCAACTGAGGAATTATTAAACGACCTCGGTTTTAAAATAGTAAAATCAGAAAACTATTCTCATAACTGGGAAGATATTTACTGGCCTGGAGTAACATTTGGACATCAAGAAATAAACGGTAAGCATTATTTTATCATTGCGATTCGCGGGACAACTGATTTCGAAGATCTTATTTCTGACGTCTACGGTTTTACGAATAGTGCAAGTAACATTCATTCCAGCCTAAACTCTTTTATCACCAAAACATGTAATCTTAACCTCAATGAAATAAGGAAAAACAGCAAATTCTTTGTTACTGGACATAGCTTGGGTGGTGCCACCGCAAATGTTCTTGCAAAAGAATTATCAGATGAATGTGGGAAAGAAAATGTTTACTGTTATGCCTTTGCACCACCTAAACCAATTGACTGGGCCACAGGAGCCGCAAACGCTGGTAAATATAATAACATTTTCAACATCATGAACTTGGAAGATCCGATAACATATCTGCCCAACTTATGGGCGCGATATGGCAAAGATATAACATTTCATAGATGGTCTACATCGGGATTCGATTCTAATTTCAGAGAGCTAACGACCAGAGATTATGCTTTAAACCATTTGCTTTCTACACATGATGTTGCAGCATATATGGCTTTTGTGCTGACAGAACAAATTGGCGGAACTATCAGGGTGGTACGATGTGCTTGCCCTGTGAATGTAGAAGTTTATGATTCTAGCTGTCTGTTGGTGGGCCGCGTAACAGACAACGTAGTAAGCGATACGGATGCCAAAAAAGTTTATATCCGAGTGGATGGTGATGAAAAATACCTGTATCTTTTGGTTGATGATGATTATACTATCGAACTGACAGGGACAGATGAGGGCACCATGACGTATAGCGTACAAGAGCTTGACCTGGGTAGCGGTAACATCAATGATGAAACTGTTTTTGAAAATGTTACCCTCACTTCTGGCAAGCAGATGAGTAGTATGCCATCTATAGCAAATATATCAGAAGTACCGCTTTACGTCTTGGGCGATAATGGTGAGCCAGAAAAGAAAGTCCTTCCCGACGGCAATGGTACCGAAGTTCCCATTGATACTCCAGACGAGCCTACTGCTATCTACACAATCACTTTGGATACTAATGGCGGCTCCTTAGCCTTTACCAGGTTAACCACCGGTACAGATGGGAAGTTATCTTCACTACCTATCCCAACCCGTAGCGGCTACTCTTTCAGCGGCTGGTATCTGGCTGATGGAACACGGGTAACTACAAACACGGTGTTCGCTACAAGCACTATGATATATGCGCGGTGGACTTATATAAGTTCCGGTAGCGGCTCATCTTCTGGTGGCAATTACAGTTCTCCCGGTTACAGTGTTTCTGTTCCCACCGTAATAGGAGGTACTGTAAAAGTTCGTCCTGCATCTGCGTCCAAAGGCAATACGGTTTCAATCACTGCTATCCCAAACACCGGATATGAATTGGTTGCTCTGAATGTTTCTGATAAAAATGGCAAAAAACTGGAGCTATCAGACAAGGGCGATGGCAAATACACCTTTATAATGCCTAGCGGAAAAGTGTCTGTCGATGCAGTATTCCAAATGATGCAAACGTCAGAAACACCATGGAACAATCCCTTCTCTGACGTGAAGGAAAAGGCGTGGTATTATGATGCTGTTAAGTACGTAAGTCAAAACAGTTTAATGAATGGCTATGGAAATGGCACATTTGCACCAGATGCCAAATTGTCTCGTGGGATGTTGACACAAATTCTCTACAATAAAGAGGGGCGACCGCCTGTTTCCTATAATAATGCTTTTGGAGATATTGTAAATAATGCGTGGTATGCCAATGCGGTAGCCTGGGCGGTTGAGCAAAACATTGTCTCCGGCTATAGAGATGGGCGATTTGGCCCCAATAACGACATTACCCGTGAACAACTTGCTGTTATTCTCTGGCGATATGAAAATAGCCCTACGCCCACACAAACGGAACTGCATTTTACTGATGCCAATAAGGTTAGCGACTATGCGTTAGATGCATTGCGTTGGGCTGTAGAAAATGGGATTATTAACGGAAAAGGTAACGGCACACTTGATCCTCAAGGCTCAGCAACCAGAGCGCAGGTAGCTCAGGTACTTATGAATTATCTGAAAAAATAATATAACGTTCGAGAAGATGCCTCCTAACTGAACCTCGGTTGGCATCTTCTCTACGTTATTTTGTAAAATTAGTAATTTTTCTCAAATATGTGCTACAATTAAAGTAGCTAAATATCTACTATCAGTTTGCTTTAAGGCATAAATGCGACCATGTGCAACAAGTTAAGCCTTAAAGCTGATTTGTGGATGTTTAGCGACAGCATGTGGTCGCTTTTTTAATTGCGGCGACATTAGAATAAATATTATTCAAAGCGGAATTATGTCTCTCAATAACAATAGGAGCGATAGCGTATCACCTCACCTAAAGCAGTTACGCAAAACTGCTAGGCTATTACTTGTGGTCGGAATCATCAATTTTATGATTATGCTGTCACTTAATAATGAACTATTGCAGGCAATAACCGAGATGCCTAACGCCATTGCTGGCGCAACAGCGTTTCTTGCTATTTTTCGAATACTTATCAGCCTATCACTTGGTATTGTTTTGACAATTTTGAGTAGAGAAAATTTGAAAGAATCACAAAGAATATGGATATTAGATAACGGCTCAACTTACAAACTGTGTAAAGCTAGTTTTTGCATAAACTTATTAACTATTATGGCACTTTTCTTGTTCTTCGTGTGTATAGTCGTATTTTTTATGATAATCTAATCATTATTACTGGTAAATTACAATATAGTAATGATAACCGCATCAGAATTCGCAATAGTCTAAAGTGTTTTTATTATTTGACCCACAATAACATGATCTTGAGATGTTTTCGGTTATATTCTATTTTCTTTTTTGACGTCCTCTTCCTCGAATTTTTACACCGTTCCTTTTTAATGCATTTCTCACCGTATTGCGATCGCAACCAAACTCCTTGGCCAATTCACGTATGCTTTCGCCATCTATATATTTCTCGGCTAAAATTACAATTTCTTCTGAAGTAAACCTTTTTTGGATATGGGTAATTTGCTTCGTTGCTATTTCACCAAATTCGTCGATATCCCTGATACATCTCTCATTGCTACTCAATAAAGCAGCTATGCAGTTAGATTCTTCATGTTCATTGAGTTGATGCTTAAATCTTAGTATTGCTTGATATTTTTTGGAATTATGCTCTGATAGGTATACCTTATCCGACTCGGATATAAATCTTCTGGCTGATACTGCTACTACTTATGCCGATAATAATCTAAGCCTAGAGATCGGCGGGCAAGGTTTGAACGAAGCCGTAAAGACTCTACCTGGTCAAGTAGCTTACCGTGCACATACTGTGAAAGTAACTTCTAGTAATATTAAGTCTTATACCCTCACCATCAATGGTCCAGTAGGTCTGAAAAATTCTAACGCTTCAAGTACTACTACGAACAACACGATCACTGGAGCCGGAGGTAAAACTCCCGCTAATATGGCTAATAATTCTTGGGGTTATGCTTATAACCAAAGCGGTAATAATAGCGCAATGACCTATAGTTCTTTTACTGGTAGCAATCAACAACTAGAAAAAGCCAGTACTAGTCCAAACTTTACCAAGAATTTAGTTTTTGCAGCGAAGTTTGCTGATAATGCCGAAGCTGGACATTACCAAGCCACGGTAAAGCTTTCTCTCACTGCTACGCCAAAAGTAATTACTACCTATACATTAAGTTATAATGCTAATAGTGGTAGTAATGCGCCTACTACCCAGGCTTACACGGACGATACCGAAGCTGGATCACACACTTTTACTATTAGCTCTAGTAAACCTACTAGATCCGGTTATGAGTTCTCCAGTTGGAATACTAATAGCTCTGGTACCGGTACTAACTACAATCCAAGTGGTACTATCACCATCAGTGCCTCTAGTCCGACTCAAACTCTCTACGCCAAATGGGCACAAATCTACACCAGAACTCTCAGCTACAATATGAACGGTGGAACTGGTGGGCCTAGCAATCAAAGCTGCAGTAGCACTAGCACATCTTGTAGTATAACGATTAGCTCTACTAAACCAACTAAAACTAACTATACCTTCCTTGGCTGGAGCACACCCAGCACTGCCACTTCTGCCTCCTATCAGCCCGGCTCCTCCATTACTCTCTCCAGTAATACGACGTTATATGCGGTGTGGAAAGATGCTAGAACTTTAGCAAATATTACCAACATGCAGGACATAACACCAACTATCTGTGCCAATACGCTCACTGGTACTACCTATACTCTCAAAGATACTAGGGATAATAATTCTTATAAAGTACGTAAGTTTGCGGATGGTAGATGCTGGATGACGAATAATCTTCTTATAACCGGAAGCCGCACCCTTACTCCTAATGATTCTGATGTAATTTCTAACTATGCTCTTCCCTCTACACTTACTTCGTTATCTAGTTCTGATTTTGCAAATTCTATTGATTTGTATGTATCAAAATCTTACACTACCAGTTCTGCAAATTCTGGCAAAACAACTTATTATACTTGGATGGCGGCTACGGCAGGCGCCGGAACAGCCAGTGTATCTTCTGGGCTTGTTGATACATCAATTTGCCCAAAGGGTTGGAAACTGCCGTCTACTGGTGAATATCAGTTATTCTTAAATTCAGAATCTATTACTAATGCCTCTGACGGCTCAGCTAAGATTCAGGGTATGCCTTACAATTTTCAATATACTGGAGTTATAAGTAACGGAAAAATTGCAGGTGATGCTAGCCAAGGTAGCTGGTGGTCTAACACTGCTGGTAGAGCAAACAGTGCGCATGATTTAAGTATTAGTGATAGAGGCATTAGCCTTCAATACGCAGAGTATCGTTGTCTTGGTTACGCTGTGCGGTGTATCGCCCGCGATTCCTAAGCACCCTCGGGTTGGAGAATACACCTGCGTGTATTCTCCAACACCTAGCCCAAAACTTAACCCTCGAGAGCAAATAGTAAAATGATGGGTGGAGCGTTAGTGATTTTAAGGCAGACTAAAAGAAACCTCTGGTTAGCTAATAAATATAAATGTGTATATAATATATAGCCAACCAGGTCTGTCGAAAAACGCTAACGCTCCGCCCTCTAATATTAAGAATTTAGGTCGGCCTGCCAAGAAGTCGTCGCTACGCCCCCTCATCGTTCTTAATGCGTTCGATTCCATTGAAAAACTCATTGCCCCCACTTCATCCTTAACTAACTACGCTTACCCCACCCCCTCCTCAAACTCCTCTACCGCCTCCAGTACATCTTGGTAACTAAACCCTTGGCGGCAGAGATAGGCGATTAGCTTATCATGATCGTACCTAGAGGCTTTTTTCGCGATAATTTTCGCTATTTCCTCGTGGTCATTGCGTAGGGAATTATCTAGCACCTCGGCGACAACCCCCTCGCTGATACCTTTTTTGCGTAGCTCCATCTGCAGTCGTTTCCGGCTAATGCCCTTTTTGTTGAAGCGATTTTCCACATAATATTCCGCAAATCGCCGATCATCAATATGCCCATGTTCATTCAGGCGCTCCAGCACCAGCACAATCGTCTCGTCCTGTATTTCCGGCAACGGCTTCAACTCTTGCCGTACGCGTTGGCGATTATTTTGAACGCGTTTGGCCTGGCGCGTCTTGAGATAAGTCCGCACTTCTTGGGCCGAATGCGGGCGCGAGAGGATCCACTCCAGTGTGCGCTGATATAGTTTCCCGAAGGCCGAAGCTGCCTGCAAATTCTGCAGCTCCTCCTCACTCAAAATCTTACCTACTTTTACGCCAAGGTCTACCACCTGGCTAATATCCAGCGAAAACGCAAACTTCTCGTCAATAAACACATTCACTCGATTCGGATCGCGCACGCCCGAAGTCAGCTTGGTGATGCGATTCTTTACGCCATCGTCATATCTACGGCCATGCTTAGGTAAAGACCCCGTAAATCCACCAACGCTAAATCCTGCATCTGGGTATCCACGTTCACTCTCCTCGCCGCCATCCAACATACCAGGCGCGCGCAAGTCATCACCAGAATCGTGTAAACTCTCAATCTTCAGCATTAGGCTTCACTGGGCTTAGCATTAGCTGCCTCAGTCTCACTATCAGAATCGGCAGCGTCATCCGCACTATCTTCATCCTTATCCAGCTTGGCGGCGGCACGCACTTGATGTTCAATTTCTTTCATAAATTCCGGTTTTGACTTGAGCAAAGTTTTCGCTGCTTCGCGACCTTGCGCAATCGTTTCGCCCTTATATTTCAGGAAGGCGCCAGCTTTATCTATAATGCCTTTCTGAATCGCCAAATCCAGCACGTCGCCAGTCTTACTAATACCTTCATTGTACATAATGTCAAACTCTGCCGTGCGGAAAGGTGCCGCAATCTTATTCTTTACAATCTTTACTTTTGTACGGTTACCAGCAATATCTTCGCCATTTTTAATCTGCCCAATGCGACGAATATCCATCCGCACTGAAGCATAAAATTTCAGCGCATTACCACCTGTCGTAGTTTCTGGATTACCAAACATCACGCCAATTTTCATGCGAATCTGATTGATGAAAATCAGAGTTGCGCGAGATTTCGCAATAATACCGGTTAATTTACGCATTGCTTGCGACATCAAACGTGCCTGCAAACCCATCTGCGCATCACCCATATCGCCATCAATTTCTGCCTGTGGTACTAGAGCTGCCACGGAATCTACCACAATCAAATCTACCGCCCCACTGCGCACCAAAGTCTCGCAAATCTCCAAAGCCTGCTCACCATTATCTGGCTGAGAAATAAATAAATTATCCGTGTCCACGCCAATCTTCTTCGCGTAAGCTGGATCCAGCGCGTGCTCGGCATCAATAAACGCCGCCTGCCCACCTTGTTTTTGCATTTCCGCAATTGCGTGCAGCGCCAAAGTAGTCTTACCAGAAGATTCCGGACCGTAAATCTCAATAATCCGTCCCTTAGGATAGCCACCGCCCAACGCCAAATCTAGCGACAGCGAACCCGACGGCAACAATTCAACATCAATTTTCCGAGTCTCACCTAATTTCATAATCGCGCCAGTACCAAACTGTTTGGTAATCTGCTGAATCGCCAAATCCAAGGCTTGCTTCTTGCCTGCATCCGCACCCGTCATTTCTGATTTTGTAGCTTTTTTCGTCATGTTGTATTACCTTCCTTTGTTATGACTATTATATCATACTTCTTTGCTATAGAAGTACTTACTACGCTCGCATAGTAAACGCGAGAAATATATAATATGGGCAAAATCAAAAGCTTAAATGTTAGTGCTCGCCTAAAGCTTAAATAATATAATAAGATTCAACATCTAAATCCTTTGGCCGTACTCGACATTATTTTGCCCATGTCGCGATTGTATAACAAAAATTTTCAAAATAACAAGCACTAGCATGAATAAAAATCCAAAAATCTTTTTAAACACGGTGTTGTATAATTATTTTTATTAAAAGCAAACTTACAACATACTTAAAACTGTTCGGCGCTGGCTTCCACAGTGATTCTATTTTTGTCAAAGACAAACTTACAACATGCCTAGATCTAAAATCTGCAACAAGACCTTCGAGAATCACAAATATCGTCAAAACCCATCAATTACCTAATTTCCAGGTCCCTCCAACTACATCACAAAACAAATTCCTAAATTTCCAGCAACGGTTTAATATCTGCGCCCAGCTTATTTAGTCGGCTCGCAAAATCTTGATACCCGCGGTTAATCGAATAAATATTGCGCAAAATCGAACTCCCCGGCGCAGCCAACATTGCAATCATCACTACCACGGCTGGTCGTAATGCAGGCGGTGCCACCAACTCTGCTGCACGCCAATTCGTGGGTCCCTCGATGTAGACTCGATGCGCATCCAACAGTTCTACCTTAGCATTCAACTGCTCCAAATAAGTAGTATAGACCGCCCGATTCTCAAACACCCAGTCGTGAATAAGCGTGCGCCCATTAGCAGTAGCGGCAATTACCGAGAAAAACGGTAAATTATCAATATTCAGGCCAGGAAACGGCATTGGTGCAATTTTATCCGTTGGTGCCACTAGTTCCGACTTATGAATCTTCAAATCAATCAATCTTGTGCGACCATTCGCGCTATAATATTCTGGTGAACGGTCAATCTTCGCTCCCATACTTTTTAGGATTTCCAGCTCGATTTCCAGGAATTCGATCGGCGCCCGTCGAATCGTCAGACATGATTTTGTCACCAAAGCTACCGCAATAAACGACATCGCCTCAATCGGGTCTTCGGCCGGGGAATAATCAACATCCACATTAATCTCTGCCTTGCCTTTAATCTTCAAAGTCGTTGAGCCAATTCCGCGGATTTTGACCCCTAATTTCTCTAGGAAGAAACACAAATCCTGTACCATATAGTTTGAAGAAGCGCCGACAATCGTCGTCTCGCCCGGATATAGTGCTGCGGCCATCAAAGTATTCTCAGTCACAGTATCCCCGCGCTCAATTAAGACCACTTTTTTCGGCGGATATTGGGAGTGAATCGATTCGATCGAACGGAAGTTCTTTAGCTGGTCTTTTACCGGCCGCCGCGCATCCACGGTAGCTTCGTAAAATCCGCTACAAGATGCCGCATCTACCTGCAAACCAAAATCCGACAGTGCCCTTAGATGTGGCTCAATTGTGCGCGTACCCAGAGTGCAACCACCCGCGTACGGCAAACGAAAGTGTTTATACTTATGCAAAAGCGGCCCCATAAACATCAGAATCGAACGCGTTTTACGCGCTGCTTCTACGTCGATATGGTGCAAATCAAGCTTCGCTGGCGGCACAATTTCTAGGTCGCGATTATCATTGATCCAGTGGCATTTTACGCCAATCGATTCCAGCACTTCAATAATCCGAAAAACTTCTTCAATCCGCGCCAAATGTTTCAACGTAGTAATTCCCGAATTCAGCAACGATGCGCAGAGCAAAGCCACGGCTGCGTTTTTGCTTGTATTGATCGTGGCCTCACCACGTAGCTCCTTACCGCCATTAATCTGGTAACTTTGGGAAACCGCATCATTCACCGATAAAATTTGTCCGCCCAGCGCCTGCGAAAGTTTCTTCGTCAGGTCAAAAGAAATATTTTGCCGCCCCTTTTCGATGCGATGAATAGCCGACTGACTACTGCCTACGGCCTCTGCCAGCTGGGCCTGAGTCCAACCTTTTTCCGTCCGCAAACGTTCCACAATTCTACCAATTGCGACTTGATAACTTGGTTCTGACGATGAATTTTTCATAATAACATTATATCATAGAATGAATAAAAATACAGAAAAATCTCCAAAAATATCCTAATTTTACTCAAAAACACCAAATCATATTCATCTGGTGATATAAGCACTAAAAGTATTATTCGCCTGGTGATATAATTCTTACCAAAAAATTATTCGTTGCAAACTACGTTATTTGCGTGCACCCAGCCCGCAGTAGTGCCCCCATCTAGATACTCTCCGTCCGTAGTGGCGACATGCATAACGCCACCTTTTTTGATATAGCTATCAATTGGATCCGTGACCACATATTCCTGATCTTTTGGCCCAAAATCATGCGTCTGGACATATTCTACAATTTCGTCCAGCAATTTTGGTGACATAATATACTTGCTCACATTAATCAAATTCGAGGGCGCATCGGCCACCTTTGGCTTTTCTATTACTTCTTGCAGCAGACCATCTTTGACGCGGAAGACGCCATAGCGGTCTACTTCTTCACGCGGAATTTCTACGCCGAGAATAGCAGAATCTTCCGGATTTTGCAAAGTTTCTAGTAAAGACGCGGCCGAAGATTTACCTTGCGGATTCCAAATAAAATCATCGCCCATGAACACCAAAACTGGCTCATGAATATTATACTTTTCTACTACCATCGCAATTGGTACCGCGGTACCATACTTACTACTCGGATCTTGTGCGACATAATGAATCTGTACGTTGTCAGGCAAAGTTTTGGCCAGGCGCAAACGATCTTCCTTACCACGATCAATTAAATATTGATTCAAAGCGACGTTATCTTCATAAAAAGCCTTCACTTGGCAAGGCTCAACATTAGAAATCACCATATAGATATCCGTCACGCCGGCCTGGATTAGTTCTTGCACCGAATAATCTACTAGTGGACGATTGCCAACTGGCAACATGGATTTCTCAATCACCTTAGTGATAGGCAGACGTCGGGTACCCCATCCAGCCACAGGAATAATTGCTTTCGTAATCATAATTCATTAACTCCACTTAAATCTGCACTCATTATAGCACGAATCACTTAAAATCAACTATTTTCGTCTTTGAGTCTTACAATTTAAAGCTTGTTTTAGTAAAACGAACTAATTTATCCCCCGGCAAATTAAATGCTTTTCCTGGCGCATAGGTCAAAATCGCTTGATAAAAATCTCTTAATTGTGGGCGCGTCGCCGAAATCTGCGCACGCAAAGTCCCGGCCCTCAGAAGTTCCAAAGCTACCGTCTCGTCCAAATTCTCAAACCAACTTCTTTGCCAAACCTCATCGTCGCCCGGCAATAATTCTGCAATCATTTCATCGATTAGTCGTTTCAATTCCTTTTGCTTCTGCCATAAATCATAAATTTCCTTTTTGTGCGGAAAATCGCTTAATTTAGTACGCAAACGATTGCGCAAATAATTATCTTCATGGTTGGTAGGGTCTTGACGATAATTAATTTTGTGCTTCGCCGCGTATTTTTGAATAGCCTTTTTATCACAGGGTACTAAATTTTGCAAGGCCTCAGGTGCGCATTTTGGCTCTAAAAATGGCCGCCGAACACCCGGTGTATCCAATACTGCCAGCCCGCGCCAGCCCGTTCCACGCAGTAAATTAATCGCTACTGATTCTATCAGATCATCCAGGTGATGCGCAGTATAAATCTCAGCATTTTGGTGCTTAGAGCTAAGCTGGAACAAGAATTCATAGCGCGCAGCCCGTGCCGTCGCTTCAGAAACATTTTCACCGAGTTGCGCAGTCGCTACTACGACCGGCAAATGCTTCTCTTCACAAGTTGCTTTTACAAACTCCGCATCCTCCACCGAAGATGGACGCGTCCCGTGGTCAAAATGCGCCACGAGTATATTCTGCTGCTTAAAAATATCCAGCATTGCCATCGAATCAACGCCGCCCGAAACCGCTAAAATTATCAAATCTGGATTCATCATAAAACATTATCCGCCACTAGCAAAAGTGGCAATAAACATCAAACTATGCTATAATTATACCATGTTAATAGAGAAGATTCGTAATTTTTGCATTATCGCGCACATCGACCACGGCAAATCCACCATCGCTGATCGCATGATGGAGCTGACAGGCACGGTTTCGCGACGCGAAATGAAATCCCAGCTTCTGGATTCGATGGATCTAGAGCGGGAAAAGGGGATTACGATTAAGCTCGCCCCTGTGCAGATGAACTGGCGCGATCATCAATTAAATCTCATTGATACGCCCGGGCACGTTGACTTCTCTTACGAAGTATCGCGGTCTTTGCAAGCCGTAGAAACTGCAGTTTTGGTGGTTGACGCTACCCAAGGCATTCAGGCGCAAACTCTGGCCAATGTCTACTTGGCTTTGGAGCAAGATTTATATATTATTCCCGTCATTAACAAAGTCGATTTGCCAGCCGCTAATGTAGAAAAAGTTACTGCCCAGATTGTCAATTTGTTAGGTTGTAAAGCTGAAGAAATTATCCCGGTTTCTGCCAAGACGGGTTATAATATTGACCAAATTCTAGATCGTATTGTAGATTCTGCTCCCGCGCCTCGCACGATCGATGCTGGTCAAGATTCGGATACTACGCGCGCGTTGATTTTTGATTCTTACTTTGATGATTATCGCGGCGTGATTTTGTATGTTCGGGTTTTTAATGGTACGATTCCCAAAAATTCTGACATCAAAATGATGGCTACCAATACAGATGGTTTAGCCTTAGAAGTAGGCGCCCTTACTCCCAAGATGACGCCTCACGATAGCCTGAATGCTGGCGAAATTGGCTACATCGTTACCAATCTCAAAACCACACGCGAGGCGCGCGTTGGCGACACCGTAACTTTAGCCAAAAATCCCGCCTCGAGGTCTTTACCTGGCTACAAAAATGTGCTACCTTTTGTCTACGCTGGATTTTTCCCAGTTTCTAATGATCAATATCAGGATCTCAAAGACGCGGTCGAGAAACTTGCTTTGTCAGATTCTGCCTTGAGTTTTGAGCCAGAAAATTCTCCAGTCTTAGGCTTTGGTTTGCGTATTGGTTTTTTGGGCTTATTGCATATGGATATTATTCGTGAGCGCCTAGAGCGAGAGTTTAATCTCGACCTTGTGATCACAAACCCCTCTACTAATTATGAAGTAACTTTGAACGATGGTACGGATCTTAATATTCGCTCAGCGGCCGATTTGCCGGATTTGTCTTTAGTCGCAGAAATTCGTGAACCTTGGGTAAAAGGCGAAATTATTTTGCCGCAAAACATGATTGGCGGCGTGCTAAATTTAATCAACTCTAAACGCGGACATCAAACTAACCTCAGCTATATTGAAGATCGCGCCGTTATTGATTTTGATGCGCCGATGGCCAATTTACTTACGGATTTTTATGATCAGCTCAAATCCATTACTTCTGGCTATGCTAGCTTTAATTACGAAATCGCTGATTATCGCCCGGAAGATTTGGTGCGGTTAGATTTCCTAGTAGCCGGAAATCGTATCGACGCGTTAAGTTTGATGTGTCATCGCAGCGAAGCAGATGCGCTAGGCAGGGAAATTACGAAAAAACTTAAAGAAGTTATCCCCCGGCAGAATTTTGAAGTAGCTCTGCAGGCGGCAATTGGCGCCAAGATTATTGCGCGAGAAACTATCGGTGCTTATCGCAAAGACGTTACTGTCAAGATTCATACCGGTGATCGCGACCGCAAAGCAAAGTTGCTAGAAAAACAGAAAAAAGGCAAGGCGCGTATGAAACGCTTTGGCAAAATTGATATTCCATCTGAAGCTTTTACAGTCATGCTAAAACGCGACTAGATTTAGCCATTAAGTTGTGCTACATCACAAGATTTTTTAAATATTTTGTTGCAAAAGCAAAATTCGTGGTAAAATTATATTGACTATACATTTTATAAATAAGTAGCAAGTTGCTCTGTTGCAATAATTTGTTCGACAAGAGAAATGGCACCGTAAGGTTTTATGTCTTGTCGAGCAATACTTTGCTAGATAAAATGTATAGTCACCCCTCGCGGTGCCATTTTTATTTCCTCTATTACTTATCTTTGGCGATAATAAATGGCATTGCGAATGTATATATACTAATGATTAACTAATCGACGTGAGTATTTAGTTAATCACAAAATCCACAAAAAGGAGGGCGTGATGCAACGCAAAAGACGTAATATTAACTTTGGTAACTTTTCCAAATCTCCAGGAAAACACCAAAAGCAATTTACTAATTCTATTACTAAATTAACTCTTCATAGTATTCCAACGGTAAGAATGAGTAAGATTAGTAATAAGAAGTCTTTAGTTGCTAAACGTAATCCTTTTTGTGGAAGATCAGAGAAACACTTTATAAGTTTGGCTTCTACAATACTATTAATCCTTGGTTTAATCTTTAGCAATTTAACTTTAATCAATAATCACGCTTCAGCTTTTGAGCCAGATATATCCCCATCTGCGACAGACCAAAATTCTGATTCCGACTATAGCCTTCTGCCGCTGGCAGCTTCGGCAGGAATTAGTATTAGCGGTGATGCCGTAGACAAACAAGTTGCCGTAGCTCCCGGAGATATTGGCTATCGAGAACACACTATCAACATTAATGCTAGTGATATTAGTAATTATACTTTAATTATCTCGGGACCTGCTAATCTAGTTGGCCCATCCGGAGCTACTGCAATTACCGGAGCCAATAACAAGAAACCTAATGGCACTGGTAATGAAGCTATGCTTGATAATACTTGGGGCTATGGTTGGGGAGATCTCGCTACTAGTAAAGAAAACTTATCCTACCAATCTTTATCTCCGTCCGGAACAAACTTAGCGTCTGGCAATACCGCCACTACCGGCGCCAATGCTGGCAAGCTAACATTATCCAAGAAACTAGCCTTCGCTGTAAAATTTGCCGCTAATAATACCGATAGCGGGCATTATCGCACTACCGTAAAACTAAGCCTTACTGCCACGCCTGCTACTACTACCTATACTCTATCATATAATGCTAATAGCGGTAGCAATGCGCCGAGCAACCAAACCTGTACCGCTAATGGCGCATATGGGACTAGCTGTACCTTAACACTTAGCTCAACTAAACCAAGCAGAAACGACTATACATTCCTTGGTTGGAGTACCAGTAGTACTGCTACCTCTGCTTCTTATCAACCTGGCGCGTCTATTACGCTGACGGGGAATCAGACCTTGTATGCAGTATGGAAGCAAGTCGAAAAATTCACAGTTACATTTCATGCTGGATCCGCACAAGAGCAAGGTCTATCGACTCCGCCCAACCCCGTATCCTGTACGCCCAGCAACGGATCATGCACAATTACCCTCTCAGCGCCCTCGCCGACACGAGTAACCTGGCCTAGCAATAACTGCTCTGCTGGATTTCTGGGATGGACCACTGATCCAAATGGCTCATGGTCAAATCTCAAGCATGAAGGTGAGACATTTACGGTAACAGGAAACGTCATACTCTACGCAGCATGGAAAACTTCCGCCTGCTAGACAATATACATTACATTTCCAAAATAGTAACAACTTCTTAATTAATTACCTAAATACCAAATATCCAAATCCACATCGCCATCAATCCCCTCAACTTGCCCGGTATTACTGAGTTGCCACATTGCGTATTCACCATCATACGTAACGCGATCATAGTACTGGGCAAGCCAAACATCATGATTGGTGGGCTGCCAAATCCTATCTAAATACACTTTGCTACTATACAACCAACCGCGGTAACCATGGCGCGCCGCCACATCCAGAAACGTTTGCGCCACTTGATTAATCGTATAAAAACTCATCTTCGCCTGATTAAAATCCGCCCAACTCTCCCAATCAAAAGCAATCCCCAGCTCGACTTTATAATTTTTTAGCTGCTCGATAATCCACTCTGCTTGCTTCTGTGCTTCGTCCACTGTATTTGCGTAAGAATAAAAGTACACACCTACCGGCAAGCCCACTTCCTCCGCTGCCTTGATATTCTTCTCATAAAACTTATCCAAAATATATTCGCCATCAAAATCAATTTGATACCCCACCCTCACCATCGCAAACTCCACGCCCGCCGCTTTGACCTTTTTCCAATCGATCTCTCCCTGCCAAGCAGAAACATCAATCCCAATTTTCGTATCGGCGCTTTTGTGCTGATTTATTACTTCCTGAATCGGCAATTTTGGCATAGAAAATATTTTTTCTTCGTTATTTTTCGGCTCCACGATGTTAAGTGTAAACTTTTTACCAGCACTATTATTATAATTATCCGTCACTTTATATTCTAAATTATATTTTCCGGGTTTCGCCAAATCATAGGTGCCAATAATTTCTCGTTTCGGATTATTGTCTAAATCATCTCCACTTAACATTAAGTTTGTTAAATCGCCACCATAGTTCGTGCCCAGTGTGTACGTATCACTCCCATAAATAGTGGGCGCTGTATCATCGACGACTTTAATTTGGAAATTTGCAGTACGTTTTTTATTTTTGATATTCACATAATCAAAAGCCACCGTTTTCTCGCCTAGTGTATGAGTGTCAATAGTATAATCATCAACAATTTTGCCCTGAAGATCCGCTAGAAAATCTGACACCTTCACTTCTTTACCAAAACTTACGGCTAAATCGTCTTTTAGTACCACGGAAGTCTTATCAAGTCGCTTATTCTCAAGCATATTACAAAACGACCAAATACCTATCGTTGCAATAATCGTCACGATCACCGCAATAATGACCGTAATCAAAATCTTTTTAGAAGTAAATATTTTCTCCATAACGATATCTAATCTTTATATTGTAGCACAAAAATCGCTACATTCTACTTCTAATTGCACAAACCATGATTGCGTTGCATGACCTCTTTTG
>CAYUHY010000007.1:0-43645 GCA_964444615.1 uncultured Candidatus Saccharibacteria bacterium | reverse complement strand
TGATTAAACAGAGGTAATGGTTAGTTTGGGTAACATTATTTATTAGATAATGCGGTTTTTAGGCGCTCAATTGGGTGTAAAATCCTTAAACGGTTGTAGACGAAACGATCAAAATGAAATTATGACAGAAAAAACATTGCTGAGAATGCCCGAGAAGCCTTTGGAAATTTCCGACCTTGCTCATACCGCACTTTCACCCTAAAATCGCCGGTAGGGGTTCTAAATGCCCTTAGAAGGCATTTTAAGCATAAAAAGCATTAGAAAACCATTAAAAATGCAAAAATTAACCCTAAAATGCTTATAATTAAGAAATTTGTTCAAAATTGACCCAAAACGCCAGAATTACCATAATTCTATAAATTACCTTAGTATTCATCAAAACCCATTAAAATTATCCCGAATCGTTAAAATTAGTTTAGAAATCCCGAAATAGCAACATGTGCTATAATAGAGGATATGAAGTTAGTAGAGCTTTCGCAGACGCAGGTGGAGAAGCTGGATTTTGCGTGCAATAATTTTTTGCAATCTTGGGAAATGTATCAACGTTATCAGGATTTGGGGCGCGAGAGCTACTTTTTAGGGCTAGAAGATACAGACGGCGTTGTCTGGGCGGCAGGATTAGTGGTGGCGCGGCCATGGCATTTTGGGAAGAAAGTGTTTCGGGTAGCAGGGGGTTGGTTGATGGACTATGAACACAAAAATTACTCAGAAGTTTTACAAAATGTTACTCAGTTGGTGCGGGAATTTTGTCGTGAAAAACAGGGTATTGCTCTGGAAATTGCGCCGAATTTGCTCGCGCAGCCGCGGGATGCGCATAATAATATTGTTCAGGAGACAAAGAAGCTGAAGTCGCATCTGGAGGTGAAAAACGAGCTGATTCGCCTGGGGTATAAATATCTGGGCGAGTATGAGCAGGTGAAATGGACTTTTGTGCTGGATTTGGAGGGGCAGGAGCCAGAAGAGCTGTTTAAGGCGTTCCGGACGGATCATCGGCAGCGAATTCATCGTGCTGAGCGGGAGGGAGTGCGCTTGCGTGAGCTGAAGCTAGAGGAGCTGGGAATTCTGAAAGAGATTGCGGCGGAAGCGGGCGAACGGCATGGTTTCCGAGATCCGGAGATGGATTATTATAAATCGATGAAAAAAGCTTTTGGTGATAAGGTGAAGTTTGTGGTGGCAGAATTGCCGGCGGAGAAGTTGGACTCGGAGCAGCAGGGCGAGTATGTGCCGCTCGCGGCGGCGATGTTTGTGAATGATGGGCGCGAGATGATTTATTTGTACAGCGGTTCGGTGCGAAAATTGCAGAAATATGGTGGCGCGCATTATATTCAGTGGCAGATGATTCAGGAAGCGCTGAAGACGGGTTGCGAGAAGTATAATTTTTATGGAGTTTATCCGGTGGAGGGGAACGGTGTGTATAATTTTAAGCTGGGCTTTCGGGGGCGCGTAGAGGAGTTGCTGGGGACTTTTATGTTGCCGATTGGTGTGTTAGGGAAGATTTACGTGGCGAAGTTTAAGCCGCGTGAGTATGGTGAGGTGCATTAGGCCCTGTCCGAAAAGCTTAAGTTGAGTGGGCATAGCGATTTATATAGATCTATTTTTGGAAAATGTTGTAATATTTACTTGTAAACTTCTTCCATCTGGTGTACAATAGGTGTAGTAAAGAGAGGAGATATGCTAGATATTTTTATTACATCACGGGTACGCCGTAAAATTGTGGTGGTGTTTGCAAAGTATCCAGATTTTAAGACCCATGTGCGGGCGCTGTCGAAGTTAATCAAAGAGGATCCGGGAAATATTCAGCGTGAATTGCAGCGTCTGGAGCGGGGTGGATTCTTGATTATGACGCAAAAGGGTAACACGCGGATTTACCAAATGAACAAACAGTTTCCATTGCTAAAAGAATTGCAAGGCATGGTGATTAAATCTCAGCAATACTCGAAGTCTAATAAGATTGACAGAACCATCGGGTGAGTACAAAAATTTTTGAGCAGCTACTAGCGGCGCGTGGCTTTAGTAAGGATTTTTTGCGGCCTAAATATGAGGAGACTTTGGACCCTCGTCAGCTTCCAGACGTGGATAAGGCAGTGGAGCGAATCAAGCGAGCGGTGCAAGATAGGGAAAAGTGCTTGATTTTTGGTGATTATGATGTGGATGGCGTGACGGCGAGTACGGCGTTGTATGACACGCTGGTCAGGGCGCAGCTGGAGCCGCCGGAAATTATGTTGCCGAATCGTTTTACCGATGGCTACGGTATGAGTAAAAAAGTTGTTCAGCGGGCGTTGGAGGAGGGGGTGAACTTGGTTTTTACGGTGGATTGTGGTAGTCGGAATCATGAGATCGTAGCGGAGTTGAAGCAGCATAATATTGACACGGTCATTACCGATCATCATGAGTGTGGGGCGACTTTGCCGGAGGCGTGGGCGATTGTGAATCCGAAGCGGAATGATGTAGAGGTTGCGCCCGAGCTGAGAGAGCTGGCTGGCGTGGGGGTGGTTTTTAAGCTGGCGCAGGCTTTGGTGGCGGCAGGAATGATTCCGGCAGGGCAGGAAAAGTGGCTGCTGGATTTGGTGGCGGTGGGAACGATTTGCGATAGTATGTTGCTCACGGGGGAAAATCGCCGGCTGTGCTATTATGGACTGATGGTGCTGGAGAAGACGCGGCGCCCGGGGCTAAGGGAACTGATGTCGAGTGCGGGGGTGAACCGCTTGACCGGTGATGCGATTGGTTTCCAGATTGGGCCGCGTTTGAATGCGGCGGGGCGAATGGATACGGCGGAAAAAGCTTTAGCTTTGTTGATGGCGCAAAAACGTACGCAGGCGGCTGGCTTGGCGAGGGATTTGGAGCGTTTGAACATTGAACGTAAGACAAAGCAAAATTCCGCTTTGACAGAAATCAAGAAACGTGGTATAGATGAGGAGCCGGTGATTATCGAAGAGGGTGAGTGGCATGAGGGGGTACTGGGGATTATTGCTGGACGCTTGACGGAGACTTATCAGAAGCCGGCTTTTGTGCTGGCGCCGTCGGGGGAGAATATTAAGGGGTCGGGGAGAAGTTTTGGTGATTTTAATCTGGCGGCGGCTCTGGATGCGTGTCGGGAATATATTATATATGGTGGTGGGCATGCGGCGGCGTGCGGGGTGACGCTTTGTCCAGAGCGTTTGGAGGCGTTTCGGAGGGCGGTGAATACGTATTACAAGAGCTTGAATTTGCAAAATCAAGAGCGGTTTTTGGAGACGCATGAAGATTTGATCGTGGAGGATTTTAATGATTTGTCCCTGGAATTATTGGAAGAGTTGAAGCTTTTGGAGCCGTTTGGAGAGGGGAACCGGACGCCAATTTTCCGTTTGCGTGATGTGCGCGTGATGGAGGCGGCACAGCTGGGTACGGAAAAGCAACACTTGCGGATGGTGGTTTGGGATCGAGCCGGGCATAGTTTTAAGATTATGAAGTTTAATGCGCCGGCGGAATATTTTCAGATTCAAGCGGGCGCGACGGTGGATGTTTGGATTACTTTGGTGGAGAATGTTTTTCGGGGGATTCGGAGCGTGGAGGGGAGAATTGAGAAAATTGCTTGGTGAGGGGTTTGTCAGAGATTATAACAGTAAGATTACTGAGTAATAGACTGGATAATGTTGGGTAAATTATAGGAGTAATGTGTAATAAATAGTGATCAGTAATAAAAATAACACCGGTCGGACCGGTGCTATTTTATTTAAGTCCTAAGCGCATTTTTTCGGCTTTTTCGGCGCGACGTGCTTCGCGGATAATTGCTTTGGCACGGCGTTCGCGCTTGGAAATCGGCTTGGAGAAACGCATCTGAGACTTTTTCAAAGGCATCATACCGCTCTGAAGAACTTTGCGGTTAAAACGCCGGATGAGGTTTTCATTGGCCTCGTTCTGGTCTTTTCTAGTTACTTTGATTGCCATATATTTAGCATTATATCAAACTTTTCGCTATCTGGCAACTATTTTTTAAGGTATTATGCCTGGAATGATTAGTAAAGCGCGTTGCAAAGGTTGTTAAATTTCGCTAAGGAATAAATGCTGTGAAAATTACAACATTTTTTCATTAGCCCTATAAGCTTTTGAATTAAGATGTGATTTAGAAATGTTCTGGATATGGGAAAATGTGCTATAATAGCTATGAATAAAAGGAGTGGCATGATTATATTGATGGGTTTAGCGGGGTCGGGTAAGAGCACGCAAGGTCAGAAATTGGCCGAGGCAACTGGGCGAGTATGGTTGTCAGCAGGGCAAGTTTTGCGTGATACGAATGATCCGGAGCTAAAAGCCATTATGGACAGGGGTGAATTAGTAGATGATCGGATTACGATTCGGATTATGGTGGAGAAAATTTTGGAGGTGGTGCGGTCTGGCAAAGATCTGGTGATCGATGGCTTTCCGCGCGATATTGAGCAGGCTGAATTTATGGCGGAAAATTTGGCAAGTGTGATGAAGCTCGTGATTATTATTGAGGTACCAAAAGCCGAATTGATGCAACGTTTAGAGCTAAGGGGGCGCACGGATGATACTAGAGAATCGATTGAAGAGCGATTTCGGATTGTTGAACAAAATATTTATTCAATATGCGAAATTTTGGGTGGCAAGGGTATTAAGATTCGGCGCGTAGACGGAATGGGGACCCCAGAGGAGGTCTCAGAACGAATAATGCAGATAGTAACAGAGGTAGAAAATGAGTAAAAAAAGTGTTCAGTTGACGGATGGGGCAGAATTAGAGCGTAAAATCATTGCCATGCGCAAAGGTGGCAAGATTTTGGGGAATTTGTTAAAAGATCTAAAAAATTATGTGCAGCCGGGTATGACAGGTAAAGAGGTCGACGCTTGGGTGCGTGAGCAAACTGTGGCTAGAGGGGCTAAAGTTGCTTATGATTTCTTAGAAGAGGATTTTCCAGGGGCGATTTGCATTTCTGTGAATGACGAAATCGTGCACGGTATTCCGACAGATTATGTTTTTGAAGAGGGGGACAAAGTTTCTTTTGACATGGATTTGCTTTACGATGGGTATTATACAGACGCGGGCTTCACGATGCTGATTGGCGACAAGGGTTCGCCAGCGGTGAAGCAAATGATTAAGACTACCGAAAAGGCTTTGTGGGCGGGGATTGATCAGGTGCGCCCAGGGGCGAAAATTGGCGATATTAGTTATGCTGTAGAAAAAGTTTTGCGTAAAGGGAAGCTAGGTGTAATTGAAAATTACGTTGGTCATGGGATTGGTAAAGAGATGCACACTAAGCCGGAAGTCCCAAATTATGGTGTGCGGGGGCATGGTTATACTCTAAAAGTAGGTGATACTATCTGTATAGAGCCGATGGCGAGTTTAGGGAAGGCGACCAATTATGTTGATCCAGAGAGTGGTTGGGCGGTGAAGTTAAAAGATGGCTCCATCGGTTGCTACTGTGAGCATACGATTTTGGTGACAGAGGACGGGGCGGAAGTTTTAACCTTGCCAGATTAAAAGCCGAGGGGGTTGATGGTTGTGCGGGTTCGCCGGTGAGCGTAAATTAGAGCGGTTTTTAGCGTTGTAGCTTGCTGGCGAGACGGTTTTGTTTTATAATTCATTTTTAAGTCGGTTTTTGTGCGGAAGCGGTAGATGGATTATGAAAAAGACCGGCAAATCCGATTTTTGGAAAATCCTTAAAAATGATTGAAAAGCTCTTGCAATTCTAAGGATAAGTATTGTATAATTAGGGTATGGATGAAATTTCACGCTATGCAGTCGGGGTTGATGTTGGTACGAGCAATGTTCGTGTAGTAGTGGCAAGCGTGAACCGTGATAATACTTTGAACGTTGTAGGTTATTCGGAGACTCCCAATTCGGGTATGCGGCGAGGGGTGGTGGCGAATCTAGTAGGGCCTTGTCAGGCGATTGATAAGGTATTAATGGAAGCAGAGCGGATGAGTGGCTGCCAGATTAATGCGGCCGTGATTTCGATTAACGGTTCGCAGATTTTGTCGACGCATACGGAGGGGATGATTGCAGCCGGGGCGGCTGAGCATGAGATCAATGAGAGTGATTTGGCGCGAGTGCAAGATGTGGCTTTGCAAGGCCGGATTCCGGCTAATCAGGAGGTCTTGTCGATTGTGCCGTTGCAATTCGTTTTGGATGGTCAGGGTGGTATTAAGAATCCGCTAGGTATGACGGGCTCACGTTTGGAAATGCAGGCAAATGTAGTGTCAACTATGACGCCAAGTTATGATAATCTTTGCAAAGTAGCGGAGACGGTAAATATTGCGACTGAGCAGATCGTACCCAGTGTCGTGGCTGCAGCGCGAGCAGTGTTGACAGAGCGCCAGATGGAAAATGGTGTGGCGGTGGTGGACATTGGGGCGGCAACTACGGGGGTGGC
The DNA here is from genome assembly GCA_964444615.1 of uncultured Candidatus Saccharibacteria bacterium. Classification (GTDB taxonomy): domain Bacteria; phylum Patescibacteriota; class Saccharimonadia; order Saccharimonadales; family Saccharimonadaceae; genus Nanosyncoccus. Next base: position 37,277 of record CAYUHY010000007.1, on the reverse strand, counting down.
AATTTATGAAGAGAATGATTTACAATATGTAGGCGTCGTGCCGGTAGGTTCGAATAATATTACTAATGATTTGGCCGTGTTGCTGGCGATTGATACCGAGATTGCAGAGGAGATCAAGCGGCGCTTTGCGACGGGTGATTTTATAGCTGAGAATGATACGCCGGTGGTGATTCGTTGGCGGGGCAAGGAATTGCATTTTGAGCGTGATCAGATTGACGAGGTAGTGCAGGCGCGTTTGGATGAAATTTTGGATTTGGTGCGTAAAGAGCTGAAAAAAGCACACTATGAACAACGTTTGCCGGAGGGGATTGTGTTGACTGGTGGCGGTTCGCGGATGCGAGAGATTGACAAATTTGTTCGCGCTACGTTGGGGATGTCGGTAAAGATTGGCATTCCTGGTGGTTTGACCGGTGTAGCGGATCCAGTGGAGAAGCCAGAATATGCTGCTGCGGTAGGTTTGATGTTGCTGTCCGCCGATGGCGGCGGTACGAAGACCGCGCCGAAAAAGGCGAAGAAAAAGTCCAAAAAAGGTGAGAAAAAACCCGGTATTTTGAGTAAGTTTTTCGGTAAATTTTAGCTGATTTTTGGTGTGATTTTAGTTGGTTTTGTTGCGATTTTTGCGATTTGATAATTTTTAAGGTTATTTTAAGCTTCGGACGGTTTTTAGTCTGTTTTTTTAAGATTATTTTAAGGTTTGGTCAGTTTTTGCTGCTTTTTGGCGGTTTTTGTCCTTTTTTGGTCTTAGGAAGGTAGTTTTAGTGTAATTTTAGCAGTATTAGGTTAGAGAAAAGTTAAAAAATAGAGAAAAAGTTGCATCTTTTTGGGAAAGTATGCTATACTTAGAATAATTATAAGCGAGGAAAGGATATGCCAGAGATTAAGCCAACAGAGGTAGAGAGTTCAGCAAGCATTAAAGTTGTCGGTGTCGGTGGCGCTGGTGGTTCAGCGGTTGACCGTATGAAAGAGATTGGTTTATCTGGTGTAGAGTTTATTGCTATTAATACGGATGCGCAAGCTTTGCATCATTCAACGGCCGATGTCAAAGTCCATATTGGGCGTGGCTTGGGAGCAGGTGGGGATCCAGAAAAGGGTCGTGAAGCTGCCGAGAACGGTAGGGAAGCGATTGGTAAGGCTCTAGAGGGCGCAGATATGATTTTTATCACCTTGGGTGCTGGTGGTGGTACCGGCTCAGGAGCGGCGCCGATTGTAGCCGAAGAGTCTAAAGGTCGTGATATTTTGACGGTAGGCGTAGCCACGAAGCCGTTTACTTTTGAGGGGGCGAAGCGACGTGAAAATGCTGAGCAAGCGATTGATAATTTAGCTCGAAATGTTGATGCTTTGATTACGATTCCGAATGACCGCCTCTTGCAGACGATTGATCCGCGTACACCGTTGACTGAGACTTTTAAGATTGCGGATGATGTTTTGCGTCAAGGCGTGCAGGGTATTTCTGAGTTAATTACGGAGCATGCTTTGATTAATTTGGATTTTGCGGATGTGAAGGCGATTATGAAAGACGCTGGTTCGGCTTTGATGGGTATTGGTCGTGCTTCTGGTGATAACCGAGCGACTTTGGCAGCTCAGCAAGCAATTGAGTCGCCTTTGATTGAGGTAAAAATTGACGGTGCACGCGGAGTACTCTTCAGTGTGGCTGGCGGTTATGATATGGCGATGAGCGAGATTCAGGAAGCGGCGGAGATTATTACGAATGCTGTTTCTCCGGATGCCAATATTATCTTTGGTGCGTCGGTGCGCCCAGAGCTAGAAGATGAGATGGTAGTCACAGTGGTGGCGACAGGTTTTGATTCGGAATATTATCGCAAGTTAGATGCGCAGAGGGCGAATCTAGATTTGCCAGGCTCCTCGGTAAGTAATTATAATACGGTTTCTTCGGTATCTAGCTCTGTAGATAGCGGAAGCTCGTCGATGCGTGAACGAGAGATGGATTCGGCGCGCAGTACGTCAGTAGAATATAAGCCGATTCACCAAGAGCCGGTGAGGACGGAGACGTCAATAGATTATAATAGCGGTAATAATGCACCAATTGACACCGGTGCGACAGATTTCACGGCGGGGAATCGTTCAAATATGTGGGATTCGATTCGGACCAATGATAACGAAGATGATCTAGATGTGCCGCCAACTTTGCGGGATCGTTTAAGGGGAAAGAATCGAGATTAATTGATGAGGAAGTTACCTCGCATTGGAGACAGTAAGGTACTAGAGAGTCGGGAAACTGATGACGGGGCTACTATTCGGCGACGGCGGGTAAGTCCAGATGGTTATCGTTTTACTACTTATGAGCGGATTGAAGTTCCGCCGTTGATTGTGGTGAAGCGTAGTGGTAATCGAGAAGTTTTTGATCGTGATAAATTAGTAGCGTCGGTGCGTCGGAGCGTGGGCAAGTTCATGGAATCGGATCTAGAGGTGGAAGATGTAGCGGATAAAGTAGTGGAATTGTTGCGGGCGCAGAATGATGCCGAAGTGACTGCGCAACAAGTGGGGGAGGCGGTTTTGGATGTGCTGGCGGATACTAATGAGGTGGCGTATGTACGTTATGCAAGTGTTTTTATGAAATTTCAAACGTTAGACGATTTTAAAGCAATTTTGCAAAGGAAGAAATAATTAGCAATGAGGGTAGTATGTGTATGGCGTGAGGGTGAGGACTACTCACGAACGGTAGAAGAATGGATTACTTTTTTTGAACGTTCCACTGGCAAAGAGATTGAAAGTATGAGCCCGGACGGGCGTGATGGCGTGGAATTTTGCCAGACTTATGGAATTATGGAGTATCCGACGATTTTGGCATTGGGTGAAGACGGTGCGGTCTTGGCGCAGTGGCAGGGGCGAGAATTGCCGACTTTTGATGCGGTGTCGTACTGGGCTTAAGAATTTTGCGATGTATTTTTTGGTGCGATGTCTGGAGGATTTAGGTATAGTTAAAAAGAAATAAGATCCAGTTAGTGCTCGCCGGATTATTGGTTGTGCGAAGAAAGTAGTTTGTGGATGAGACTTTGGAGTTGGCTGATCGGATTAAGAAACTGATTTGCGGATTGAAACCTGGAATTAATTGATTAGGCTAAGTAAATTTTTTAGATAGCATGGTGACCTGGATGAAGAAATTTAGATAGCATTGTGACGTGGATGAAGAAAGGAAAAAGCCCCACCGAAGTGGGACTTTTTGGTAGTGAAAAAGTAAAATAAGAATAGTGCGACTGGTTGTGTATCGCTGTGAATCTGAGCGGAATCGGTCAGATTATAGCTTGTGAGGTTAGCTGGGCGAAAAAGCTATTTCAGCATGCTGAGATAGAGTTCGTAATTGCCCATGACCTCGCGGCTGTAATCGGATGAGGTGACGCCGCTGCGGATAGACTTCTGGGCGCTACCCGGCCCTTGATTATAAGACATCAAGAGGCTGTGCGTCACGGAGAAGTTGTTCTGATCGGCGGCCAATTCTTTGATATAGTCGGCGCCGACCAAGATACATTTGACCGGGTCGAAGAGCTGATCTTTGGTGATCCCCAGCTTGTGCAACCGGTCCATGTGCCACCTAGTGTTGATTTGCACAATGCCGTAGCTGATGCCGTTGTCACCAATTAACTTCGCCCGAAAATCCGACTCGCGATTGGCGATGGCCATCATCAGCGCGAAAAGTTGTTTGTTGCTTTCGCAGCTTTCGTTGAAGATACGCTGTTGCGTGGCTGCGTCCAGAGGTATGTTCGGCAGCAGCGCTACAGCCGGTTGGGCTGGAGCTGTCTCGGCCGGTTTTTCCGCCGCTGGTGTAGCTGCTTCTGTGGTCGGACTCGACGTAGCAGTTTCGGTAGCTTGCGGAGAGGGAACGGTCACTTCCGGAGCGTTCAGGATGCCAGCCGCCGTCTGCGTAATCGGCGTATGCAGCAAAGCAGCCACGGAAAGACCCGGGCTGAAGTACGTCTCAGTAGCCTGCAGATTGTTGGACTGCGGGTTGGCAGGCATCTCGGTAACCTCTGAGATATCAGAGAGCACCAGGGTGCTGTCTTGAGGGTTGGCACTGAAGCTTGCAGCCGTAAACACGATGGTCGCCGAAAGGGCGAGCGGGGTGAATTTCGCCAAATAATGTCTGCGATGATGGTTGGGTTTGTCGTTTCTCAAGGATATCTTTCCTTTCGTCTGTAGTACTCAGTAGTCTGACTTCACTCCTTTCACTACTGGTAAGGTGCGTTTTGCTGATGAGCAAAAATAATAGATTTGAGGCACACAAAAAGACCTCATTTTCTATTGTATCGCGTATTTGTGATTTTGTCAAGAGTGGATAGTGTATTTTCTGCGTGCTAAGGTGTAATTTTGTGGAAGAAATATTGTAAAAATTACAACATTTTTGGGATGATGTGCGCGAACTGCTTATTTTGTAAAAATGCGTGGCGGGGTCTTGGCAAGTGTTGGGGGATGTGGTATACTGTTGATAAGGCGTTTGAGTGGTAATCGGCCACGAGCCAGCAAAAGAACGGAGAAATCCTATTAGAATTGCTCGTGAATCTGCGTGAATGATTGATTAAGAGTTTAGTAAAATTACTAAGAAGTTAGATGGTACCGCCCGCAGGGGTTCTAACGGTGAAGATTAATAGGTAGGACATAGGGATCCTATTAGATTAATAGTTGCCGTGGACTCGGCGGGAGTTTTTTATGAAATACAGAACAGGAAACCGACGCAAGGCGCGTGAATATGAGCCGGATTTGGTGAATTGGTGGAAGAAAAATAAGGTTTTTGAGCAATCGGTAGAGCAGCGTCCGGTTGATGATTCGTATGTGTTTTATGATGGGCCACCGTTTATTACCGGTATGCCACATCATGGTACGCTGCTGAGTTCGATTGTAAAAGATGCGGTGCCGCGCTATTGGACGATGCGTGGTAAGCGGGTGGAACGGCGATGGGGATGGGATTGTCATGGCTTGCCGGCGGAAAATTTTGTAGAGAAGCAGCTGGGGATTACTGATCGGCGCGAGATTGGCACTAAGTGGTCGCTTGAGGATTATATTCTGAAAGCGCGCGAGAGCATGGTGGCGAACTCTGAGACCTGGGAAGGCACGATCGACCGTATTGGGCGCTGGGTGGATTTTAAGGGCGCATATCGCACCATGGATAAGGATTTCATGGAGTCAGTCTGGTGGGCGTTCAAGACGCTCTACAAGGCAGGGAAGATCTACGAGGGCCGCAAAGTTTTGATGTACGATACCAAGTTTGCCACCCCAGTTTCCAAGTCGGAAGTAACAATGGACAATGACGCTTATCAAGAGGTGACTGACTCGAGCGCGTATGTAAAATTCCATGTTCACCCGGGGCAGAAATATGCTGATGGCAAATACGAGACCAAAGACCAGGTTTATCTCCTGGCCTGGACTACTACGCCGTGGACTTTGCCGGCTAACTTGGCTTTGGCCGTGAACCCAGCAATGGAATATGTGGCAGTACGGCTGGATGGCGAGAAAAAACTGATAATCCTAGCAAAAAGCCGCTACGAAAAGGTGTTTGATGGTCACGAGATTGAGGTAGTACATGATGATATCAAGGGTAAAGATCTCCTGGGCTTGACATATGAGCCAATCTGTGCTACAATAGATGAGAAATCCAAGCAAAAAGACACTTGGACTGTTCTTGGTGGGGATTTCGTCTCGGATGAAGATGGTACCGGCATTGTACATATCGCTCCAGCTTATGGTGAAGATGATTATAAATTATCGCTAGAACACGCGATGGATTTCGTCGATGTCCTTGACGAATACGGTTATTATCTACCAGAGGTAGCGGAGCAGCTGCATAATTTTGGGGTGCGCGATACCGACGAGCAGGGGATTGAAATCTGGGCAGCGAACAAATTTATCGCCAAATGCTTAGAAGAGCAGGGGATTGTCTGGAAGATTGAGTACATTAAGCACGAATATCCGTTTAATCCTCGCAGTAAGCAGCGGATTATTTATCGCGCTTTCCCGAGTTGGTTCTTTGCCGTGCAGGGGCAGAAGCCACTGATGATCGCGCAGAATGAGAATATCAATTGGTTCCCAGAGTATCTTAAGCACGGGCGGTTTGAGAAGAATATTGAGCAAGCGCCGGATTGGAATCTGAGCCGCGATCGCTTTTGGGCGACGGCGATGCCGGTTTGGAAGAGCGATAAGGGTACGGTCAAGGTGGTAGGCTCCTACGCCGAGCTGAAAGAGCTGAGCGGTGTCGAGCTAGAGGATTACCATCGCCCTTGGGTGGACGAGATTGAGTTTGACCTGCCGATGAAAAAGCACTTTAAGAGTGTGATTATGGGGTGTGAAGGTATTGACGATGATTTGCAGAAGCTAGGCGTGGAGTTCACGAAGCAAAAAGGCGAATTTGGCACAGAATATTTTGCATTAATTCCTGAGGATCGGGCGGAAAAGTTTGAGCAATTAATTATTGAAAAAATGCAGCCGGATTTCTTTAACGATCGGATTTTGGATGGTCGCGGTGTGTTTGTGTTCAAACGCAAGAACGGAGAAATTGAGCGGTATGTTTGGTCGGAGGCGGAGCGCGATGATGAACAGCGCATTGGTGAATTAATCGCAGAGATGGCTGGTTCGTTTAATGGTAGTATCCGAAAACTATGGGAAGAGACCGAGTTTTATGGCAAAGACATTATGGTTAAAACCGAGGAAACTGAGCACTTCAAGCGCATCGAAAAGGTCTTGGACTGTTGGTTTGAGTCAGGGTCAATGCCGTTTGCGCAGCTGCACTATCCGTTCGAAAACAAAGAGAAGTTTGAGCGGAACTATCCGGCAGATTTTATTGTGGAGTATGTTGGTCAGGTGCGGGCGTGGTTCTACTATGTGCACTGCGTGAACACGGCGCTAGCTGAGGTAGGTGGTTTTGGCAAGGCGGCGCAGCAACGCGCGGAGAAAAACGCCTATAAGAACGTGATTACTACGGGCACTTTGGCGGGGAATGACGGGCGCAAGATGAGCAAATCACTCGGCAATTACACCGACCCAAATGTTTTGATGGATCAGTATTCGGCGGATGCCTTGCGGTTCTTGTTGCTTTCTAGTCCGGTATTGTCGGGTGAAGATTTTGCCTTGACGGACAAAGACGTGAGTGATGTACAGCGGAAGCTGGCAATGATTTGGAACGTCTATGATTTCTTTACTACTTATGCGGCGGTAGATAATTACGATCCTGATAATGCCGAGCGGCCGCGGTTTGCCTTGCTCAGCGACGAGTCGAAAACTGCGGAGGCTTTGAAGAATCCGCTAGACCGATGGATTATTTCGCGCCTGGAGCAGTTGCGGCAGGAGATCACGGAGGGGATGGAAGAGTATAATTTACCTAAGGCTTTGGCGGGGGTGTTGCCGTTTGTAGATGATCTCAGCAACTGGTTTGTAAGGCGAAGTCGGCGTCGTTTTTGGAAGAGTGAAGATGACAGCGATAAGGCTGAGGCGTATTTCACGCTCTATACGGTGCTGACGGAACTGGCGGTGATTTTGGCACCGTTTACGCCGTTTTTGGCAGAAGAATTGTATCAGCAAATGACTGGCAGTGGTAAATCGGTGCATTTGCTGGACTGGCCGGCGAGTTATGGTGTGGATGAGCAGATTTTGGACGAGATGGCGCGCGTGCGTAATGTGATTAATGAGGGGCTCGCGCTGAGGATGCGTAAAAGCGACACCGAGGAGCAAGTAAAAGTGCGTCAACCGCTAGCGAAGCTGGTTTATGTGGGTGAGAAGTTGCCGGATTGGGGTGAAGAAATCGTGCGTGATGAGGTAAATGTAAAGGCTGTGGAAGCCGGTAAAGAAGCTTGGTTGGATAAGGAGCTGACGTCTGAACTGGCGGAAGAGGGCTTTACAAGGGAACTAATCCGTGCGGTGCAATCGGCGCGCAAGAAGGCTGATCTTCAAGTGGATGATAGAATTCGGCTGAGCGTGAGTTGTGCAGTGCCAACAGATTGGGCGGATGTCTTGAAAGCGGAGACTTTGGCGGAAGAATTGAAGCAGAATGAGAATTATGCTTACGATGAAATTGCTAAAGTTGGTGGGGAGAATGTGACGATTTCGCTGGAGAAGATGTAGCTTCCTTATGGTTTTGGCTACCGCCAATTATGGGGTAGCCAAAATTTTTTGTGTTTTTTGTAGATGAAGCTGTGTTTGTGTCGTCGTTTCAAATTCTATGTCCGTTATGCTATCAGTAAAGATATATGGTGCAGCGGTTTTGTTCCATAAATACGCTTTTCTTGGGGCGCGTTCAAGACGCCTGTCGTCACAGGGTCTTGCCGCTACTCCTCGTCGTAACTCCGGATCCCCTGCGAAAAGGTATTTATGGAACAAGACTGGGTGTGTCATTGGTTTTTCAACAGACCCGGTTGGCTAGATATTCAGGTATACTTATATTTGTATGCTAGCTAACGATTCTTTTAGTCTGTTTCAAAAACTATTGGCGCCCCACTTTTAGTTTTATTTATGGCTCTCGAGGGTTGTTGGGTTTTAAGATTTTAGGAATCGCGGGCGATACACCGCATAGCGAATCCGTTGTAACGGCCGTTGAAGTTTGTACCAGGGTAGACGCTGCTACTGTTTATGCGCGGGTTGTATGCGTAGTTAGCAGCGTACGCCGTACTAGACCACCAGTAGCCGTAGCTAGTACTATTGAGGGAGCCATTGTATACGTACCCGGTATACTTAAAATTGTAAACGTCACCTTGGACAATTGCTAGATCTCCTGTACCCCAACTAGTGTATTCATTAAGACCTGGTTTTAGGTTGGTATTACTAATAGTAAGGCCCATATTGCGGAAGAGTTTGTAGTAATCAGACCAGGTACTTTCCGTATTTACATTGCTAGTAGATCCACCGGTAGGTAAAGTCCAACCTTTTGGACAGATACTCGTATTTACATTTTGATTGTCAGTGGTTACAGAAGAGTTCCCGGCACCGGCAGTAGCGGTATACCAGTTGTAGTAACCAGTATAACTAGCATCACTTTCATATAGTAAAATTGAACGATAAGAATTCACATTAGCTGAAGTGAAATCTGCTTTATCAGTCGTAGCATTGCCGGCACTAATAGTGGTGCTACTATTAGTCATGGTGGCACTATTAACTTTAAGATATAGCTCATAACTCTTAGCATTACTTACGTTGACAGTAACGTTTGTACTAGTGGTGGCGGTATTGCCTGGTGTGACTGCCTCACTAGTCATATCGGCTTTACTTAGAGCGAGGCTGGCAGTGGGGCTCGCTATATTAGGTAATGCAGAAATTGTTCCGACATCGGAAGCAGTACCAGATACGTATTGAGTAGAAATAGGATCTCCGGCGGCAAAAGATAGTTGAGTATTTATATGATAGCTAGATAACAAATAGAGTCCAAATAAAAAAGCTACTACTCCTTTCTTCATTGTTACTGTTGGAATACTATGAAGATAAGGCTTATTTCCTGAGGAATCAGGAAATTTCTTATACTTAATATTGCATCTTTTGCGTTGCATCACCGCCCTCCTTTTGTGGGTTTTTGGATCTTTGCCCTAGTAGTCTAAAAATCCACTAATAGGCTACTAGGGCGGAAGATTATTTTGGTATATATACTGCAATGCCATTTTTATGCAATGGTAATTAGTATTAAATAAGTAATAGAGCAATACTAAAATACAAAAATGGCACCGCGAGGGTGCAGAATAATCCATCTCAAGCATAGGCTTTCAAAAGCATTATTGGTCCTCTCGGTGCCACTATTGCTTTTGAACAGCCTAACTCCAATGAGCTTGCTTGATTTTTTAATGATGAATTATTCTGCATTCTTATTTTATCACGGCATTTTGGCTTTGACTAGTACTTATTTTGGTGAAAATTCTAAAATAAAAAATCCTATACTAATATAATTACAGGGAAGAATTGATATGATATGACAGTAAGTTGCATATTTTGCAAAAAATAAGCATAAAAAGTATTGACATTTTTCGGTATGTGTGCTACAATGAAGACAGTTAGATAATAAACAAACACATCTAACAAACAAAAAATAAAATAACCGGAGCAAAAAGTAAAGCTACATAATATAAAACCAGAAGTTGCTGAAGTGTACAACTTCTTAACCCGGACTAATCACGGCGATTGGAAAAGGGAAAATAAAAATAATCAAAAAGGAAAATACACTATGCGTAACAATAACAATTTAAATACGAAAGGAGCTACCAATGTAAAATCTAAGGCTGAATCATACGATTCGGATGACTGGGTGAATGCGGAAACTGCTGATGTCATACGCGATGAAAGCAAATGGAACGCTTTTCAACTAGTAGGTGATACCAATGCAGAAGAAGCAAATCACGTCGCTGATCTAAAAAATATTAAAAATGAAAAGGAGATGCAAAAGGTTTTGGATCGCGGTCTGGCGCTCAGGATGGGTCGGATGGTTGCGTTAGTGATGAAAAATCAAAAGATTAATATATCTTAATATAATTGAATGTTTTGCTAGTGAGCGAAATATATCGTTAGATTAGACAAGTATATATACGTGGCTGGCACCACGAGGGTAGAATAAACTTTAAAGGAGAATCCATATAAGATTGAGCGAGTATCGAAGATACTCAAGAGATAATTTAGAAAAAACATAAACCCAAAGCGGAAACCCGAACTTAGTTCGGGTTTTCTGATGGCTTGAGGTGGAGGGGGGATTGGATTTGGTGTTTTAAAATTGGTGGGCGTGGTGCGTGAAAATGAGATTTATGATCGTAAGTGGTAGAAGAGGCTGTAAAAAAGAAGTGATAAGGGCGAATTTGTAGCCATAAATGGTTTGACGGATGAAGCTGCTTGTGATAAACTGGAGAAAAGTCATGTAGAAAGGTACGTACTAAAGATGCCAAAAATTAACTTCAGAGAGGATGCGCTATATGATGTGTTTATTCATCAACTAGTGGTGGATAAAGGTCTTGATGCGGAGGACCGTGCGCAGAGCGGTAAAATCTCTTACGAATTAAAAACAAAATTAGATGAACAATTACAAAAGGCAATGATCAATGCTTTGCCGGACCGACAATTGGAGGTGCTTGGTCAGTTGATGGACCGAGAGGCGGGCGATGATGAAATCGAAAAGTTTTTTAGCGCTGTGGCGGTGGATTATCCAGCGGTGATACAGGCTGAGATGGTGAAGTTTCGGGAAGAATATTTAGGCAAGGCGCAGCCAAAACAAGAGCTAGTACAAGCTCAAGCACAGGGAGCAAAGTCAGCTCAAGCGCAGGAGTCGAAGCTAGAGAAGCCAGTTGAGGACAAATTGCAAAGGGCAGTATCTGAGCAAACTAAAACAGAGAACCCTGGGCAAGCTAAAGTAGCTAACCCAAACGCGAACGTGTCGGCTGAGGTGAAGACTGAGGGCGAGCCGGTGCCATTGCAAGTACAAACGCATGGTAGTGCGAATCCAGCGCAGTCAAATGCAGCTGCGGGTGCACAGTCTAGTCCGGTACAGCCAAATGGGCAATCAGCTCAGACGCAGTTAGGTATGCAGACAGCTCAAGTGCAGACAAATACACAGCCTGCTCAAGCGCAGCCACAGCCGGGAGAAACTCCAGCTGGTCAGACTCCAGTTGCTACTCCGCCAGCCGGAAATCCTGTGCAGGGAACTACGTCAGAAGTGCCGGGAGCATCGGATGTAAATGGAAAAGAACAAAAGGCAACATTAATGACGGAGGACAAACAATAAATGGTCGGTGAAAAATTAAGTCAAGATTCTGGTGAGAGTCAGGAATTTTTGCAGAATCAGGAGCGGGTGCGAGCTTTAGGAATTAAGATTGAGGAGATTTACAAGCGTTTTAAAAATGCTCGCTCTGAACAATTGGCAGAGCAAGCACAGAACTTGCAACAGGATATTGATGAAGCGAGAAATGCGGCAAATGAGTTAAGCGCGATTCCGGAAATCCAGGCAGATGTGCAGACTTATACTGCGGATTTGGATAAATTGTCTAACCAATTAAAGGCGGCGGAAGCTGAAGCGGCTTTAGCTAAGCAAGCCGAGGACGCACCGGCTGTAGATGAGGTAGATTATAGTGCTACCGAAGAAGAGGCGACGCCAGATTATGAAAGTTTGGCAGAGTATCAGCAGGGGATGACGGCAGAGATGATTGAGCCGACTTTGGCTAATGATGTTTTGCATGGTCGTACTCCGGAGCAAGCGCGCAATGACATTAAGGCTGATATTGATCAATTAACCGAAGAAATTCAGCGGATGCAGGGTGCGTATCATGATTCGAGTTTACGCGATATGCAACAACGCTATTTGGCGGAGGCGCAACGCGAATTGCAAGATATGCTACGCAAGCAACAAATGGTAGAAGTTTGGATTGGTGAGCGTGGTAATGAATTGCCACAATCGGTGGCGCAGCAGGCTGCGGGCGGAGAGATTGATGATCTCAATCCAGATCGGACTGCAGAAGAGGATGCTGCGGCGGCGCGGACGATTGATTGGGCGGAAGCTAAATATTTGTATGACCAAATGCCCGAGAAGACGCGAGCTACGGCTTTACGCGGAGTTTATCTGAAAGAGCGAGCAGAATTAGTGGCAAAGGGCATGGGGGAAATGCAGGCTGATGCTATGATTATGCAAGACCGAGGTTTGTCAGCAGATGAGATTAAAGAATTGACGGCGGGAGTTAATGCGGAAAATGCTGATGAGATGATTGCCGCTGGAGAAGAAGCCTTGGCTACGAGTCGTAAAGCGGCAGAAGAAGCGCGGAAATTTGCCACACAAGAAGAGGGGATTGGCAAGAAGCGTGAATTGCGTAAAGAGTATGCTGACAAATTAGAAAGTTTGAATCGAGAGTTGCAGGCTGCTTATGATCAGCATAAAACGATGAATACTTTTGATGAGGGGTATGCAGAGCTGGAAGAAAAGATTGACCAGCTGGAAGCGCAAATTGCAGAAGAAAAACGCCGTTATGATTTGGATGCGCAGTTGGCGGGTATGCAGTCGGGCATGAACGAGGCGGTAGAGGCGGAAGAGCAAGATGTTTATGATCATAATGCTTACTTTGAGGACGTGAATAAGGATTATGCAGAAGCAATTGATCGGCTAAACTTGAGTTTGAGTACGGCGATTGCGAAACGAAATCGGGTCTTGGAAGAAATGAACGATTTCCAGGATAATGGCGATGCGGAAGTGAATGCTTTGGCAGAGCAGAATCAGCAACTTGAGTCAGTGCTGAAGCGTGCAGACGAAGAGCTAAAAGTTTTGCAAGAAGCTGAGCGACTATATGCCGGTTGGTATGAGACCGCAACTGACCCACAACAAAAAGCGAGTTCCTTGGATAATTTGAATGATGTAAGAGCGAAGATTGCGGTTTTGACGGAGAGACGTGAACAAGTAGAAGCGGAATTAAAACAAGGTACGGAGAAGTATAAGCAGCTTCATGACGGGAAGATGAACGGTTTTAAGGACGAGCTTTCCCAAGTTGAACTAGAGATTAATAATTTAGCGCAAAAACTTCAGGAAGAACAGGATCGGCACGAGGGTAAGTTGGCGCCAGAAAAGGCGGAGAAGCTTAAGGAGAGCATTTGGGAAAAGTTGAAGACCCGAAAAGGATTCCTGAAGGTATTTCATCAGGCAGCACAGCATGCGGCGATGTTATTGATTGCTGGCGTATTGGCGGCAAATCTGTTTACCGGGATAAAAGCGCAAGCGGTTGAAGCGCCAGAGAATGTGGATAATTCGCCGAGGATTGAGTCTACGGAAAGTAGAACCAGCCAATCTGGGAAGTTTTTAGATTTTGGTGCTAAATTGCGTAAAGCTGCTCCTGCTGAGGCTCAACAGTCGGCAGAGCAGGCGGAATTACAAGAAGCGGCGGCTCGTACGGTGGAAGATTTAGGCGCGCCAGAGAATCTTCCTGGTTATAGCATGCAAGCCAATAAGACTTTCATGAATTATAATGAATATAATGGTTATGGTAATATTAATAATAAGGCGACGGCTTGGTCGTTTGCCATGAGTAAAGAGGATGTCTGGGCGCGTGGTGATGAGACTGAGGCGGCAAATACGATTTATAAATTGGCACATGCGCAGCCGGAGGCGTTGGCATCTTACTTAACTAGTTTCCCGGACGCTTTGGAGCGAGCGGGTTTGCCACGTAATATTACGGAGACTGAGCTGGATGATCTTATTAGTAATGGCGAAAATGGTGGTGAGGTTCAGCGAAAGGCACTAGATGCGTTTAAGTGGTTACTGGAGAGTAGTGATACTACCATTGAATTTGGTGAGGCGACTGGTAATTTTGAGAACCATTACATTAATAAGAGTACAGGTAAAGGCGATACGGCCGTCGAGCATCTTTTGGGTAGCAAGGTGACAGATCGTACTAATGCCAAAGCATTCTTTGTAACTCATGCAGTAAAGGGCGAGGATGGTGGTCAGCAGCTGTTCTCGGCAGTGATTTTGGCTAAATGTATGAACTTAGTAATTTATAAGGAAACTCCGGCACCGACTCCAGCTGGTACACCTACTAATGTGATAGTAAGGGATATGACGCCAGAACCAGAGCCGGAATTACCGCCTGCGCCACAAGAACCTGAGGTAGCTCCTAATGAGGAGAGTACGCCTTTGTTGGTGGTAGATTTGGAGACTCCACAAGAGACCCCACAAGAGACCCCGACTATAGATGAAGTAAATCCTGAGCCAGAATCAAAGCCTGATCCTGAGCCAGAACCTAAGCCAAAACCTGAACCTGAGCCTACTCCTGAGCCGAATCCAGAACCTACTCCTAAGCCTGATCCGGAGCCGGAACCAGAACCTAAGCCAAAGCCTGATCCGGAGCCGGAACCAGAGCCTACTCCTACACCAGATCCGGAACCTGAACCTGAGCCAGAACCAGAACCCGAACCCGGGCCTGAGCCAGAGCCTGGTAAAAAGGAGAAGGATGAAGAGAATGAGAAGTTGGTGGTGGATCAAGGCGGTCAACTTGGAGATATTACTCAGGTCGAGGATGTAAACGATACTGGTATTGAGGGTAATGAAAGCTCAGATGACACTACTGAGGGTGTGGCTGGTAAAACTGAAGAAGAATATGGTGATGCAGTAGAAGAAGGTACAATGTCGGATCCAACTGTTTCAGAAGAAGAGCAGCAGGAGAATCACGAGAAGCAGGAAGAAGCTGATGCCTCTGAGATTACACCAAGTGAAGACGGTACTAATAGTGAGCTTTCTGATGATCAGTTTAGTGATTATGTAGATTCGATTTTAAATGGTGGTGGTGCTTAAAAGGAGTACATATGAAAACAAAGATTAATAAGTTAAGTATATTGACAATTGCAACGATGTTAATGTCGTTGTGTGTGTCGCCAGCGACTTATGCGTGGGGGCCTGTAGATCGTCCTACGTATACGAATCATGATCCAGCTGAGCATGCGGTATTTAATTCAATTACTGATAATGCAGCGGTAGGTGATGAGCGGGATTTTGTGCGCGTAAGCGAGAAACGCGAGGGGGTTGAATTTACTGACCACTTAACGATTGAGCCTGGAAAGCAGTACGAGGTTTGGATCTATTATCATAATGATGCGTCTGCTACATATAATGATAAAGCGCACAATTATGTAGGAGTGGCGCGTGATGTGCGGGTTTCAAGTATCTTTCCTCTGGAATTAGACAAAGGTGAACAGGGAATGATTACCGGGAAAATCATGGCTAGTAATACTGATCCTAAAGAAGTCTGGGATGAAGCATATATTACGGCTGAGCAGGCTTTGATATTACATTATATAGAAGGGTCAGCAAAGATTTATAATAAGTATGGCGTGAATGGACAAGTTTTATCAAAAAATTTATTCAGCAATACGGGCATATTCATTGGTTTAAATGAATTAAACGGTGTGATTTTAGGTTGTGATGAATATTCTGGGCAAATTGTCTATACGCTTCAAGCAGTAGCAGTGGATGAGTCAGACCCGACGCCAGATCCTACTCCCGATCCCGATCCGGATCCAACTCCAGACCCAGATCCTGATCCGACGCCAGATCCGGATCCGGAAGATCCACCGGTGAAGCCAGAGATTCCGAAGGAATTGCCGACTACGGGTCCATTAGAAATTGTTTTGGCGGTGGCAGTAGTAATAATTGTGGTAGCTGGGGTGATTTATTGGAATAAGACTAATAAAGCTGTGAAAAAAGCGACCCGCAAAGCTAAAGGTAAGAAATAATATAAAACCAAGGAGCCCTTCTGGGGCTTCTTTGGTGCGAATTTATTATAAAATTTGGGTAGTATGCAGTTTTGTTAAAAAGATAGAATGATTAAGTTGCAATGGTTAGTTAGGCTAAAAGTAAATGTCATAGGAAATTCTGGATTATATAGCAAAATTTTGCACTAAAGGCCTTGTAAAATTACTAAATCTATGCTAAAATACTTCGTAGATATTAATAATTTAAGGGAAAATTATGAAGAAAGCAGTTATTCTCGTTGGCGGTAAGCAATATCTCGTCGAAGAGAAAGAGACCCTCCGGGTGGACCTCCTTCCGGCAGGCACAAAAGAGCTCGAAACTGGTGCTTTGCTTGTAATTGATGGCGACAAAGTTTCTGTTGGTACACCAGAAGTAGAGGGCGTAAAAGTTTCAGCAAAAGTAGTAGAAGAAAAAGTTGCTGGCGAAAAGATTCGGGTGATTCGATATCATTCCAAGAAGCGTGTTCACAAGGAAACCGGTCATCGTCAAAAGTATTCATTGATTGAGATTACTTCAATCAAATAAAAAAGAAAAGACTCCTGAGGGGGGTCTTTTTTGAGGTAATTATGCTATTGAAACTCTGCAAAATTGGGGATTTCTAATTTAATTTTAATATGAGATATGTTATACTAATAGTAATGAAAAAGTTTGTGGAGAGAATTACTAAGTCAAAAGTGTTTTGGCTGGGTTTAATTATTGTTATTCAGACAGTTGTATATGTACTGGCGGGGCAGGCGAAGGCTTATTTCCATATGGACGAAATGTATTCGTATGGCTTGGCAAATTATGAGCGAGTGCAGATTTACGAGAATGAAGATTTTTATAATCATTGGCATGACGCAGAATATTATAAAGATTATTTAGTGGTCAATGAAGATGAGCGGGGTGATTTTGCGCCGGTCTACAATAATCAGAGGGATGATGTGCATCCGCCGTTGTATTATTTGTTGTTGCGCATCGGTATGGAGCTGACACCAGGAGAGTTCACTAAGTGGTCGGGAATTATTATCAATATTGTGGCGTTTGCGGTAAATACGGTATTTTTGTATTTGATTGCGGAGAGGTTATTGAGAAAAGAGTCACATCGCGAAGTGAAGACTTTTGTTGTAACGTTGGTGGCGGCGCTTTCGATGGCGGCGATTAGCACCGTAATGTACATTAGAATGTACGCGATGTTGGCAATGTTTGTGACGATTACGATGTGGTTGCATTTGTTGTTGGCAGAAAGTAAGAAAACTAATCCGGGATTGTTAGCAATAATAGGAATTACCGCTTTGCTAGGCGTGTTAACACAATATTATTATGTTTTCTTCTTGTTGCCGCTGTTTATTATGATGGTGGTGCGATACATCAAAGCGCGACGGATGCGAGAAATGTGGGCTTATATTGGTACTTTGGCAATAGCGGCTGTGGTGTCGCTGGTGATTTGGCCATATTCAGTGGCACATATGTTCTTTGGCTATCGTGGTGTGGGAGTCATGGGGAATTTGTTGAATTTTGTACATCTAGGTGAGCAAGTAGGAATATTCTTTGGAATGCTGATAATGTACAATTTCCACTTCTTGTTGCCGTTTATTTTGATAGCGATGTTTGTGTTGGCAATTTATGGATTAAGACACAATAAGACTTTGTCTGTAGATACGCGGACGGAAAAGAATTATAATCTAATTTTGTGGCCAACTTTGATATTTTTCTTGATTGCGGCGATAGCCTCGCCCTTCCAGGATTTGCGATATATTGAAGCGATTTGTGGACTGATTGTAATTGTGGTGCTGTATGGTTTGTATAGATTGTTGGCATTAGTATGTGACGAGCGAAAACGCAATATAATTATGGGGATATTATGTGCGGCGATGTTGGTTTTGCCGATTCCGCTAGGAATACGGCCAAATGTAGAGTATGCGCAAATGCAGAAATTGAATGAGTTTGTAGAGACGAAAAAAGATTTACCAGCGATATACTTGTATAACCCTGCGAACGAGAGGTTTTTGGATGATTTGGTGCCGTTTACGGAGATTAAGGAATCTTATATTATGCATCATCAAGAATATACAGAGGAAAATTTTGAAAATATTTTGGGGGGGAAAGATTTGACAGATGGATTGATTGTGTTTGCGAACTATGGTGATGGCAACGAAAGGTATCTAGAAGTTTTGCGTAAGGTGACAGGATTAGAAAATCAAGAATATATTATTAGAACAAATTCGGCAGATGTATATTTATTGACGAAATAATGAGAATTTATTAATTTGAGATAGAGAATGTTGGCGAAATTAAATACAAATGTGTTATAATGGTAATAGTTATGGCGAAGGTGATTTGTATTACAAACCAAAAGGGTGGTGTGGGCAAGACTACCACGTCGGTAAATCTAGCTTATTTCTTGGCAAAAGATAAAAATCGAGTACTCTTAGTGGATGCGGATCCGCAGGGAAATGCTTCGGGGGGATTGAATATTGATAAGGAAAATCTAGCGGCTAGTTTGACTGAGGTAATGATCGAGGCAGCTGCCTTGGCAGATATTATTGTGCCGACGGAGTTTAAGAATTTTGATGTGGCACCAACGACGACGCAATTGGCGAATGCAGAAGTAGAAATGACGAATTTGGGTCAGCAAAAGTTTACCGTGATGAAACGCGCACTTGCGACGGTGCGAGATAATTATGATTATATTATTATTGATTCGCCACCGAGTTTATCTTTGTTGACGGTGAATGGTATGACGGCGGCAGATTATTTAGTGATTCCAGTGCAAACGGAGTTTTATGCGTTGGAGGGTGTGGCGCAATTGCTCGAGAATATGGCGATGGTGAAAAAAGCTTTGAATCCAAATCTGAAATTGCTGGGGGTTTTGGCTACGATGTATGATAAACGCACGAGCTTGAG
Source organism: uncultured Candidatus Saccharibacteria bacterium (assembly GCA_964444615.1). Classification (GTDB taxonomy): domain Bacteria; phylum Patescibacteriota; class Saccharimonadia; order Saccharimonadales; family Saccharimonadaceae; genus Nanosyncoccus. Next base: position 18,205 of record CAYUHY010000007.1, on the reverse strand, counting down.
TGTAGAAGTATTGGAAGAAGTACGGAAGTATTTTAAGGATAAAGTTTTTGCGACGTCAATTCCGCGGAATGTACGCGTAGCGGAAGCGCCGAGCCATGGTGTTCCGGTAGGATCGTATGATAAATTTAGTAAGGGGGCTAAAGCATATAAGGAATTTGCGCGCGAAGTAGAGGAAAGGACAAAATAAAAATGGCGTTAGGTAAAAAAGGTAAAGGTTTAGGGCGAGGATTTGAAAGTTTAATCCCGACGGATTTGGTAGAAGAACAGTTCGATCCAACGAGCAATGAAGATGCAAAAGTTAGCAAGTTGGTGGAGCTGAAGATTGAAGATGTGCAGCGTGATGAAGAACAGCCACGTAAAGATTTTAATCCGGAAGCTTTGCAGGAATTAGCGGATTCTATTAAAGAACACGGCGTGTTGCAACCAATTGTAGTTGTAAAAAAAGGTGATAAATATCAGATTGTGGCGGGGGAACGGCGTTGGCGAGCTTCGAAATTAGCAGAGCTAAAAACGATTCCGGCAATCGTGCGAACTTTGGATGCGCAGAATCAATTGGAGCTTTCGATTATTGAAAATGCACAGCGCGAAGATTTGAGCCCGATTGAGCTAGCGACGGCTTATGCAAAGCTAAAAGAGCAGTTTAATCTTACGGCTGAGGATATTGGTAAGCGCGTGGGGAAGAGTGCCTCGAGTGTTTTGAATACGATGCGTTTATTGAAATTGCCGGAAGAAGCCAAGAAGGCGATGCAGGAACACCATTTGATGGAAGGTCCGATGCGGCCGCTGATTTCTTTGGAACCGGAGATGATTCACGAGATTTTGCCAAAAATGATTGAGGGGGATTGGTCGGCGCGGAAAGTTGAGCAGTATGTGGCAGAAAATAAGAAAAAGAGTTCACTCAAGGCGGTAAAAGCTCATAATTATCTGAAAGAAGAGGCGCGCTTGGGGCGTGAATACGAGGCGGAAGTGAAGATTCGGGGGCGGAGCATTACGTTTTCTACGAAGGATGATGAGGGGTTTCGGAAATTGCTGCAGAAACTGGGCGGCGAATAAATTTGTGCTGTAGGTTGCTGCGATTTTAGGATACGCGATTTTTGCTACTTCGTGATACCTAGGTTATTGTTATCTTAGAATATGCGGTTTTTGCGGTTTGGAAGTATATGGTTTTTGTTATCGTGAAACATTTTCAAGTAATTATTACATAAAGAGCTGTAATTATAAGTAAAAATTAAGCTATTTTTAGAGTAATTTTTATTCATCTGGTGATATATTTTTTGAGAAAAATGGAGAAAAAGCGGTATTTTTGGTGATTTTGTGCTAAAAATTATTCATCTGGTGATATTTTTCTTAGAAAAGCAAAAGGGCAATTTGAGGCTTGATTTTTGAGTGACACTTTGATATAATAAGAATATCTGAGGATACTTCGGGGGATTATAGATAATAATTAAGGAAAATATGAATAGTAAAGAAGCGGAGCGGCGTGCTCGTCTCATGAAGATGCGTGATGAGCGCCTGCCAGATATTAAAAAACAATTTGAAGAAGCACAGAAGCGGAATTTTAATTCTAATTTTGCGGAGGGTGGTAAGGATGCTAAGCTAACTAAGCATAAGTCTGTCAATAAATCCACCAAAGCGAACGGTGAAAAGGGCAAAAAAGCTGCTAATGCAAAAGGCGCGAAAAAGTCCAATAATAATGCAAATAACACCAAGGCGCAGCAGCAGGCTGCAGCCAGCCGCAAGGCAGGCTTGGGTGTGTCGGTGCGCAAGGGGGAAATGGTACATCATCAGCGGATGTTGTCGCAAGATGTTAATGCGCAGGCGACGCAACATATTATTGGTGTGCCAGTAAACAAAAGCCGTTTCAATGGTTATAATGGTAATCAAGTTACGAATGCGCAGCTGAGAGCGGCGCGGCCTGATCCAGAAGCGGTGCGCGTGATTCCGATTGGCGGCGTGGGCGAGTTTGGAATTGGCAAAAACATGACGATTGTAGAATACAAGGGTGAGATTATCATTATTGATATGGGCTCGTTGTTTGCGGGGCCGGACTATCCAGGTGTAAATTACATGGTGCCGGATATTCAGTACTTAGAAGATAATCGCGACAAGGTAAAAGCAATTTGTTTTACACACGCGCATCTAGATCATATTGGGGCATGTCGACATTTGTTGCCAAAATTTAATCCTTTGACGCCGATTTATGCGACGCCGTTTACGGTAGGTATGATTCAACGCCAGATGTCGGAGCTTAGTGATGTGCCGGAATTAAATTATCAGCCGGTGGATCCGTTTAAGCATGAAGTGATCAAAGTAAGCGATCATCTCAGTGTGGAATTTATTCATACGTTACATTCGATTCCGGGCAATACGGCAATTGTTGTGCGTACGCCAAATGGAGTAATTTATTTCAGTGGTGACTGGCGACGAGAAGAAAATCCTTTGGGCGTGCAAACGGATTTTGAGCGGATTGATGAAATCGTGAAGAAAGAGGGAATTGCACTTTTGGTAAACGAAAGTACAAACATTGATTCTCCAGGTAGACATCCGCATTCGGAATATGATGTAGGTGACAATCTCGGTCGCGTGATGGATCATTATGCGAATGGGCGTGTGATTGTTTCGTGTTTCTCGTCACAGATTAAACGTATTGAATTAGTTTTGAATGAAGCAGCGAAGCGAGGCCGTAAGGTAGCTTTTGCGGGGTTTTCGATGATCAATAACGTAGAAGTGGCCTTGAAGACAGGCGTAATTAAAATTCCTAAAGATACGATCATGAAAATGGAAGACATTATTAAACTTCCAGATGAAAAAATTACGGTAGTTTGTACTGGTTCGCAGGGCGAAATGAATGCGGTGCTTAATCGCATGGTTACGGGTGCGCACAAGTATATTAAGATCAAACCAAGTGATGTGATTGTGTTTTCTTCTAATCCAATTCCAGGTAATGAGCCTCATGTGGTGAATACGGTGGATGGATTATTGCGTGAGGGTGCAGAAGTGATTCAGAATGGCAAAAGTCATTTGCATAATTTGGGACCACTACACCTTTCTGGGCATGCGTATTTTGAAGATCATGTGGAATTTGTGGAACGTTTGCATCCAGATAATTATGTACCATATCACGGTGAGTTTTATATGCTTGAACATAATGCGGAAATGGCCGAAAATGTAATTGGTATGAAACGTGATCGGATTTTGGTGACGGACGATGGTGATATTGTGGAACTTACCAAAGATAAGACGATTCGTAAGAATGGACGTATTCAGGTAGGTAATCGATTGTTTGATGATGCCGATAAGCCAGTACACGAAGCAGTGGTGAAAGATCGTATTCATATTGCACGCGAGGGAATCTTTATTATTGTGTTGACGATGAGTAAAAAGACTAATCGTTTAATTAAGACACCAGATATTGTGTCGCGCGCATTTATCTATTTGGATAATTCGGAAGAATTGGTAGCGAAGATTCGGCATTACTTGCGGGTGCGCACGGATAAAATGGTGGGCGACGATATTAAATCGTTTAAAGAAGAAATCAAAGAAGATGTCACACATATTCTTTATGATGCGACGGGGCATACACCGATTGTTATTCCGGTAATTAACCGGGTATAACTCGATTGCAGAGAGGTGCCTTTGTCCTAAGCGGCTATTGCGTCGTCTAGGGCTCCAGTGCGCACTCACCGTATGTATAATACGGCTCGTTTGCGCGCTTCGCCCTATCCTAGCACTAGCTCACTTAGGAGCAAAGGGTTCGTGTGCTAAGATTTACACGCTTCGCTTCTTCCTTGTATTAGACTACTCTGCGCGAAGAGTGGAGTTGTTAACCGCCCTATCCTAGCACTAGCTCACTTAGGAGCAAAGAGTTCGTATGCTAAATTTTATTCTGCTTTATTTTAAGCTCAGCCTGTGGCCTGAGTTTTCCTGATAGAAAAGTAATTAGCAGTCTTGACTTTAGAGTGCTAATTTGTTACACTTATCTTATACTACAGAATTATTGTGGTAAAATGGAAGATAGATTATGGAAAATGAATTTAATGAAATGATGAATCGACTGTCTGAGAACGCACGTTTTGCGTTGCAGAAGGCAGATTTGTTTAGTAAGAAATATAATGGCGGCTATATGGGGACGGAGCATATTTTGCTAGGGATTTTGGCGCAAGATGCTTCGGACGGGTCGAAAATTTTAGGTAGATTTGATGTCAATTTGAGTGGAGCGGAAAAAGCTCTGGATCAAGAAGCGGTAGAGGTGAATGGTGGTTCTTCGATGGCAATGATGTCTTTGTCGGAAGCAGCAGTTTTGACTCTCAGAATGGCGGATCATTTTGCGAATGAGCGAGGTTCGCGTACGATCGGTACGGATTATTTGCTTTACGCTTTGGCAAATCAGCAGAGTTCGCGAGGTGCGGTGCTATTGGCTAAAATGGGCGTGGATTTAGATGAATTATTAGTAGTGATAGAAAAAGAGTTGGATGCTCGTGCGGAACATGAACGCAATCAAGAAAAGAAGAAGGAATATCGTAAGGGCGGTCAGTTGCGTTGGCTGAAGAAATATGGACAAGATTTGACTGATATGGCCAAAGATGATAAGCTAGATGCCGTGATTGGTCGGGAGCGCGAGATAGAGCGCATTGTGACTGTGCTGAGTCGTCGTACGAAGTCGAATCCGGTTTTGATTGGTGAAGCTGGTGTAGGTAAGACTGCAATTGTGGAGGGGTTGGCAGAGCGGATCGTGAAGAATGACGTGCCGGCGGCTTTGGTAGGAAAAAGAATTTTCCAGGTGGATTTGTCGAATTTGGTGGCAGGTACGAAGTTCCGTGGGGAGTTTGAAGAACGCATCAAGGGTGTGATTGACGAAGCAGTCAATAATGATGACTTAATTCTCTTTATTGATGAGTTACATTTGTTGTCGGGAGCGGGCGCTGGCGAGAATACGATGGATGCGGCGAATATTCTAAAGCCGGCTTTGGCGCGCGGTCAATTGCAATTGATCGGTGCGACGACGATGGATGAATATCGTAAATATATTGAAAAAGATAAGGCTTTGGCGCGACGTTTCCAGACCGTAATGGTAGAAGAACCGAGTCCAGAAGTGACCTTGAAGATTTTGCGGGGAATTAAAGGTCATTACGAAAAACATCATGGCGTAGAGATTCCGGACGAAATGCTAGAAGTAGCGATTAATATGTCGGGGCGGTATGTCAATGATCGGTTTATGCCGGACAAAGTAATAGATATTTTGGATGAGGCGGCGGCGATTGCAAAAGTTTCTGCTGATAAAAATGGTGGTTCGGAATACAAGAAGTTGAAAATTCATTTGCAAGAATTAGAAGAGCAGATGCAAGAAGCGGCGGAGTCGGAGGATTTTGAACAAGCGGCGAAACTAAAAACTGAAGCTGAACAATTGAAGAAAACGATTAAGCAGATGCAGAAAAAGGGTGCGGAGAAGTTGCCAGTGTTGACAGAAGATGATTTGTCTTTGGCGATTTCTTTGAAGACTGGAATTCCGGTGTCGAAAGTGCATGGCTCAGAATTAGAATTGCTGGGTAAGTTGGAAGAGCATTTAAAAAAGTCGGTAGTAGGGCAAAATGAAGCGGTCAAAGCCGTAGCGAAAGCAATTCGGCGGGGGCGCAGTGGTATTGCTGATCCGAACCGTCCAATTGGTAGTTTCTTGTTTATGGGTCCGACTGGTGTGGGTAAGACGGAGCTGGCACGAGTGATTGCGCGCGAAGTTTTTGGTGGTGAGAATGCTTTAATCAAAATTGATATGTCGGAGTTTGGTGAGAAGCATAATGTTTCGCGTTTGGTGGGTGCTCCAGCCGGCTATGTGGGTTATGAAGACGGCGGTAAACTTACCGAAGCGGTGCGTCGCAAGCCATATGCGGTGGTATTGTTTGACGAGATTGAAAAAGCACATCCAGATGTTTTCAATATGCTATTGCAGATTTTGGAAGACGGTGTCTTGACAGATGGGCAAGGAAACAAAGTGAAATTTAACAATACAATTGTGATCTTGACGTCGAATCTGGGCGCAAATGAAATGTATCGTGATGATGAATTTGGTTTTGCAGCAAAAGGTTTGAGTGATAAGCGCAAACTGGACGACGAATACGAAAATAGTAAAGAAGTGGCACGGCGAGAATTAAAGAAGGTAATGAAGCCGGAATTGATTAATCGTCTCGATGCGATTTTGGTTTTTCATTCTTTGACCGAGACAAATGTCGAAAAGATTTTTGATAATTTGGTAGAGGAGCTGAAAAAACGTTTGGCGGCGAAAGGTTTGGGCTTGCAAATTGCGCCACAAGTGAAGCAACAATTGATTGAAGAGGGATTTGATCCGAAAAATGGTGCGCGTCCATTGCGACGGGTGATTGAAGATCGAATCGAGACTTTGCTAGCCGAAGCGATGATTGATGGCAGATTAGAAAAAGGAAATATTGCTAAGATCGTGATGGCAAAAGGGAAGCCGAATACTTTGGAATTAAAAGTAATTAACGGATAACGGAAGATTAATGGGTAATGCAAAATGCCAACTTTGAATAAAAATCAGCGTCGAGAGGTTACGGCGATTTTGATGACGTCGGCGGTGATTTTGGGGCTGTACGCATTGATCCAGAATCCGATGATTCAAGATATTTGGAAAGGTTGGCAATATCAGGAAGATAGTGCAGTTGGTGAGATTCGGAAAAGTTTGGAGTTGACGGGTGCGGGGGAGCGAATTTTCTTAGCTACGCAACCGGCGATTGAAGCTGCGACGGAGTTTAATGATCATTGTGATAGTCGTCAAACGGAAGTGTCTTTGCTGGGGTGTTATACAGGGGATAAGATTTATATTTATGATGTGCAAGCGGAGGATTTGCGAGATTCAAACAAAGTGACGGCTGCGCATGAATTATTGCATGCTGTGTGGTCGCGTTTGGGTAAGGGGGAACGTGAGAAAGTGACGGATTTGTTGCAGGATGTGCGTAGAGAAAATCACGATTGGGTAGAAGAAGAATTAGCATTGTACGAAGATAAAGAACAAAGTGAAGAACTTTATACGCGAGTAGGCACGAAATTACGAGAAATTCCGACCGAACTTGAGCAGCATTATGCACAATATTTTACGAATCGTCTGAAGATTGTAGATTATTATGAAAGTTATCAAGCTCCGTTTAAAGCTTTGCGAGATCGAAATGCGGAAATTCAGGAAGAAGTGACGCAGCTAAGTACAGAAATTACTAATGGTCGACGCTCGTACACTGCGCGGTTAGAGAAGTTGGACCAACAAATTAAAAGTTTTAATGAATGTGCTGACCAAGCGGGATGTTTTAGTTCGAAAGAAAGTTTTGTAGTGCAGCGAGAAAGGTTGGAGGCAGAAAAAGTAGCACTAGAAACAATACGTGAAGAATTAAATCGCAAAATTGATCATAATAATGATTTAGTGGCGGAATATCAAAAAAATCAAGCGGCTTTGGGTGAATTAAATAATGCGATGAACTCAAACATGGAACAGCAGATTCGTGAATAGTTAATAAAGTAAGGAGAAAATATGCAAAAAGAAATTAAGAATTATTTAGTACCAACAGTAGTGGAAGAAAGTCCACGCGGTGAGCGAGCGTATGATATTTACTCGCGTTTGCTTAATGATAGAATTGTGTTTTTGGGCGAACAAGTGGATTCGCATACGGCGAATTTGGTGGTGGCGCAATTGTTATATTTAGCTAATGAAGATGCGAAGCGCGATATTAAATTATATATTAATTCGCCTGGGGGTTCGGTTTATGATGGTATGGCAATTATTGATACGATGAATTATATTAAGCCTGATGTGCAGACAATTGGGATTGGTTTGCAGGCTTCGATGGGCGCGATGTTGCTGAGTTGCGGCGCTAAGGGGAAACGTTTTGTCTTGCCGAATGCGCGGATTATGATTCATCAACCATCTTCGGGTACCGAGGGTAAGATTACCGATCAGGAAATTGCTTTGAAAGAGGGAATTTATCTAAAGAAGAAATTGGCAGAGATTTTTGCGGAAAATACGGGAAAAGATCTGAAACAAGTAGAAAAAGATATGGATCGTGATAATTGGATGAGTGCCGAAGAAGCCAAAGAGTACGGTATTATTGACGAGATTATTAAGTAAGGTGCGAATTTGGTTAAATATTAGGAGGTAAAGTGATAGTTTTATGGACAGATGGTAGCGCTAGTCCTAATCCTGGTCCGGGAGGATTTGCGGTGATGGAAAATGGTCGGCCGGTAGTGTTGGGTTGCGAAGAACTCTCTACGAATATTCGGATGGAGGGTCTGGCATTAATTAGCGCGCTGAAATATGCTGATGGGCGAGCTTGTGAGATTCATACTGATTCGGAATTTTGGGTAAATGTGCTGACGAAATGGGCTCCGACTTGGGAACAAAATGGTTGGCGGAAGAAAAATGGGCCGATTAAAAATCTAGAAATGGTAAAAAAGGCTTATGGCTTGTATCGACATGGCAATGTGAAGCTGGTGTGGGTGCGGGGGCACATCGGTACGAAAGAGAATGAACTAGCCGATACTTGGGCGAATAAAGCGCGACATGGGGCGCAAGTGAGTGATTTTGTAGAAGAAGCAAGCACCGAGGTAAATGATTAAAGAAAATGTTTTAATACTTGCATATGTTTAGTACTGTGTGCTGAATATTGACTTCTGAGTTTTATATGATACAATGGGGTTAGAGGTAATAGCATATAATTCTTAAATGGGAGAATAGCAGTGAAAAACACGCAAGTTTTAGGCGCGTTGGGGTTGAGTTTGGCCTTGACCTTAGCTGGTAGTCAATATATTTTTGCGCAGGAGGCGATTCCAGCTAGTAATAGCACATTAGATCAAGCAATTGATAATGCTTTGGCGGCACAAGAAGTTGCACGAAAAGCTCAAGAAAAGGGGTCGGTGCGCGGACGTCAAATTAATGAATATATTGCCGGGCTAATTGAATACACTAACGGTGACGTGGTGGATATGATGGAATTGACCGAGGCGTTGAATGATGCTGCTAATTCTACGCAATTGCTATTAAATATGGAAGCTCAAGAAGCTAATGCGCGGGCGCAAGAGTCGACTACGCGCACGAATAGTACGGCAATTCATTCTGACCTTTCTGCACGCGAGACGACGCGGACTAATAAAAGTATAACTAGTGATGAGAGTGCAGCTGGAAATAGTGATTTAGAAACTATTGTGGCGACGCCAGCAACTGCGATTAAGTTGGAAGTGAAGTCTGAAGAAGATGCGGGGGATCAGATTAAAAAGGTAATATCGGTAAAAGCTAGCGAAACTGTGGGGGTAAAGATTGACGGACGCGAAGAACCATCCAAGCAACCACAAGCTAAAACGGCGACTCCAGAAAAAGTAAAGATTACAACTGCCGAAGCGAAAACAGTGGCAGAGAATCAGGCTACTGAGAATAATGATGATTCAGTAGATGTGCCTGCGACTGGTGAATCGCAAAATCAAATTGGTAAAATAATTGCGATCGGCGTAGCAGCAGTAATTGCGGCAGTGGGTGCGGTTGCTATTGTCTTGAAAGTGAAAAGAGATGCTTAGGAAAATTGTGGTACGCATGCAACCAAGCCAGACGCAGATTGTAAAAATTGCACGCCGTAGATAATTGAGGGGGATTTATTGGCTTACATTGATAAAGCTTGAAGTGAGTTTAGCGATATTTTCGGCTGATATTGATAAAGTTTGAAGTGAGCTTGATAGTGCTTGATGCTCTACGTCGTTGGGTTTTGAGGCGACTAAATACTCCTAGTTTGATTAGCTAGGAGTATTTTAGTTTCGCGCGGGTTAAAAATCTATAAAATTATATTTAACGTGATTTTGGTCTGTGTAGGCTGAACTTGCTACAATTACATATGGATTAACGAGCGAATTTAGCAAGGCCATCGGCTAAGTCGTTTGGTAAGAGAATGACGGTCTTTTGGGAAGGGTCGGTGCTGATTTTTTCGAGAGTTTGGAGAGTACGAATATTGAGTGCGCCGGGAGTAGTGGCGAGAAGACGGGCAGCTTCGGAAACGGCGGCAGCGGCAGCTTTTTCGCCCTCGGCAGAAATAATCGCGGCGCGGCGTTCACGTTCGGCTTCGGCTTGTTTGGCCATAGCACGCTTCATGTCGGCTGGGAGTTCGATGTTTTGGAGTTTAACATTTTCGATATCGATGCCCCATTTGTCGGTTTGAGCGTCAACAATTTCGCGAATTTGGGCAGAGATTTCGTCGCGTTTGCTGAGGATTTCGTCGAGATCAAAATTACCAGTCACATCACGGAGGGCGGTTTGCGCAAACGTGCTGGTGGCGTAAGCGTAATTGGTGGTCTCAAGGACGGCTTTGGGCGCGTCAATAACACGGAAATAAACAATTGCATCGACATTGACGGTAACATTGTCGCGCGTGATGACTTCTTGTTTGGGAATGTCCATCGGTGTAGTGCGGACATCGACTTTGGTCATGTGGTCGATATAGGGAATAATAATACGGAAACCCGGGTTTAGCATGCGGGAATATTTACCCAGCCGCAGCACGACGCCGCGTTCGTATTGGTTGATAATGCGTACGCCGGGAATTACGATAAGTAAAATCACGGCTAATAAGATAACTAAGAAAATTATCATGGTGAATTGCTCCTTTGTTGCTTCTATCCTTGGAATTATCATATCAGAGAGCGGCAGGGAAGTAAAGTGCGATCTATGGTGAGGAGATAAGTAATATATTATGTAGCAGGGAGTGGTATATGGTGGGGGAATATAAAATGGTTTGACATAAAACTTACGTTTTGTGTTATAATGGTGGTATGAAGAAGCTGATAATTAAAAGTCAATTACCAGATTTGGGGGCGTTAGAAAAACAATTGACAAATGTGGGCATGGAGCTCTCGCCGATTATTTGGCAGCATGAGCGGGTGTATGTTCCGCATGATTATCAGCCGAATATGAACTTCCCGCGGATGGTGATGCGTACGGAAGTGCGCACGACGGATCAGCCGGCGATTTATTCAATGTATTTGAAGCGCCACATCGAGGATAGCGGAATCGACTGGGTGAATTTTACAGAAGTAAAAGATTATACTGAGGCGACGGGGATTATTCATCAGCTGGGGTTTCGGAAAGTGGCGGAGATTAGCCGGCAGCGGCGTCAGCTGTGGCTGGATGATCACACGGTGATCTATGTAGACAAAGTAGAGGGAATCGAGCCATATTATCTGAAGATTGAGGCAGATTTGATTAATGATGAGCCGGTAGAATTGTTGCGTCAGGATATTTTTAATATTCTGAAGATGTTTGCTTTGCCAACTTTTACAATGCAGACGTATTTTAATCTATTGGAAATGCCCGAACAGCCGTTTCTGATCCCGGAGTAAGGTAGTTCTTCTAAAGGTGATGGGAAATTTAGTACGCGAAGGATGGTTGATATATAAAATGTTGTAATTTTTACAACATTTTGTGGAGATTTTTATAGAGGTGAGTAGATAAAAATTGCTTAAAAGTATTGACTTTTATAATCATAAGGTGTATAATGGAGTTATAAGAGATGTTTGTCTCTTTAGGACTGAAGAATAACCTTTGAGTTATTCAGGGTCTGCTCTCGCGCCGATTGACTTGGTCTCGGCACATACTACCTCATCTGTTATGGTGAGGTAGTTTTGTTTACCATCTTTTTGGTTTGAGGCCACGCATAACCTGTGATAGCGGAACGTTGTCTAAGAAAAATTTTTCACCTGAAGCAAGAGGTATACCTTGAGAGACTTTGTAATTGATTTTATCAAGTGCAGTCATCATGTCGGAAACTTGAAATAAGCACTTCTTGGTGTGGTCGAAGTTGGGTTTGAATTCAAGGTTAGGGTAATTGCGGAAAATATCGCGTAGAATAGCAGCGAGTTCTTTTTGTCCGTGATCGTAGTAGACTACAACTTTTTTATATTGGAGTAGTATGGAGGTAATTGACTCAATAAAGTTGTTGATTTGATCGTATAATGCCGCGATTAGTTGAGATTTTTCGGTGAGATTATTCATATCGACGATTGTGGTGTGTAGTTTGATGGGTGCATAACGTGCGAAGCGGTGGGTGCTCCAAAAAATTTCAAGACATTCTTCGGGTTGCAAATTTGCGTAATCGTGTCGATGCGCGATGATATCCGATAGATGAATTGTATCGGTGAGTTTCGCGATGGCTGGGTTTGACTGGTGAATACTAATAGCTGGCTCTAAGGAATTAGCGCTATCATGAAAAGTAAAAGCGACTCCGTAAAGGCAAGGCTTGCCAGGTCCGGTAAAATTGAAATTGCCAGTTTCATCAATAAAACAGTTTAAACGTTCTTTGGATGGGCTAGTCATAAAATAAAATTTACCTCACAGTTAGCGTATGTATTTTACTCGTTGTGCCCACCACGAATAGAGTGTTAATTAAATTAAAGCACGACGGATAGCGGAAGTCAATCAAAACTAGGGAAAATGTTGATGAAATTACAGTGGTTTCGGTGGTCGGGAACACTAAAAATGTTGTAAAAAATAAGTTATAAAATGTGAGATTTACAACATTCAAGCGTAAAAGGTTTTGTGGAAAAAGGTGGAGGGAATTTTGTGAAAAAAGTGTGTTGACGCGCAGAAAATGCTCATGTATAATAGTAAGTATTAAGAGATCGAAAATATAAACTAAACAGACAAATAAAAGGAGTTTATTTATGTCTAATTTATCAAAAACCATCGCCGTTTTAGGTGTTGTGGCTGGTCTTGGTGTTGCTGCATTGCCATTGAGTTCGTATGCTGCTGATGTAACTAGTGAGAATGGCTTGACTGTAACGGATCAGGGCGATACTGATGGTTCTGCTGGTGATGGTACTGTAACCAATAATGCTGCTGTTAAATTGACGATTAAGAAGAAATTGAGCCTTACCTTAAGTAGTAAAGAAGCTGATCTCGGTGATGGTTCTGCTCATCCTACGATTGATGCGACTGTTATCACTAATAACACCAAAGGTTATGAGTTGAAGATTGCTGGTACTGCAGCGAATGGTACTGCAACTAGCTTGACTAGTGATGTAACTAATACTCCTGTTGATGAAATCGTTGCACTTTCTGGTACGACTACTGCGCCAGTTGCTTTAGCTACTGAGAATGATAAGTCTGTTTGGGGCTTCACCGTAACAGGTGCTGATATCGTTGACGGTTTTAAGAACGATGGTGTTGGTAAGTATGCTGGTGTTACTGATAAAGCTACTAACATCGCAACTTCAGGTAGTCAGACTGCTGCAACTGGTAACAAAACTACTGTAACTTTCGGTGCTGCTCTTATTGATACGCAGGCTGCTGGTACTTACACGGGTCAAGTAACATTTACTGCTTCTGATATTAACGCTTAATTTCCATTAAGTTGTTGAAAAAGCATCGCTCTATGGGGGCGATGCTTTTATGTTGTGTTAAGCTGCAGTTTATGATAAAATAAGGTAAATAAGGAGGTTAATGAGAAAAAATAAGTTGAATATTATATCGTTGTTTATGGCTGTGCTGTTTTTGGCTTTTGGTGTAGTTGGGTCGGCATATGCAGAGGAAAAGCCGGATTATCGTATTGCAATTTCTCCCTCGTATGATGCTATGGACGTAGTGAAACCAGGATCAGAAAAAACTGGCAGTTTTGAATTGTTAAACGAGGGAACTAAAGATTTTGATTATGAAATTTCCTTTGCGCCATATACTGTGACTAATGAAAAATACGAGGCTGATTTTTCTACTGAAAACAAGTATACGGATATTCGTGAATGGATAACTGTAGATGAGATGACGGGGACAGTAGATGCTGGCAAGGAAAAGAAGCTGCACTATACCGTTAAGGTTCCTGAGGATTTCCACGGTGGTATGCAGAGTGCTGCGATTTTAGTAACGATGAAGAATGCTTCAGATCAGTCTGGAAATATTGAGGCGGTACACCAGCTGGCTTATGTGATATATGCTAACGTTGACGGGGAAGTTGTTGAGACTGGTAAGATTCTAGAAAATAAAATTTCAGGTTTCTTATTCAATCCGCCAATTATGGCATCTTCTTTGGTAGAGAATACTGGTAATGTTTATACCCGTGCTACTTATAAACTTCAAGTTTTTCCACTCTTTAGTGACGAAGAAGTTTATACCAATGAAGAAACACCAGAAAATAATATTGTTTTTCCAGAGACTAAGCGTTATAACGAAATTAAATGGGATGGTGCGCCACAGCTGGGGATTTTCAAGGTGCGTTCCACGGTGAAAATCTTTGATCAGGAAAGTGTAGAAGAAAAACTAGTTTTCTTGTGTCCAATTTGGTTCTTGTTTATTGTGATTTTGCTGATTTTCTTGATTATTTTCTGGATTGTCAGTCGTGTACTGAAACGCAAACGCGAAGCGTAAAAGGAAATAGTGTTGAAAAGTAGGAGTAAAAATACTCCTACTTTTTGTGCCTATAGGAGCGATTTTGGATGTGGAGTTTGACTGGTGAATTGTAATTTGATACAATAAAAGTATGAATAAGGATAATCAGACCTTGGAAGAGACTATTGGAAGGCTGATGGGGAGGGTTGGTAATGATTTTGATGGTTTGATTATGGCGGATATGGACAATTTGTCTCAAGTAATATCGACAGAGTTGAAAAATCAAATAGACATTACCGATAGTAAGTATATGGATCTTTTTTCTGATGTTGCAGAAATTGTCGGAAAGTATGAGGAAGAAACTCAAGCATGGGAAATAAAACAACGCCTGCAAATGGCGTAAGGTTAGTGTATAATGCAGCTTTAAAAGAAGTAGTGGCTGGAGCGAAACTAGTTGTGGATGCTAGTTTTTTAATTGATTTGTCTAACGTGGTTGAGCTGCGAAGACTTTATGAAGAGCTACAGTCACAAGGTTGTGTTTTTACGAGCATATTGCCTGTCGCTACCGAGTTTCTTTATGCTGCTGATAATATGCAAGAAAGAGTGCGCTTGAGAGAGTTTTTAAAAGATTGTTTGTCAGGGAAGAACTTATTAGTATTGATAATAATAAGGAAATCAATAATATTGGAGTTTATGCTTTAGACAAATCACGTTTGACGGATATCATAAAAAATATCTGATGTATTCGAAGTTGCTTTAATCTTGTCAAACAGAGACAAATGTAGTAAAATGATACAAAGTATACCTATTATCAGTTAAAGGAGTTATGTTTTATGTCTAATCAATTATCTTTGAATAAGCGTACCGAGCAGGGTCATAAGGCTAAAGCTTTGCGCGAGGCGGGTTTGATTCCGTCAGTGGTTTATGGTGAGGGCGAGCCAGTTTTGGCAAAATCGAGCTATAATGCCACGGAAAAGGTCTTAAATGAGGCTGGTTATCACTCACCAATCGAATTGGATATTGATGGTAGCAAGCAATTGGCGATCGTAAAGAATATTGGGATTGATCCAGTTAGTCGTCGCATTATAAATGTAGAATTCCAAGCAGTTTCTGCTGATGAGGTGGTGGAAGCTACTACTCCGATTACAATTGTGGACTTTGAGAAATCTGAAGCAGCTAAGTTGCACTATGTGATTTTGCAGGTTTTGGAAGAAGTAGCCGTAAAGGCGAAACCATCAGATTTGCCAAAAGAAATTATCGTGGACGGTAGTAAGTTGGCTAATCAAGACGATAAGTTGACTTTGGTAGATTTGCAATTGCCAGCTGGTGTAGAATTGGCTGATCGTGAGCTTGCTAGTGACACAGTAGTTGCGAACGTTTATGATCCAGCTGCAGAAGCTGCTGCGCGTGAAGCTGAAGATGCTCAAGCAGCCGAAGCTACGGAAGCTACTGAGTCTGCTGATACTGCCGCTGCTACGGAAGAGACTAAGGCTTAGTATTAGACGATATTTTGAGCTTGAAAAGGCACCCTGGGGAGAGGGTGTCTTTTTGATTTTTGGTTGGATTAATTATTAAAATATCTTATCTTAAATATCTAAGCGCATCAATATTAGCTTCGAGGTGGCGTTTGAGGGCGGCTTGAGCGGCGACGATATTGTCAGGCTGACCTTTCCAGGTAATCATAGAGGGTTCTTGCAGGGCGCGCCCAAAGGCAAAACTAATTGGCCAAGGATATGGTGCGTTTTGGCAAATAGCGGTGAAGTTTTGGGTGGCAACTTTGGCGGGTTGGCCACCGCTAAGTAGTAAGACGCCACCAAGATATTTTGGTACGGCATGGCGTAAGATAGCGGCGGTAGCCATTCCGATAGCATCGGCATTTGCCGGAGTTTCTGCGGTGCTGCCGCTAATTACCATATTGGTCTTAAGCAAGCAACCACTGAGGTCAATGCGACGTTGTTCGAGCTTGATGAAGATAGTATTGAGAATGCGGTCGGTAGTGGCGGCGCACTCTTCGACGGAGTAATTGCCATCCATTGTAATATCGGATTCTACGATGGGGACGACACCCGCAAGCTGGCATTCTTTGGCAAAACTGGCCAATAATTCTGCGTTGCGTTCTACGGCGATGAAGCTGGGTTGGTCTTTTTGGATCTGGAAGGCGGCTCGCCATTTGGCGAATCGGAAACCATTATTATAAGCTGTGCGGAGACGTTCTGGCAAGCTTTCGATGCCGGTAGTGTAAGTTTCGCCAGTTTCTGGAATTTCTGCTAGGCCTTGATCGACTTTGAGGCCAGTAATAATGCCGCGGCCAGTTAGGTAAGCAGCGATGGATTGGCGTTGCTTGATTCTTTGCTTGGCGCTGGTCTCGCTGAGAATAACGGCGCTGAGATATTTTTCTAAATCTGGAGTGGTGAGGAGCATTTCTCGATAAGCTTTGCGTTTGGACTCGGTGCCAGCAATGCCAGCTTTGACCAGGCGTTCGGTTAGTTTTGGTTCGGATTCGTCCATAGCTAAAACGCCTTTTTTTGGTGCCATAATTAATTTGGCTACTAAAGGTAGATTGGCGCGTTTTTCTTTTTCTTTTTTGGCGAATTCTTGGAGTTTTTTGGTGGAGAGGGAACCAGCGATGGTGGCTTGCTCGGCATTAATACGCGCCCACAAAACGGCATCGGTGGGGGAGCCGCCTACGGAAATGACACCCAAAATTGTAGCGACGATGGTAGAATAAACTGTAAGATGTGTCATCATGTCGGTTTTGTTTAGCGACCAACTTTCTTCGGCATCGCCAAAAACGATTTTGCGAGGACTAATATGGCAAACTAATTGTTTGTGAGGCTGTGGTGGATCAATATGATCGACAATTTCTACATCTGGGTGCATAGCGGGCTCGTCTTCGATGAAGAGAATGTCGGCCATGCGTGCGAGTTTTTCTCCGGCAGGCGTAGCATGTTTCTCGGCATGGACGGCAAGCTTGGTAGTAGGGGAGAACTTGAGGAAATTTTTGATTTCGTCGACTAGCTTGGTAGAAACATTAGTAGAACGGTCTACTAAAATCCATTCTGGATTATCGGTCGGCATGGACCAATCGGTGACTTTGCGGCTGCTGGGGACGAAATAAGTGATTTCGTCGCGGTGGCACAAAATATAACGATAATTATCAGGTTCACCGAGCCAATTAACTTCGCCATCGATGATTTCGGTACGAGAATTGAGAATTTCTGCGCTTAAGCCCAGGCGGTTTAACACGGACAGTGATACCGCCGCACCACCATAAACACTAGTGCGACGAAAGAAACTATGTGCAGCGCCATTAAAACCAAGGTTTAGCCAATCAATATCATTAGCATCAGTCTCAAAATCATTGTGACGGTCGTCCAACTTGATATAAACATCTTTCAGTACATTGCCAATGATTAGAATTTTGCTCATACTAATATTATAGCATGCATCATAGAAAAGTTCGGAAGAAGTTTGGAAAATATTAGATTGTGCGGTAGATTTTGCCGTATTGAAAATAAATGTGCGAAAAAACGTATACAAAATTAAAAATATAGAATATAATAGAAGTGCAATATAATTCAGAATAGAATTGTGGCACACTGTTTGGTGGTAACACATGTTTTTGATCGACAACTATAATGACACCGTAAGGGAAGTTAATCGTTGTTGTCGATACACTAGTGTCGCCACTCTGGATTATATTGCACCCTTGCGGTGTCGTTTTTATTACTAGTACTTTTAGTTATATGAAGAAGAATCCTCTATTACTTTATTCTTTTTCTGAATAACTTTTAGGTATAAATAAAATACTGACGCCCAAAAGTATATATACATAAAATCCACAAAAAGGAGGGC
>CAYUHY010000006.1:0-44771 GCA_964444615.1 uncultured Candidatus Saccharibacteria bacterium | reverse complement strand
TTCCTCAAAATCCTAGACCTCACAAACAAGTCCCACAGAAAAGTGTAAAGAACCACAAAATTCTTACAGTTTTGTATTAAAAGCGTTGAGAAAGTGGGAAAGAGAAGAATTTTTATGTTAAAATAGGCGTAGGAAGTGTGGGCGAAAGAGTAAAGAAAGGAATTGAGGAGGTGCCCGATGCAGAAAAATAAAAAAATGCAAAATAATATTAAATATATCTTTGTGACTGGTGGCGTGCTTTCTGGTGTGGGCAAAGGAATTACGGCGGCTTCGATTGGGGCGATTCTGAAAGCGCAAGGATATAAAGTTTCTATTCAGAAGTGTGATCCATATTTGAATGTGGATGCGGGTTTATTGAATCCGGTGGAGCATGGGGAATGTTTTGTGACGCAGGATGGTAAGGAAACGGATTTGGATTTGGGGCATTACGAGCGGTTTTTGGATTTTGAGACAAATCAGTTTTCTAGTGTGCTTTCTGGAGCTCTGTATCAGGAGATTATTAACAAAGAACGTAGCGGCGGTTTTAAGGGCAAGACGGTGCAGATGGTGCCGCATTTTACGGATTTGGTGCAAGAAAAAATCGAGAAAGCAGGCCAAGGTAGCGATATACATATCGTGGAAATTGGTGGTACAGTAGGGGATTATGAGGGGTTGAGTTTTATTGAGGCGATTCGATTGTTTGCGAATCGAGTAGGTCGGAAGAATTGTCTGTATGTGCATGTGGTATATGTGCCGTGGATTAATACTTCGAAAGAGCTAAAGACGAAGCCGGCGCAGAATGCGCTGAAGGATTTGCGGGGCTTTGGGATTATTCCGGATGTGGTGGTGTGTCGGACGGAAAGACCGGCGCCGCGGGCGATGTGCGAAAAGATTGCGGCTTTCTCGGGGATTGAGAGTCGGGCGGTGTTGAATTTGCCGGATATTGCGTCGGTATATGATGTACCGTTTAATGTGCTGAAATCGGGTGTGATTGAAATTCTCAATGATTTTACGGGAGCAGAAAAAGAGCCCGACATGTCGCGCTGGCAGGAGTTTTCTGATTTGCGCAATCATCAACATGACAAGACGGTGACGGTAGGTTTGGTGGCGAAATATGTTGGTAACGATGATGCGTATATTTGTGTGACAGAGGCATTGCAGGCTGCGGCGGCGTGGAACAAGGTGAATCTGAAGATTAAGTGGATTAATGCAGAGAATTTGCAGTCGAGCACGGCGGCAGAGGCTTTTGGTGATGTGGATGGAATTGTAGTGCCAGGTGGTTTTGGCGAGCGGGGAGTAGAGGGGAAGATTGCAGCGGCAACCTATGCGCTGGAGAACGATTTGCCATATCTGGGCTTGTGCCTGGGAATGCAGGTGGCTTGCATTGCGGCGGTGCGGAAGGGCGGAATTAAAAATGCTAGTTCGGAAGAATTTGGAGCTTCGGCGGAGCAAAATAATAATATAATATATATTATGCCTGATCAAGAGGGCAAGGAAATGACAGGCGGGACGATGCGACTGGGGAATTATACTGCAAAGTTAAAGCCGGGGACGAAGACAGAGGCGATTTATGATGCAGAGGAAATTGTGGAACGACACCGGCATCGTTATGAAGTGAATCAAAAGTTTTTGCCAGAGATTGAGCGAGGTGGGGTGATGGTATCAGGCACTTCGCCGGATGGTAAATTGATAGAATTTATTGAGGCGCCAGCTTGTAAGTTTTTTGTGGCGACTCAGGCGCATCCGGAGTTTCGGTCACGACCGCTGCAGGCACACCCGCTTTTCTTGGAGTTTGTGAAAAGCTTGGTGAAGTAAGGCGGGCGGAGTTTTGGTATATGGTTTTAGTATATCAAAATCCTAAGCTCATTAGCAGAGCGATACTTTTATTGTAGCATACCATAAGCGTTTTGTCAATAGGCAAAATTTGAAGGTGTTGTTGGCGGATGATAATGTTATGGTAAGGTCCAAAAGGTGTTATTCTCTCGTGAGAATGTTGCGAGGGATGGTAGAGTAAGTATCGTTTTGTGATTGTGGTCGGTGAGTTTGGATGGGGATTTTGCGGTAAGTTTTAGTTTGACGAGAGATCGTTACGAGAATGTTAGAAATAAAATGCGTTTTGTGGTAGACATCAGGTGTGATTTTGTGCTACAATAGAGGTAATTATTGAGGAGAATTGAATAGATGAAGAAAGCAAGTAGTTGGCTCTGGGGGATTATCCTGGTAGCGTTGGGGGTGATTTTGGGGGTTAACGCTTTGGGGATTGCGAAGATTGATATCTTTTTCCCGGGGTGGTGGACACTGTTTATTATTGTGCCATGTTTTGTGTCTTTGCTGACGGAGAAGCATAAAGGTGGGGCTTTGGCTGGGGTAGTGATTGGCGTGTGTCTGTTGCTGGCTTGTTTGGGCATAGTACCGTTTGGCATCATGTGGAAATTATTGTTGCCGATTATTTTGGTAATTGTGGGCTTGACGGTGATTTTGCATGCGATGTCGAATGGCGAGGTGAATGATAAAATTAGAGAGGCGCGACGAGCGCAGGCAGAAGCGCGTCATCATAGCCGGGCTAAGACTGAGCATATTGCTGAGGGCGAGATCGTTTCTGATAAAAAAAAGACCAAAAGCGAAAGAATAGATGACGATGATGATGAAGATGAGGATGATGATGAGGAAGACGAAGAGTTTGAGCAGCATGCTTATTGGTCGACTTTCAGTGACCAAAAGATAGATTTTGACGGGAAAACGTTTGAGGGGTGTCGCATTGACGCCGTGTTTGGCGGGGCGGATTTGGATTTGCGTGAGGCGAAGATTCAGAATGAAGCGATTGTGCGAGCCAGTAGCGTGTTTGGCGGAATTATTATTTATGTTCCGGATGATGTAAAGGTAGAGGTGGCGTCTTCAGCGATTTTTGGTGGTGTGAGCGATAAGCGAAAAACGGCCAAGGCAAAAGAGCAGGCGAAGACGACTTTGTATATTGATGCTACCTGTGTGTTTGGCGGCGTGGAGATTCGATGAGAGCCGCACAGAAACTGATTAAGTTTTTCGCGCTGTGCTTGGCAGCTGTGATTATAGTGGGGATTTTTGCGGCGATTGTGGGGGCGTTTGCGCTGGTAGGCCGTATAGCGGGGGTGGATGATGGTTTTAGTAGTGGAGAGTTTAGCACGCTTTGGGAGGGGAATGCTGAGGATACAAGTGAGATTACGAAATTAGTGATTAAGACTGGCGCGACAAATGCGAAGTTGAGGCTGACTAATGAAAATCAAATTAAGGTTGACACGAACAATAAGTATATTGTGACTCGTCAAATTGGCAATACTTTGTTTGTGGAAGAGAGTTCGCATTTTGCGTTTTCGAGTTGGTTTGATAGTGCGGAACTTGTGTTGTATCTGCCAGAAAAGTTGGTGTTGACGGATGTAGAGATAAATGCTGGGGCGGGGGCACTGGAGATTGAACGTCTAGTGGTGAGGAATCTGGATTTGGATTTGGGGGCAGGCAAGACGAAAATTAGGGAATTAAACGTAGCGGAAGGCGCAAGAATCAATAGTGGTGCAGGCGTGGTAGAAGTTGATCAAGGTAAGATTAATAATTTGCGCTTGGAACTCGGGGCCGGTAAGACGGAAGTGCGAGCGGAGCTGATAGGTAAGAGCAAGGTAGAATCGGGCGTGGGTAGGTTGGATTTGGTACTGCTGGGACGCAAAGATGATTATAGGTTTTCTGTGGACAAAGGGATTGGTTCGGTGAGGATTGACGGAGTGGAACAGAGTGATGATGCGGTTTATGGTCAGGGAGAGAGGACGATAGATTTAGAATCGGGTGTGGGTGCGATTGAAGTGAAGTTCGAGCAGTAGACTGATAAGTGGTTGAAGATAAGTTTGCGGAGTAGGATATGGAAGACATAAAGAAGCAATTAGCAAAAGTTGTAGAAAAACTGTACAGTGTGAAGGTGGAGCCTAATGTAGTGCCGGCTCCGGCGGAGACTGGTGCTGATTATGCGACTAATCTTGCGATGCAACTAGCAAAAACTGTACATAAACCGCCGATGGTGATTGCGGAGCTTATCAAGGCGGAGCTTCTAGAAACTACAAATTATCAGATTGAGCTGGCGGCACCAGGTTTTATTAATTTCACTGTGGCGGAAGCGTCGGTTTCTGCAGAGGTAGAGAAGTTTGCAGAAGATTTAGAGCAGGCGGTGGCGAGTGGACTCTATAAAGATAAGACGGTGATAGCGGAGTTTTCTGATCCGAATCCTTTTAAAGTGTTGCATGTGGGGCATTTGTATACTTCGATTGTGGGGGATGCGATTTCGCGATTACTAGAGTTTGCCGGTGCGAAAGTAGTGCGGGTGAATTTTGGGGGTGATGTAGGTTTGCATGTGGCGAAAACTTTGTATGCTTTATTGGCTATGAATAAGATTGCTGATGATGGGCAGATTTCTGCTACCAATTCTGCTTTGCAGAATTCGGCTGCCTGCGTTGCTCAGAAGAATAAGCGATCGAAGCATCTTGAGGATTTGACGATTGAGAATATTGCCAAGTGCTATGTGGAGGGGACGCAAGCTTATGAGGATGATGTGGCAGCGAAAGCGGAAATTACCCGTCTGAATAAGGAATTATATCGGATCAATGCGGAAGATTTGCATGATACGGAGCTTGCGGAGTTGTATTGGCGGGGGCGGGAATTGAGCTATCAATATTTTGAAAAGTTTTATGATCAAATTGGGGTAAAATTTGATAAGTATTATCCAGAATCTTCGGTGGTAGACCGAGGTTTGAGTGAAGTGCGGGCGCATATTGGTACTACTTATGAGGAAAGTGGCGGTGCAATAGTTTATAAGGGCGAAAAAGTTGGATTGCATACGCGGGTGTTTATCAATCGGGAGGGGGTGCCGACTTACGAAACTAAAGACGTGGGGTTGATTTTTACGAAATGGGATGATTGGCATTTTGACGAATCGATCGTGGTGACTGGTAATGAGCAAAGTGATTATATGAAAGTGGTACTGGCCAGCGTGTCGGAGTATGCGCCGAAACTGGTGGAGCGAACGACGCATTTGACGCATGGTTTGGTGAAGTTGCCGGGAAATGTGAAGATGTCTTCGCGAAAAGGTAATTTCCTGAAAGCGGTTGATACTTTGGCGATGGTGCGGGATTTGTTAAAACAAAGAGCGCGCGAGTTATCCGAAGATGGTGATGAAGAAGTGGATTTGGACGAACGTTTGGTACTAGCGGCGATTAAATACGCTTTCTTGAAATATAAGATGGGCGGGGATATTGTGTTTGATCCGCAAGAGTCGATTTCGATGACTGGTAATTCAGGCATATATATTATATATGCGGCGGTGCGGGCGCAGAAGATTTTGCAGAAGCAAGGTGGCGGGAATGCGCAGGCTAGTGAATTATCTGCTAGAGAAATAGAAGGGGCCTCTCGCGATGAGGATGCTGAATCCATAAAAGATGAGGTGGGTTGTGAGTTTTTAGTGCAGGATGTAGTGCGTGATAAGGGTGAACTATCTGAGCAGGAGCAACAAGCGGTGAAAGCTTTGAGCATGAAGATTTTGCAATACCGGGAGATTTTGCAAGAGGCAGTGCTGGAAAAAGCACCATATAAAGTTTGCAATTATCTTTATGAATTGGCGCAAGAATTTTCGCGATTTTATGAGCGTGTGAAAGTAGTGGGAAATGCTAAAGAAGCGGAATTGATGAAAGTGGTGCAGGCTTATCTAAAAGTAATGCTGCATGGATTACAACTACTAGGAATTGAAGTTCCTACGGAAATGTAAATCTGTCATAATTGTCAAGAATGTGGTATAATATAGATTATGAAAAAGGCAAAATTACTTTGGATAGATTTGGAAATGACGGGTCTGGATCCGCAGCAGGACCGGATTCTGGAGGTGGCGGCAATTGCGACGGGTTGGGATTTGGAGCCGATTGCGCAAATGACGGCGGTGGTGAAAGTTCTAGAGAGTTTGATGCGCGAGCGAATGGTGGGGGAGTTTTGGGAAAAGAATGCAGAGTCGCGTGATGGTTTGCTGGCGCAGAATGCGGGAGGGGAAGATGTGGCTAAAGTGGAGCAAAAAGTTTTAGATTTTATGGATCAGTATTTTGGTGATGAGATTATTTTGGCGGGAAATTCGATTCATCAAGATCGGAAGTTTATTGACAATGAGTGGCCGGAAGTGTCGAAGCGTTTGCATTATCGGATGTTGGATGTGAGTGCTTGGAAAGTGTATTTTGAGAATGCGCGCCAGGAAAAGTTTATGAAGCGCGAGGCGCATCGGGCGCTGGATGATGTGCAAGGTTCGATTGAAGAATTGCAGTGGTATATTGGTAAGCTAAAGTAAGGAAAAGTAGAGATGTTGAAAATTGCAGAAATTAGTGGCATTGGTGATTTTACGACCGAAAAACGAGGTGACGATGAATTTTATGCGGTGCCAGATGGTAAAGTGTTTTTGGTCTTGCGCCCTAAAACTTTAGAAGTGCGGACAGACCCCAAGCTTAGTAAAGTGCTGCGAGAGAAATATGAGACGGTGATGGAGAGTCGTTATTTTGGGCGCGGGGGGATTGAAATTGTGCCGAGTGGGCAATTGGCGGAAGAAGAGGTTGCAGATTTGGTGAGATTAAGTTATAATTTGACGATAAAGGAACGTGATGAAGCGAGTAAGATTTCCGAGTAAGTGGTTGATTGTGGGGGCAATGATGACTTTTTTGGGCACTTCGTTTTTGATCATTGCGATGAATAGCGAAATTTTTGGCTATGGATTCCATACGGAATATACGATTAGTCATTATGTGGGGTTGGAAATTTGGAGTTCGTTGGTTTTTGCGCTGAGTAATGTTTTCGTGGCGCTTTTTCTGGGGAAATATCTTTGGCAGTTAGGCGAAGCTTGGAAGATGTCGAAAGTCTATTATCTTTTGGTGGTGGCAGTGGCGGTGATGTTGCTGGGATTGTCGGCTTGTCCGAGTGGGATGTTTGATGATGGCGGTCCGGCGATTAGTATTATTTCGTGGGGACATATGCTGACTTCTAGAGGGATGTTTGTGGCGATGATGTTGATTGCGGCGATGATTGTGATTTGTCAACACGCGAATCCTTTGGCGCACATTTTTAGCGTATTGTATTTAATTTATGCGGTAGTTTGTATTATGGGGTTTACGAGTGCGGCGCCGTGGTT
The DNA here is from genome assembly GCA_964444615.1 of uncultured Candidatus Saccharibacteria bacterium. Lineage (GTDB taxonomy): Bacteria > Patescibacteriota > Saccharimonadia > Saccharimonadales > Saccharimonadaceae > Nanosyncoccus. The sequence continues at coordinate 37,621 of CAYUHY010000006.1, read as the reverse complement.
TAATGAATATGTGATGTTTTATGAAACGATGTATCTTTTTGGCTTTATGCTGATGATGGTCTTGTGTGATCAGAGTACAATTAATCGGATTAACGAGCAATTTAATACCGATATTAACGAAATGATTCTGAAGAAGCAGTAGCTATTTGGTAGGGGTTTGGATTTGGCGGTGCTAGATGTGGCTTCTGTGGTGGATTTAGGTGTGGTTTCACTAGTGGTCTTTTTTGGTCGTGGTGGCTTTGTCAGTAGCTTTCTTAGAGGCAGCGTCATCGGCTTTCTTAGCGGCGTCGTCGGCGGCTTTTTGTTCTTTTTCTTTGAGACGGTTTAGGCGGTTGAGAGTGCGCACGATGATGAAGACGGTGAAGGCGATGATGAGAAAATTAACAACATTCTGGATAAAATTGCCGTAGGCGATATGGGCGACGGTATCAGCGCCGAAGATATTGGGGATGTCGATGGCGAGAGAAGTAAAATCGAGACCGCCGGCGATGAGACTGACAATTGGCATGATAATGTCATCAACCAGGGATTTGGCAATTGTAGTGAAGGCTCCACCGACGGCGACACCAATGGCCAAATCGACGACATTGCCGCGATTGATGAATTCTTTGAACTCGCCGATAATGGGCTGTTTGGCAATGGCAGTAAGAGGATTGGTAGGTTTGGAAGTGTCGGTAGTGGTTTTTGATGCAGAATTAGGGTTGGATTTGGTTTTACTCATAGTTAAATTGTAACATGAAAAATGCGCTTAGGCAATAAGAGATATTGGTGGTTCGACAAAACCAATATAAGACTCATTAGCAGAGCTATGTATTTATTTTAGCTTAACATAAGCGTTTTGTCAAGAGGGAATTTTGGGAGAATGTGCAGAGTATAAGGATAGAGGTGGTTTTATGAGAATGTGGTTTGAGATATTGGTATTTTGTGGAGGTTATAGGATGGGAGCTAGGCGCCGGGATTGCTATAATTATCAAGGCTTTGTTCGATAGTATTGAGGTTGCTGTAGAAATTATCGAGGATTTGACCGAGGTTTTTATCTTGGTCGCGAGAAAGTAGCTCGCTAGTCATGGACATAAGGAGGGAAACTTGGAAATGGATTTGGGTGGCGTAGGCCCGATCCAGAGTGCCATTGAGCTGGGCGGTGTAAAGAGTATCGTTGATTTTGGTGATGCTGGCAGTCTCGAGCTGGGCGGTCTCGGCGGAGGGAGAGAGTGGGGCATTGCTGTCGGGATAAGTAGCTTTGAGATAGGCGCCTAATTGAGCTTCGGTGCCGGTGAGCGTACCAGAAAGGGAATAGCTAATAGAGCGTAACTGGGAAGATTTGAGCTTGGGATTGTAGGTGGAGATGGTTTTATTGACGTTAATAATGCGGGTGTAGAGCTGGCGGGAGAGGTCGGTGGCACGGGCGGGGCCGGTGTTGATGACCATGCCGATGCAGATTAACAAAGCTGTAAGCATGACGCCAATCACTAAAATTTTCACAATCAGGCTGCCGCTGATGAAAGATTTTTTGACAGGGGCGACGGGGCGATTTGATTGGGAAATGTGATTGAGATACTCAAGCTTATCCATGATTTAATTATAGCATAAAACTCTGAGTGGCAAGAAAAAAGCCCCCGATTGGGGGCGAGGAATATTAAATGGGGTCATTGAGGATGACGTTGGATTTGTGATTATAATGTTTGTCGATTTTTACCGAAGCCGTGTAGTGTTTTTTGTTGATTTCGGTATCTCCCCATATCATGAGGTGGCGGTAGGTTTCTTCGATGCTGCTTACTTCCAGTGTAATAGTGACGAATTGGTTGGCGAGTTGCTCATAGAGATACAGGGTCATCATCTCGCCGCGGCGAGCGCTCTGAGGCAGGTTTTTGGAGCCTCTGAAGACAAAGAAACGTTGATTCATGTTTTTGTCACATCCTTTTTGGTTTTTGGCGGTTTTAATATTCGTAAGGTGCGAATGCTCGGCGAATAGATTAGTAAGATATGGTGCCTAGGCCGAACTTTGTTATTGTATCATAGGATAAGTTATGTGTCAAGAGTAAGTGGGCGTAAATGGTGGGGATATGAGATTAAGATGGAAAAGCGGTGGTGGATTGGGGTATTTATGGTATAATGAGAATATGGATGACGCGAAAGAAGAAATTCGGGCGCGGCTACCGGTGGAGGATGTGGTCGGGCAGTATGTGGAGCTGAAGCGTGCTGGACGGACGTTAAAGGGGCGCTCGCCGTGGGGTGTAGATAAGACCCCGAGTTTTATGGTGTCGCCGGAAAAAGGGATTTGGCATGATTTTTCGGCGAATAAAGGTGGGGATATTTTTGCGTTTATTATGGAAGTGGAGGGGATTTCTTTTCGGGAAGCTTTGGAAAAGTTGGCAGCGCAGGCAGGGGTGGAATTAAAAACTTATAGCGGGGGTGATCGAGCGGTAGCGGCGAAAAAAGCACGGATGAGGGAAGCGATTGAATTGGCGTGTCGATATTATCAGTTTTGTTTGACAAAAAGTCAAGTAGCAATTGATTATGTGGTGGCGAAACGGCAGATGCTCAAAGGTACGGTGAAAAGTTTTCGGATCGGGTATGCGCCGAATCATGGTAAGGCTTTGGTGCAGTTTTTGGAGAAAAAAGGATATAAGCCGGATGAGTTGGAGGGGGCGGGGCTGTTGAATCGTTTTGGAGGGGATCTTTTTCGGGGGAGGATGATGGTGCCTTTTATCGATACGAATGGGGTGATTGGGTTTACGGCGCGGATTATTGGGGAGGGGGAGCCGAAATATTTGAACACGCCGGAGACGTTGCTGTTTAATAAAAGTCGGTTTATTTTTGGGCTGGCGCCAGCGAAGGAGGCGATTCGGCAACATAATTTTGTGGTGATTGTAGAGGGGAATATGGATGTGATTTCTTCGCATCAGGCGGGGGTGCGCGAGGCGGTGGCGACGAGTGGCACGGCGATGACGGAATCGCATTTGAAAACTTTGTCGCGATTGACGCCGGATGTGCGGTTGGCTTATGATGGCGATGCGGCGGGCGTGAAAGCGACAGAACGTGCGATTATGATGGCGGGGGATTTGGGGGTGAATTTGAGCGTGATTTCTGACTATCATGGCGCCAAGGATCCGGATGAATTGATTCAGAAAAGTCCGAAATTATGGCAGGAGGCGGTACAGAATTATCGGCCGGCGATCGATTGGCTGCTAGATAAGTATGAAGAAAATTTGGATTTGACTTCCGGAGCAGGGAAACGAGAATATTCGGATATTGCCATGAAAATTTTGAAATATGTGAGTGATGCGGTGGAGAGGAAGCATTATGAGAAATTGGTGGCGCGGCGGTTGGATTGTAGCGTGGAGGATTTGCATGCCAAGAAAATTACTGAGACGGTGAAGCGGTATAAAAAAGTGGAATCGACGGTGGAGCCGGATTTGCTGGAGGGGATGCGGGGGAGTTTGCAGGCGATTATGATTTACGGGGGCGTGACGAATATTAAAGGTGTGGAATTGCCGGAAGACGAGACGAAATTGGCAGAATTGGAATTGGTGTTTGAGGAAAAATATCAAGGTTGGACGGTGGAAGCGTTAGAGCAAGAAGCGCAGGAATTGTTGAAGCGATTAAAGGTGGAAACGAGCAAAAAAGAAGTGGATGTGCTGACGGAGAGGTTGGAGCAAATCGAGCAGCTGGAGGATGAAGAAAGAACAGAGGAGGTGGAGCGAGAGTATGAGGAGATACTGCGGAAGATAATGGCTCTCAAAAGGTAGCGTTAATGTGGGCCTTGCTGGATAGCAGTCTACTACTTCGTCAAGCTTTCCAGTGCTCACTCTACGTATGTTGAATACGTTTCGCTCCGCGCTTCAAGCTTTTCTCGTATTAGACTGCTCTGCAGCAAGGGTTCGTGGGGTAGATTCGTAAAATGGGGCCTTTTCGTATAGCATCATATTGCTGCGTCTAAAGTTCCAGTGCGCACTCTCCGTACCATTAAGTACGGTTCGTTTGCGCGCTTCGCTTTATCCTTGCACTATGGCACTCTACGAAAAGGGTTCGTAAGTTGGAATTCTATAAAGCTGCTGTGGAAAACTTTGTTTCTAGAAATGAAGGAGGAAGTGAGAAAAGTGCTTGACGGGAAAATTCGTAGTAGTATAATAAGCTTAACAACTATCAAAATAAATAAAAAAGAAGGCTATCAAAAATATGAAAGAACACAAAACACAAATTTTAGCAGCCTTGGCTTTGGCGCTGGCTTTGGGCATGGCTGTGCCAACTGCAGCGTTTGCTAGTGAGGGCGGAGAAGATCTGGCTAGTGGCGACGTTGTGACTTTGAGCGAAGACGGTGGTATTATGCTAGTAGCAGCTGCACCACAAAGTTCTGCGCAAAATCTTTTCGTACTTGTAAATCAAATTCGCAGTGATTCTGCTTTTAGTAAATATCAAACTTTGTATGCTGCGCAAACTAAATTGGCAGCAGAGATCGAAGCACATGCGGCAGATGATACGGCTGTAGCTGATGCAGATATTGATGCGGTGCGTAATGCAGTTTTGGCGATTTTGCCAAGTGCTAAGGTAAGCAATACGAATGCTCGGGAATTAAACGCTTTCGTGTTGGCGATGGATGGTTACAAAGATTGGACTAATGCAATTGACACTTTGTCAAATATTGCACGTAAGACCGATACGAGTATCGCTGGAATTACCGAAGCTTTGATTAGTTCCAAGATGAGCCAAACTGATATTAAATCTAGCTATGATACTTTGAATAAGTTTATCAATCGCGTGACTGGTACTTTGGCAGAGAACGTAGCTAAGCTTTATGCACGCGTTTCGTTTGGTGCTGGTTTTGCCGGTTATCGTAATGCGCAACCATTAGTGATCGCTGCAAAAGCTGCGGAACCTTACAATGCAGGTGCAAAGGCCTTTTTCCAGAATTCTGCTCCAGTGAAGGACAATAAAACTTTCTGGGATAATCTTTCTCCAGCAGCGCAAAATGCCGTAACTAATAAGAGTGTTGAAGAAGCTTTGACTTATCTCAAGCAACGTACTGATACGGCTAACGTGATTGATTTGATTAACCAAATGGACAACAGCTTGAAGTCTGTAAAAACGACTTTGTTGAATGCCGTAAAGTCAGCTTCACCAACTGCTAACGTAAATGAAGATTCTACAGTAGCTGAATTGATTGCTGCTGCAGAAGGCGTGAGCGGTTTCGTGAACTTCACTTCGCTATATAATAATACGGACTTTATTCGTATTGCAACTAATAATGCTACAGCGACTACGACTTGTGGCTCGGATACGACAAACTGTCTTGGCTTAGTTGCTCAGATTAACAGCAAGTATCCAGATCAAGGAACTTTGATGAAATATTATGTCGCAATGTTAAATTCAGCGGCAAAAATTGATAACAATGTTTCTGTAGGTTTGATGACTTCGACTTTGCCAAACACAAGTACTGGTGGCGATGATAACAAACCAGGTAGCAATGATCCAGGTGAAAAGGATCCAGGTCTAAATGCGCCAGGTACTGGTATTATCGGTCTCTTCGAGTCTGGTGCGCTTGATCTTGGTACTTTGACCTTGATCGTGTCGGTAGGCTTGGCTAGTATCGCTGGTCTAACCTTGATTGCGAAACTTTATCTCAAACACAAGTTCTAGAATTCTCTAGATTGGTCTGAGTAGAGCGTTATTTACACTATTTGTGTCTAAAGGGCATCCCGTGAGGGGTGTCTTTTAGGTGAGGTTTTAGGGTAATTTTAAGCTTGATTTATTGGGGGATTTTTAGTATTATTGTAGATGATGGATAATGACGAAGAAGATATCTTAAAGGCAAAATCATTTGATTTGGACGAACCGGACGCAGACGAACTGGCCGGTGAGGACACTTTTTCTGATGAAGAATTGGCAATTACGGCGGATAATGTAGACGCCTTTGCTGATGATTCGGTTCGGATGTATCTCAGGGAAATTGGTAAGATTCCTTTATTGGAGTTGGAAGAAGAGCAAGAACTGGCGAAGCGTGCGGTAGAGGGGGATAAGCGAGCAAAAGACAAGTTAGCCGAAGCAAATATGCGTTTGGTAGTGTCGATTGCGAAACGTTACGGTGGCCGTGGCTTGGATTTTTTGGATTTGATACAAGAGGGTAATACTGGTTTGCTGAGGGCGGTAGAGAAGTTTGATCCGGAAAAAGGGTTTAAGTTTTCTACTTATGCGACGTGGTGGATTCGTCAGGCGATTACGCGGGCAATTGCGGATCAGGCGCGGACGATTCGGATTCCGGTGCATATGGTAGAGACGATCAATAAGGTTTTGCGCACGACGCGGCGCTTGACGCAAGAGATGAATCGCGAGCCGACTAATGAAGAAATCGCTGAGGCGATGGGCATGGAAGTAGAGAAGATTGATTATGTTATGCGAATCAAGCAGGATATTGCTTCGCTCGATGCTAGTGTGGGCCGTGATGGTGATGATGAAGAGTCGGTGTTGGGGGATTTTGTGGAGGATTCGGAACGGGATTCGCCAGAAGATGCGACAGCAAACCAGATTCTGAAGGAGCAAATCGCGGAGATTTTGACGACTTTGAGCGAGCGTGAGCAGAAGATTATTCGGTTGCGTTTTGGGATTGGCGGGGGACGTCCACATACTTTGGAAGAAGTGGGGAATGAGTTTTCGGTAACGCGCGAACGCATTCGTCAGATTGAGGCAAAGGCGCTTTCGAAATTGCGCAAGCACAAACAGACACGGCGCTTGCAAGGCTATCTAAAATAGGAGGAATATGCAGAAAATTATTAGCAGAATGGCCGGTGTGGCAGTAATAGTAGGAGTGGCGGTGATGTCTGCTTTTAGTGCAGCTCCAGTGATGGCGATGAGTGAGGCGAGTGCTGGGAATGCTATGGTTCCTGGGGTGTCTTTGGCTGGTGAGGCTGGGGGTGCTTTGGTCTCTATGTCTGATGATTTCGCTTTTGATCGTGTAGCTGATGATGTGGTTGCTGTAGCTAATGATGTTTTTGCGACTAGTGCTGTTGCTGTGGTTAGACCACAGGTGATTGCAGAAACTTCTACAAGCATTTTGCCGGCAGATTGGTGCGTGGGTATGATTTTGATGCTAGTGCTTAATGTGCTGGTTTATGGTCTGGGCGTGGCGGCGGTGCTCGGTACTATTATTGCTGGTGTATTATATATGACGGCGCGCGATAGTGAGCAACAAGTGATGGTGGCGAAGCGGCGTTTGTATGAGATTATAGTTGGTCTGGTGGCGTGGGCGCTGATGTATGGTTTGTTGAACTGGTTAATTCCTGGGGGTTTGTCGATTGATGAGAAAGCGCTTTGTCCGGATACGAGTACTAGTAGTGTGGTAACGGAAGAGACGACTGCCTGTTTGTTGTAGTTGTGGGTAGGGTGAGTAATTAAATATTGAATGAAAAGATTGCTTGTTTGCTACAATCCGCGAGCTTCGCATCATGAAGCGGTGACAGCAGAGGTGTTGTCGGCGGTGCGGAGGTTGCCAGGGTGGATGGTGGGGCGCTATGAGATTAAGGCGACGAGTTTTGCTGATAATGCGCGCAAAATATCGCAATTAGTATCGGATGGTGATTTGGTGATTGTGGCGGGCGGTGACGGTTCTGCCACGATGGCAGTGAATGGAATAATGGCATCTGGAAAAGATGCTACTTTGGGCGTGTTGGGTTATGGAAATTTTAATGATATTGCGGGGATGCTGGGAGTGGAGAGAACTGAGGTTTCTGGGGGTGTGGAGATTTTGGATGAGCGAAAAGATGCTGCTGAGGTTTCTGATGCAGAGCAAGCTGTTAATAGGGATTTAGAAGCGCGGCGAGAAGGAGATGCGGAATTGAAGGGTGGGGTGGCGGAGATAATTGCGCGTTTTGAGGCGGGAGAGATAGGGCGGATTTATCCGCTGGATATTACTGTGAATGGAGAACATTGGCGGTATGCGCCGAGCTATATGACGATGGGGATGTTTGCGCGGTCGACGGAGATTTTTGAGATGGAAAAGGTGCGAAAAAGATTGCAAACGGGGAAGAAAGGGCGGACGTTTTCGATTTGGCAGCTCATGAAGTGGTATTTTGGCCATCGCAAGGAGAGCTACTTGCCAGAGGGGGCTATTAATGGTAAAAAAATTGCGCCGAAGACGACGGATTATATTGTGTTGAATGGGGCGACGATGGCGGGGATGATGCGGGGAGGGGATTGGTACCAGCAACCAAAAGGATTTATTAGTGCGACGGGGCGGCTGGGGAGTTTGGCGCGGTTGTTGCGGTTTATGTGGGTGAGTATGCGGCGAGGCGTACCGGGGGAGGTACATGAGCGCGATGTGATTGAGTTTGCTCAGCCGAGTGAGGTGGAGCTTCATACTGAGGGAGAATACGAAAAGTTAGTAGATGTTTCTAGGGTGGAAGTGCAGAAGACAGGGGTGAGTATAAAGGTGATAATGGGGAAGTAGGGGGGGGTGCGAGGGGCTGGGTCTTCTTCGTAGAGGAGGTGCTGGATACGTTTTGAGGAAATGGTGGTTGGTGTTTAGGAATGTTGGCTGATGTTTTGATAAATGTTGTAAAAATTACAACATTTTTTGTGGGGGCGGTAATGAGGTGGAGAGGCGGGAAAATTAAGGAATTTTGTAGATTTTTGTATTTTTGGTAATATTTGTGGTAAAATGGAATAGACAAAACAATTTATAATTTGACTAGTTGCGAGATTTTATAGCAATGAGTTGCGATGGCACCATGTAGGGCCTTTTGTCTCGTTGCTATACTAGTATACTAGATAAATTGTTTTGTCACCCCTCGTGGTGCCATTTTTGTATTTGGAGTAGTTGTCTATCTACCATAGAGAATCTCCTCGATTACTTATACAAAAATATCATATTACAATCTCCGCTGATGCGTATGTGGTATTAATAAATATACAAGAATGATGCCCCGGTATATATACAAAAAGTGGCCTTAAAGTTTTGATGTAGTCTTTTAGTGGATTTTTAGACTACATCAGACTTAAGGTCGAACCTACAAAAGGAGGGCTCGATGCTACACAATAATAAACATAAACTCTTAGATATATCGCGTTATCGATATTTGAGATTAGTTATTCCATTGTGTAGCATCTTTGCTTTCTTAATGGGGAACTTTATTCTTAATATATTTTTTGGTTCTAATAATTGTTATGCGGCGGTAAATCCGACTGCTTCACTTAGCGTCAGTAATCCTACTCTTTCTACTACGGTAGCTCCTGGTGATACGGCATATCTTAGTAGTAACGTAACATATTCTGCTTCTGATATAGATAGCTATACATTACAAGTATCATATGCTAATGGATATTCTTCATTAAAACTTGATGGCGGTACTACTACACTTACTGGAGCTAATGGCGCAACTGGTAGTAGTTTAGCTAATAATTCTTGGGGCTTTGCTTGGACGAATAACACCACTAATAATACATCTACTAATGCTGGACTAACATATTATACTGTACCAACTTATGGTACTAGTGGTAGCGGCTTGAGCACTGGTAGGCTAGAAAATGCAACTTTACCAGAAAGCGCTAATAATACATTAAGTTCTACTACCAAACGTATCGTCTTTGCCGCTAAGTTTGCCGAGAATAACAATAACTCAGGACATTACAAAACTGGCGTGCAGCTTAGTATGGTAGCTACACCCAGAAAACTCATTGGTCTAGAAAAAGCCAACACCATGCAAGATTTAGCTACCCATCCCGAATATTGCGAAGAAACCCCATATCTTTCTGGACAAACCTATAGTGACGCTTATCTACTCAAAGATTCCCGAGACGGTAGCGTGTATAATATTAGAAAACTTGGAGACGGTAGATGCTGGATGACAAGTAACCTTAAGCTCAAACTCACTACCGCCGGCCTAAGTAAAGATGATACTGATCTTAACCAAGGCGTCGATTGGAACCAAAGTTCCCCAAGCACTGTTGTAAAACCTACCAATACCCTCACTTCACTTAATACTTCTTCCGGGAATAGAGACTTCTCAGCAGACAAAGGGTATTATGCTGTACAATCCTACATAGCTTCTAGTTCTAATGCTGGAGAGACAGGATATTACTCATGGAACGCCGCTACTGCTGGTACTGGTGGTACAGCTAATACTACCGGAAATTTTGTCCCAGCAGGTAGCCAAGCCCCATCTTCCATTTGTCCAAAGGGCTGGACTCTTCCAACTGGTGGTGGTCAAAGTGATGTAAATACAGAAAGTACCTGGTCTGATTATTATAAGTTATTCCGTAATATGGGACTCACCATTAGTAACACTAATCTTAAACCAGGTGCAAATGAGTATACCAACTGGGGTTCAGGCGATCTGAATATTGTCCAGAATGCGACAGATTCTAATAGCAAAGTAATCTACAATTTCAAGTATCCCGGGTACGTCATCAATGGCTCCCTCGGCCATGGTACTAGCCACGGCTACTGGTGGTCTAGTACGGCCAGCAGTGCTACCAACGCATACAGCCTGCGCATAGGCAGTAGCGGCGTCAACCCTGGTACCAGCCTCGACAACCGTTACGACGGATTCGCTGTGCGGTGCGTGATGCGCGATCCAGATCTTTCCGAGATTACCACCATGCAAGAAATGACTCCCCGTGTTTGTGAGAAAACTCCACTAATTTCTGGCCAAAAATACAGTGCTGAATATACTCTCAAAGACACCCGCGACGGTAATACTTATACCGTTCGTAAATTTGCCGACGGTCGTTGTTGGATGACAGAAAACTTAAGAATAAATAATACTACTCTCAAAGCTGCTAGCTCAGACTTCTCAGGTAGTGATATAGTATTACCAAACTCTGCTAAATCTGACTTTACTGACGCCAATAAGTTTACATATCGTTCAGGCTTGTTTAGTGAAGCTAATTCTGGTTCCACTGGTTATTACAACTGGTACACTGCCACCGCTGGTGCTGGGAACTCTTCATTTACTACAAATAATCAAAGCGTCAACACAAGTATTTGTCCCAAAGGCTGGACTTTACCTACTGGCGGCAGTACAAGTAATGTTAATACAACAAGTACCTGGACGAATTTTTATGGACTCTTTCGTAATATGGGACTTACCATTAGCAACACTAACCTCAAACCAGGCTATGCTGAGTATACTAACTGGGGCTCAGGAGATCTAAATACTGTCCAGAATGCAACAGATTCTAATAGCAAAGTAATTTATAATTTTAAGTATACCGGGTACGTCTACAATGGCTCCCTCAACTATGGTACTGACCGAGGCTACTGGTGGTCTAGTACGGCGTACAGTGCTCGCAGCGCGTACGGCCTGAGCATATACAGTAGCTACGTCTACCCTGGTACGGTCGCGTTCTACCGTTACTTCGGTATCGCTGTGCGGTGTATCGCCCGCGATTCCTAAGCATCCTCGGGTTGGAGAATACACCCAACGTGTATTCTCCAACACCTAGGTCCTTACCTTAATATCATTTCTTCATCATCCACTTCCCCCATGCGGACTGAGAGGTGTCGGACGTAAGCCACCGGCATCTCTCAGTAGGGGGCTGTAGGGCGGGTGGGAGGTTATGATTCCGCCTAGTAGGTTGGCTAGATATCTAATCAAGTGAGATAGTCATTCAAATAAACTGATCGTTGCATGAAAATTGGGCGTAGGGATGGCTTTGAGACAGACTAAAAGAATCCTTAAGTTAGCTAATAATTGTAAAATTTACGCAATATTTAGCTAACTGGGTCTGTCGAGAAGCTATCGCTACGCCTATTATTATATCTTTGTTATTTTAGCTAAATTAGATAAAATAATGGCTTGTGAGGATGGCCGAGAAGGGCATGTAAATCTTAGACCTTGGTCATACCGAACTTTGAGTATAAAATCGCTTGTAGAGCCTCTAGAGGGGCTCTAAATGGATTTTGATGAAAAAATAATGCTAGAGGTTGCAATTTTGAGACGATTTGTGCTAAATTGGGGTGGTGGGCGGCTGAACTTTAAAATATCGGTAGGGTGTGGGGTTGGAATAGGCGGAGAAATGAGGTAATTATGAAACAAAAAATCATATCAAATCTTTTTCGGTTCGTAAGACGGTGGTTTTGTCGTAAGAAAGCACCGACAATTGAACAAAAAATTAATGTTCCTGATGGTGATAAGATAGATATCTTGATCAAGATCAGGAAACATTAAATAAAAAGCTTATTTTAATTATACCGTATAACTACGGCAAAGTAAAGTGTTTTGTTAAAAACTATGGCTTGAAATAGCCATACGCCCATATCGGGGGGTTAGAAGGCGATTTTTTGGAGGATGGTTTTGAGCTGGGCTTGGAGTTCTTCGACCGAGCCATCGTTGAGGATGTAGTAATCGGCGGCAGCGATGGGGCCGCCTTTTTCGAGGTTTTCGATTTCGCTGATGTCGCGTTCGCGGATTTTGGTGCTGTCGAAGGGGCGTTCGGGGCGTTTGGCGACGCGTTCGTAGCGCAGAGGTTTGGAGGTGATGATGGCGATAAAAGTGAGATCGCCGGGAAATTCGTGTTTGAGAAGTTTGTATTCGGTCCAAGAGTAGACGCCGTCAAGGACGATGCGCTTTTGGCCGGCTTCGATGAGATCTTTGGTCTCGGCGATGGCTTGGCGGGCGACCCAATCTTTGCCCTCGGTGGCACGGATCATTTCGCGGAATTCGCGTTCGTTGTCGGGGCTGTATGGGATGTTGCGCTTTTCCATTTCTTTGTAAATCATGCCGCCAAAGTAGACTTTGGGGATGCCGCGTTCGGTGAGGTAATCGACGGCGATGGATTTGCCGGTGCCGCTCATGCCGACAATAGCGACGATTTTGACATTTTTGGGATCTAACATATTGTTTTCGTAATTAAGGTTGATGAATGGAGGGTGCAGTAGAAGCTGGCCCTGCCTTAATATCAGTCTATCATGAGGGAGAGGGAAAGTAAACTAGAGGGAATCGAGAGTGACTACGACAATCAAGGGGATTATGAAGTTGGAGTACCTTGAGAATGACTAAAAAGGAGTGTCTGAAGAACAGTAGCACATTTAAAGAAAACATAGATAAGGTGGTGATAATCGTGAAGATACAGGAGTTTATGTTATACTAGTAGTATGAAGAGGTTGGTGATTATAGACGGAAAATCAGTGTTTTATCGGGGGTATTATGCGATGGGCGCGCTCTCGACTAGCGATGGGGTGCCGACGGGGGGAATTTATGGTTTTGCGGCGATTGCGATGGAGATTGTGCGGCAGTTGGATCCTACGAAAGTGGTAGTGGCTTGGGATTCTAAGAGTTCGACGGCGAAACGAAAAGTGATTTATGACGAATATAAGGCGGGGCGGACAAAGCCGCCAGAGGATTTTTATGCTCAAATTCCGATGTTGAAGGAATTGATTTTGGCTTTGGGATGGAGCTTCGTGGAATGTGATGAATACGAAGCGGATGATATTATTGGTACGCTGGCGTTGCAGGCGGATGAAGAGACGGATTTGGTACGGGCGGGGGAGTCGGAAAAGCAAGGTGTGAAGCTGAGCGAATGGGAGACGTTTATTGTGTCTTCGGATTTGGATATGTTGCAAATCGTGGATGAAAATACGCGAATGTATCGAGTATTGAAAGGTTTCTCGAAGCTGGAAGAGATTGACGTGGCGGGGGTAGAAGCGAAATATGGGATTAAAAAATCGCAATTTTTGGATTTGAAGGCACTGAAAGGGGATAGTTCGGATAATATTCCAGGGGTGCCGGGGATTGGCGAGAAGACGGCGGTGAAATTATTGAATGAATACGGCACGCTGGATGGAGTATATGAGCATTTGGATGAGATAAAGGGTGCCACGAAGACGAAGTTAGCGGCGGGGGAAGAGAGCGCACGGATGTCTTATCAACTGGCGAAGATTATGACTAATGCGCCGGTGCAATTGGCGCAGTTGCCGGATTTGGTGATTGATAAGGAACGAATTATTGCGGCGTTGAAAAAGTTGGAATTCCGGACTTTGGTAGGGAAGTTTATGCGGTCATTACCGCAGACCGGTGAGAATCGAGAGACGAGTAAGGTGGCGGCAGGGCAGATGGGATTTGATTTTGAGCGGCCAGCGGTGGAAGTGCCAAAATATTTGCCAGATGGCACGCTTGTGAGCTGGGATGTAAAAAACTTGATGCATAAAAATCCGGAGGTGGCGGAGAAGATTTTGGCGGGAGGTAAGTTTTGGGATTTGGGACAAGGGCAATTTTTGCTGGACCCATTAGCGCGGAATGTGGAGTATGGTGAAGAAACTGCTGAGTATGAGCGTCAAAAAGCTGAATTCCAGGAGTATGAGGGGCTGTATAAAATATTTGTTCAGTTTGATTTGCCGTTGATTCCGGTGTTGTATCAGATGGAAAAGACGGGAATGTTGATTGATCGGGCGTATTTTAGCGAGCTGAAAACTAAGTTTACTAAAGAAGTAGAGAAGATTGAACACAAAATTTATGAGCTGGCGGGAACGAGTTTTAATATTAATTCGCCGGTGCAATTATCAGAAGTTTTGTTTGGTAAACTTGGTCTGCCGACGAAAGGTATCAAAAAGACGCAGCGTGGATATTCGACAGGAGTGAAGGAGCTGGATAAGTTGGAGGGGCAACACGAGATTATCGGTATTATTAAGGAATATAGGGAGGTGGCAAAGCTACTTTCTACTTATATTGTGCCCTTGCCGGAGCTAGCGGATAAGGAGGGGAGAATCCATACGACTTTTAATCAGAATGTGACGGCGACGGGACGCCTATCTTCGACGAATCCGAATTTGCAGAATATCCCCGTGCGCACAGAAGAGGGACGGCGGATACGGACGGGATTTATTGCCGATGAGGGTAAAATCTTGGTTAGTGCGGATTATTCGCAGTTTGAGTTGCGGCTCGCGGCGGCGATAGCGGGGGACGAGGCTTTGATAGCGGATTTTAATGATGATATTGATATTCATACTAAGACGGCGGCGGAAGCTTTTGGCGTGCCGATGACAGAGGTGACGAAGATGCAGCGTCGAGCGGCTAAGGTGATTAACTTCGGGATTCTGTATGGTATGAGCGTGCGTGGGCTTGCTGCAGCGGCCAATATGGGATATGATGAGGCGAAGCAGTTTATTGATAATTATTTTGAATTACGGAAGCCGATAAAAGTGTATCTGGATAAGGTCTTGCAGCAGGCGCGTGAGCAGGGTTATGTGGAGACTTTGTACGGCCGACGGCGGCCGACGCCAGATGTGCTATCAAGTAATTTCTTGGTAAGGACAGGGGCGGAACGAGCAGCTCAGAACATGCCGATTCAGGGCACAGAGGCAGACTTGATGAAGCGAGCGATGATTGCGGTGAACCGAGTATTGCCAGAAAATGCGAAGATGGTAATGCAGGTGCACGATTCGTTGATTATAGAATGTGAGGAGCGGCAGGCGGAGAAAATTGGGCAGATTTTGCGTCAAGAGATGGAAAATGTGGCGCCGGAGCTGTCCGTGAAGCTGAAAGTAGACGTGACGGTGGGGAAGAATTGGGGTGAATTATAGAGTGTTAGATTGCAGTAATGTATATTATTGTTCTGCAGAAATAGCGGAGAGATGCTTTGTATCGATAGCGGAGAAGCGTTTTGTAACAATAATGGAGAGATGAGGAGAAGGAGATGCCGGAGTTACCAGAGGTAGAAACAATTAAGCGTGGTTTGGAGCCTTTGATTGTGAAGAAGAAAATTGAGAAGGTAATTGTGGATGCGCAGACACCGAAATGTTTCCAGGGGCAAATTGCGCAGGTGGAGGGGAGCCAGGTGCTTGCGGTGCGACGGCGGGGCAAGGCTTTGCTGATAGATCTTGATAATGGTTATACTTTGTTGATTCATCTGCGGATGACGGGGCAGTTAATCTGGCGAGGGGAGGAGTTTGCGAAGCTATTAGACAGAGGTAATAGGGACTTGGAAGCTCGCGATAAGGGTATTTCGGATGGTGGTGATGTGAACGCTGTTGAGAAAGATGGACGTTTTGCTGGCAGTACTGCTAGTGGCGATGCGAATGTCGTTGATGTGCGTAAGCATTATGATGAGATTATGGCGAGTCAATTTGCGGCCGGGCATCCGAGTAAAAATTTTACAGCGGAATTACCGAATACGCAGACCCGAGTAACTTTTGTGTTCAGCGATGGTCGGCTGTATTTTAATGATCAGCGGAAGTTTGGGTTTGTAAAAGTTTTGCCGACCGGGGAAGTGGAAAAGGATAAATTTATTGCTGAGCTCGCGAAAGAGCCTTGGCAGATGGAGGCGACAGAATTAATAGCTGCTTGTCGTCGGCATAAAAAAGCGCCGATAAAAGCGGTACTATTGGACCAGAAAATTATAGCGGGGTTAGGTAATATTTATGCGGACGAGTCGCTATATTATGCGAGTGTGCATCCCGCGACGCCAGCGGGGGACTTGACCGATGCACAGATTGGGCTGATTTTGGAGGGGGCGTGTAAGGTGATGGATGCTTCGATTAACTCTGGTGGCTCGACGATGGCAACTTATATTAAGCCGGACGGGACGACGGGGAATTATCTGGAATTGTTTGCTAAGGTGTTTCGGCGAGATGGTAAGCCTTGTGAACGTTGCGGAGAGATTATTTGTAAGACGAGGGTAGCAGGGCGAGGGACGCATTTTTGCCCGCATTGCCAACAGATAAAGGATGGTGAATAGAATGGAGCCTTGGTGTAATGTCCCGGGTAGGTTTAGGGGTAATGGTGGATTTTGCTTAAGCGCGGCTTTAGGAATAGCTTTTGGGGTGTTTTTGAGGGAAATTGCTGAAAAAAGTTATGCTTTTAGACAATTTATTGCTAGTTTTGTCAATGATATGTCGGCTAAAAATATGCCTTTGAGGGGTGCGAGGGAGGCGCAAGAGGCTTATGTTTAGAGTTTTTTATGGTCCGAATCGTTTGGAAGCTGAAAAAAATATAAAAAAGCTTCTTGGGGATGATTATGAAGTTTTTGAGGGGGAAAAATTGGTGCCAGAAGATTTGCCAAGCATTTTTCAGGGGATGTCGTTGTTTGGGGCGGAAAAGCGGAAGATTTTGCTCAAAGATGTAAGTGAGAATGCACCGGTTTGGGAAAAGGTGGCTGATTATGCTGATACGGAACATGACGTGGTAATTTGGGAGCAAAAACTAGATAAACGTGCTGCGGGATATAAACGGCTAAAAGATTCAAAAGTGGTGCTCAAGGAGTTTGCGGAATTGCGCAAGCCGGAGGCGAATTTGGTGTTTGGTATATTGGATACGGCTTATCGTGATGGGGGTAAGGCGGTAGAGATGTTGGAAAAGATTGAGGCCGAACAAGATCCGTATATGTTTTTTGGTCTGATGGTGACGCAGGCATTGAAGAAGTATGATCAGAAGGCGGGCGTGAGGGAACGGCAAGTTTTGAAGGAATTGGCGGCGTTGGATATGCAGATGAAATCTTCGACAATTGAGCCGTGGAGTTTGGTGAAAGGGTTTTTGCTGAGAGTGAGTGCGATGTAGAAGGTTTCGCTTCGATGTAAGGGTTTGTCTTGCGAGATGTCTAAGATGATTTATAGCAAAAAGAATCCCCAGATGGACTAGGGATTCTAAGATTGATAATGTAGCTTAAGTGGTAGCTTTGGCGGCTTTAGCGATTTTGACTAAATTAGCCTTGCGACGAGAAGCGGTGTTTTTCTTCAAAAGACCTTTTTTGACGGCTTTGTCGTATTCGGACTGGGCTTTTGACATATTCTCGGCGGTTGGGTTAGCACGGAAAGCTTTGAGCGCGGCTTTGATATCGCTTTTGATTTCTTGGTTGTGAGCGGTGCGCTTGACAGCTTGGCGGGCAGCTTTTTTCGCAGATTTGATAATCGGCATTACAATTTCCTCAATAGGTTGATATTAATATTTAATTATTGTCTTTCATTATACCTGATTTAGGGGAAAATGTAAAGAGAAAAAGGGCGATTTTTTGTAAATGTGGGCATGGCAATTGGATTGCCTTAAATTATCATAAAAAAGAAGAGACATGTTATAATGAACTTATGAATAAAAGTATTTCTAGTGAATCGTCGGATGGTCAGGTAAAAAAGGAAGTTGGTGCGCCGGTACAGGAGGTAGTGATAGAGGACGAGAATTCTGAGATGGCAGAGTCGTTGGATGACAGTGCGGCGGTGAAGCCGTTGGCTGATGGTGAAGTGGCGGAGTCGCCTGCGACTGGGAAAAAGGTGGTGGAAGAAGATGGGGATGATAAAGCTGCGCTTTCGGATGAAGAGGTGTTGGCGAGAAATGAGCTGAGTGAGAAGCGACAACGCAAAGATAAGTTTTTTGATTTTATTTTTAATTTGACTGGTAATATGCTGGTGTATGTGCTGATGGCGATGGTGCCGCTATCTTGGGGATGGTTGCTTTTGTGGCTGTTGACTTTGCCGGAATTTGCTATCGATGGGGGTTGGATGTGGATGTTACTTATAATGGGAGTGCTGGCCTTGGTTTCGACGGGTTTAGTGTGGTTGATTTATCATTTTTGGCATAAAAATCGGGAGAGAATTCGCCAGGCAATTAATGACCATGCGGCGGCGAAAGCAGTATATTATATATGGTTGCTGATTCTGGCGGCGATGGTGCTATATGTCTTATTCTGGAAATTTACGGCGCAAGATCCATTGCAATTGATAGATTAATGCTAAAGGACGCGACGTTTTAGTAGTTTTAACAACGATGTGTCGTGCGAAAGCGGTATAATATAAACATGAGCATAGAAAAGAATCCTCGAGAGCATGGCGGTGGAGCAAACGGATGGGAAGAGTTGATGGTGCCCACGGATTGGACGTGGGATGCTGAGGAAGAGGCTCGGCCGGAAGAGCTGGAGCCGGAGGAAGATGCGGTTTTGGCGGAAGAGGGGGAGATTGTTTTGGAAGAGGGGCTCCAGGCTGCGGGCGAGGATCAGATTAGCTTAGAAGATAGTGCCTGGCTGGACTCGGAGCGAGGAGAGACGGAGCATGGTGGTGCTGAACTGAACGCGGAAGATGGGGAAATTGGATTGGAATTAGCTGAAACAGAAGACTCGGGCGCGGAAGATGGGCGGATTGAACCGGAAGCAGATGGGGAAGTATTTCAGGAGTTGATTCAGGTGGGAGAAGCGTTGATTCCTGAGGTAGAGTTGCAGCGGATGGCTTTGAGAGCGAGATTGTATGGTGAAGCGGATGGCGACAGGGCTTATTATGAGCAGGCACAGAATTATGCTAAGGAATTTAACGTGCCGTATGCGGATTTTTTGCAGGTTTTGCGGCATTATAACAAAATAGAACGTTTTGGTACAGATGATAGGCGGAAGTTTTATTTTTCTACGGATTTGGAAACGGCGAAGCAAGTGATGGAGCTGGGATTTTTGACGGATGGTATTTGTCGTTCACAGGATAGTGAAAAAGTGGATGGTTCATTGATGCATTTGTCTTATGATTATATAGATGAGGCCGGTGAACCAAAGACTGGTTTTGCCAAGGAGCGAGCAGCAGAGTCTCAGCAGGTGACGTTTGTGCTAGATGGCAGGATCATGGATTTAGATGGTTTTGAGGCGGGGACGAAGTATCCGACGATTGATATGGTGGATTTGAAGGATTATTGTTTGGGGGTGGTGGTACCGGGAGAGGAAAGTCTAGCTTTGTGGTATTGGCAGAAGAGACAAGGAACAGGATATGCTATTTATGATGAGGTGGGCTGGAATTGGAAAAATGATTTTGCGTGGACGGATGAATTGCGAGATAAAGCACAACAAACTGCGATTCAAGGAGAACGCTATTTGGCGGATGTCGAAAAAGTCTTGGAGAAGGTGGATGCCGACGCAGTACGAGAGCAAATGGAGCAGGAATTGGATAAAATACCGATGGAAGTTTGGAGGCAAATAGCTGATTTTTATGAAGCGGCGGGTGTAAAACTTTTGCCTAAAGCGCGGGCGGAGCTCCGCAAGAGTGCTACTAAAGAAAGTTTAGAAGTATTGGCAAAAGCAATGGGGTTGAAAGAGATGCCAAATTTGATGTTCACTGATAAAATGAGGAGTAGCAAAGAGTATGGTTATTATGATGCGCAGAGAAATTTAATCATAATTAATGCGGATTTATTGAAGGGTGATGGTTATAGGGCGCTTGTGGAGACTTTGGCACATGAAATGAGGCACGCTATGCAACATCAGATTGTGAAGCGAGATCCGGATGGGGAGGGTAATTTATATAGGGTGAATGAAGAAGTATATATAAGATGGGAGGATGATTATACTGGTTATCGTAAGCAGTTGCTAGAAGTGGAAGCAGAAGCTTTTGGGCGGGGGGCTTGGCGGCATCTGCTAAAAGGTAGTAGAAGTGTGGGCGCGAAGTTGGAATTGGCGGGTATGAGAGCGAAAAAATGGGCAAAGCAGAAAAAGTTGCCTTTCGCAAAATTTGGTGAGGATGAGCGGAAGATGTTGCGGGGCGATGATGATGGTGGTTCTGGTGATAGTTTTGGTAGTGTTTCCGATGATGGTTTTGGTGATGCTCCTGATAGTGGATTTGGCGGTGGTTTTGATGGTGACGCCGATGATGTTGAGCTTGATGGCGATGCTGAGGATGGTTTTGGTGACGATTTCGACGATAGGGAGGAATAATGAATTTAGAAATTAGGAAATATTTGGTTTGGGAAAAGCAGCGTCAATCGCAAGTGGCGGATTTGCTGGAAAAGAAAGTGAGTAAATACGATGACATTAAGGTGGAGTTTTTGCATTGGCTAGAAACTCGCCAATACGATGCGCAGTCGCCGGTAACTGTGGAGGGGTATAGTGCGGCGCAAATTTATGAGATGGCGCCGGGGTTGGATGGAATTGGCGTGTATAATTTTTTGGTGGATTTGCGGGATGACCCGGAGACGGCGAAGCGAGCGATTGCGGATGGTTTTAGAACGTTTGATTAGAGTATGAAGATTTGTATAAGATAGTTTAATTTGAAAGAAAGGAGTATAAATGTTTAACTGGATATTATCGCAAATTTTAACGGTGATTGAGTATGGCTTGCTGGGGGCGTCTTATCTGGCCAAAAATCGTAAAGCGGTGGTGGTGCTTGATATCGCTTCGATGACCTGTGGAATTTTGGCTTTTTTGTTGCTGGGAGCGGATTTAGGCATGGCGATGTCGATAATTATTTTGTTGGCGAATTTTTATTATCTTTGGGATGAACATGCGCATGATGAAAAGGAACGTAGCAAGCTGCATGTGCGGGATTATGTGGTTTTGGCGGTAGTGTTGGTGGCAATTGGGGTGGTAGCATGGTTGACTTATGACGGGCCGCTGAGTTTGCTTTCGGTGGCGGCGACGACTTTGTATGAGATTTCGATTTGGCAGAAAAGTACTAAGGTGTATAAGTTTTTGGGGATACCGGTGGCGGTGTGCTGGATGCTGTATAACGGGTTTGTGAATTCGCCGTTTGGGGTGTTGTGTGAGTTTGTGATGTTTGTGACTTCGATCGTGGGGTATGTGCGCGAGATAAAAGCGCAGAAGCTTGCGCAAAGACGTAAAAAATCGAAGAAGACGCGCAAAGAGGTGGGGAAGCAACGGAAGAAATAGGATTTTTGGTGGGGGTGGTTTGATTTGGGTGCTGTTTTGACTTCGGAGAGGCCTGGGTTGATTTAGGGTGCATTAACTTGGGGTTTATGGGGTTGTGCGCTAACTTGGGGAGATATGGATTGATTTCGGAGTATGGGTTAACTTAGGTATTTGAAAATAGTTATTTTTTGCTAAAATAGGAAAAAGTGTGATATAATGATGGTGTTGGGTCGCTAGCTCAGTTGGCTAGAGCGTCTCGTTTACACCGAGAAGGTCGGGGGTTCGAGCCCCTCGCGACCCACCATAGAAAATACCGAAGCTTGCCTTCGGTGTTTTCTATAGGGAGCGATGAGGGCGAGAACCCTCATGCGTAGCATGTTGGTTCGCAACGCAGGAGTGGCGGTAGTCAAAAAGAAAGCATGCTTTCTTTTTGAACGCTACGACTGCGGGAAGAAATTATGAAATAATTTCTGAGCCCCTCGCGACCCACCATAGAAAATACCGAAGTTTGTCTTCGGTGTTTTCTATAAGGAGTTATATAGTACAAGCGCTTCAGAGAAGACTTATTTTTTAAAAGTGATGCTATGGTTTTCGGCATTGAAAAGGGTGACCTATGAGGTCACCCTAAGGCGGAAAAATTGTAGTATACATGGCTTTAGTGAGTCTGCGATTCTTCGGCTTCTTCCAAGTGCCGCTTGCGGATTGCCTCGGTGGCGGACTGCAGGGCTTTGGTGCCGTTGTTGCGGAAGTCGTTGAGGCTACCCGGCCAAGTACCCCAGATTTCGCAAACCATGCTGTGATGGGGTTTACTATCGATGAAGCTGATGGCGTGCAGGGTGGGGATCCAGCCCATGGCTACGCAGAACAGGTAGGTTCGTGCGACCTGTCCGGCAGAGAGAACGATGTGCAATTCTGCATATTGGTCATTTTCGAATTCGACGATAGCGGTGTCGTCTTCGTCGTTGCCGGAGTAGATAGCGGAGCGGATTAAGATGTCTGTGGGGTCAACCTTGTGCTCGATCAGCCACTGCGCTCCCGCTTCGGCCAAAGAGATAGTGTTGTGACCGGCGTGAATGCCGCCAAACGTCATCAGGGTAACCTGGAAGTTATCCGCTTCGAGCTTCTGCTTGACTTCCAGAGCTTTGCGGAGACGAGCGGTGTATTCGGCGCCGGGCGTACCGTCGCTACGGAGAGGATGCTGGGCTTTGATCGCGAGGATAGCTTTGCGACGTCCCAGAGTCTTGCGCAACAAGGTGTTGCAGCGTGCCTTTTCTTCTTGCTGCGCCCACTCGAATTCCTGATCGGACATCCAGGGCTGTCTTTTGACTTCTTCCTGAATAATGACTGCCATGATAATTCCTCCATTTTCCAGAGTGTGATAGGTACAAGGATAAAAAATACCCCCTATTACCATTGTATCATACTTTTTGTAAAAAGTCAATAGAGTTTTGGGGAGAAATATGTTGCAGTAATGTAAGTTGAGTGGAAAAAATAAGGGCTGGAAAAGGTTTTTCGTTTGCTCTCTAGATTATGTGTTATAATAGAGGGGTAAAATTTTAAGAAAGGATAAAGCTATGGAAGAACAAGTTGAGAAGATGCGACATACGCTTAGTCATGTGATGGCGGCGGCAGTACGGGAGCTTTATCCAACAACAACTTTTGGAATTGGGCCGGCGATTGATACAGGCTTTTATTATGATATGGATTTTGGTGGGGAGAAGATTTCTGAAGCCGACTTGAAGAAGATTGAGAAGAAAATGCGCGGGATTATTGCGCGGGGCTGTGAAATGCGTAAGCGTGAGGTGAGCCGAGAAGAGGCTCTGAAATGGGCGCGCGATAATAATCAGAAATATAAGATGGAATTGATCGAGGAGCTGCCTGAGGGCGAGACGATTAGTTTTTATGATTTAGTGGAGCCGAAGACGGGGAAGATTCTGTTTATGGATCTTTGCAAGGGTCCGCATGTAGAAAATCTGAAGGAATTGGGGGCTTTCCAGCTGGATAAATTGGCCGGAGCGTATTGGCGAGGTGATGAGAAGCGTGAGATGTTGACGCGGATTTATGGTGTGGCTTTTGCGACGGAAGAAGAATTAAAAGAATATTTGGCGCGACAAGAGGAGGCGAAGAAACGCGACCATCGTAAGCTGGGCAAGGAATTGGATTTGTTCTGTTTCTCGGATTTGGTGGGGGCGGGTTTGCCGCTCTTTACGCCGAGAGGTACGGTGCTGCGGGAGGAATTGAGCGATCTTTCTTTGGGGTTGCGGGGCGAAGCTGGATTTCATAAGGTTTGGACGCCGCATATTACTAAGGTGGATCTGTATAAGAAATCCGGGCACTATGCGAAGTTTGGAGATGAGCTTTTTATGGTGCATTCGCAGGTAAATGGGGAAGAGTTTGCGATGAAACCGATGAATTGTCCGCATCATGCGCAGATTTTTGCATCGAAGCCGCGCACTTACAAGGAGATGCCGGTGCGTTATATGGAGGCGACGACGGATTATCGTGACGAGAAGACGGGGGAGCTAGGCGGTTTGTCGCGAGTGCGGTCTTTGACGCAGGATGATTCGCACGTCTTTTGTCGTAAGGATCAAATCAAGGAAGAAATTCGGACTTTGATTGGGATTGTGAAGAAGCTTTATGAGACGGTGGGCATGGGGAAATTGCGGGCGCGATTGAGCTATCGTGATGATACTGATAAATATCTGGGTGATCCCGAGCTTTGGAAGATGGCGCAAGAGCAAATTAAAGAAGCGGCGATCGAGAATGGCTTGGATTATTATGAGCAAGAGGGTGAAGCGGCGTTTTATGGTCCAAAGATTGATTTTATGGCGGAAGATGCGATTGGTCGCGAACATCAAGTAGCGACGGTGCAGCTGGATTTTGTGCAGCCAGAACGCTTTGAGCTGGAATTTGTGAATGAAAAAGGTGAAAAAGAGCGCCCAGTGATGATTCATCATGCCACTTTGGGTTCGATTGAGCGGTTTATGAGCGTGTTTATTGAGCATACTGGAGGTTGGTTCCCATTGTGGTGTGCGCCGGAGCAGGTGCGGGTATTGACGGTGAATAACGAAGTGGCAGATTATGTGGCGAAGATTGAGGAGATTTTGGAAGGAATTGAGCTGGAGGAGCCGGTAAAACATAATCAATTGCGCTACAGCGTGGATGACTCCGATGATAGCTTGGGGAAGAAGATTAAGCGGGCGACGAGTTTGAAGATTCCGATGGTTTTGATTGTGGGGCCAAAAGATGTCGAGAGTCAAGAGGTGAGTGTGCGCTTGCGGGATTCTGAAGAAAAAGTGAAGTTAGTAGATTTGGCGGAGTTTATTAAAGGTCGGGCCGAGAAATAGGGTGTTGGATTGTTTAGCGTCTTAGGGGGATGGCGTGTTTAGAGTATTGGTGGTAGTCTAGGTGATCTGGGCTGGGGGTTGGTTTAGGTGAGAATTAGCCGATCGGTA
The DNA here is from genome assembly GCA_964444615.1 of uncultured Candidatus Saccharibacteria bacterium. GTDB lineage: Bacteria > Patescibacteriota > Saccharimonadia > Saccharimonadales > Saccharimonadaceae > Nanosyncoccus. The sequence goes on along the minus strand of CAYUHY010000006.1, from coordinate 12,635 downwards.
TTGACTTTTTGCCATAAGTGTGCTATAATGGAAAGGTAGGCATTGGTACAGTATTACTGGATCGCGCTTAGTACCTTGACTGCAGTTTGAGAAAATGTTGAAAAATCTTGTAATGCTCAGCTCTGGCGGGCAAAATGGTAAAGTGAATAACCTTGACCATTTGAGAACGAACGCCGGCTGAGGACGCCGGGTAGTAGGGAAAGGAAACATGCCGAAAGAAGGCAGTTACAAGTATCCCATCTATATCTCTAGCGCGGATATGCCCGTGCGGCGGATTTCTCGTTCTGGTATTTCCTTTGGCGTACTCAATGGCGTGATTGCCGTGAACTGGCGCGAGCACATGCGGGTGGCGACGGAGGTGCGCGTGGGCGAGATGTATCTGATTATCAATAGCGGGTCTCGTCTGGAAGTCACAAAGATGAATCCCCCGCAGCGCAAAGCGGATCTGCTGATGTGGCTGTTGTCGTTTGACAAAAAGAGTCGTACTTATACGGAGTCTGACTATCGCGCGTTGCTGGAGCAGAAGCGCTTGGAGTGCGCCTGGCGCAATTATTGCGACTGGGGACTGGAAGACAAAACTTACGCTTTTACGGTTTGTAATTCTATTCAGCCGGGTAAGATCCTGCGGATCGCAGCGTATGTGGACGAAAAGAAGCGTCCGGTGGACACGGAGCTGGTCTTCGAGGTTTTGAAGCAGTGGTGCCACCCCTTGACGCTGCCGCGTCCGTATGTGGAGCGGCTGTTGAGGCGGCGCGTGTATTTCAGCGAAGGTCTGATGGATACGGTCTGCGAGCTGAATCCGGCCTTGTTTTCGGCGAAGTTGCACGTTTAGTGCGAGATGGTAGCGTGTCTTGTCGTATGTTTAGTATGAGATGGTGTGCCGTGCTGCGTCTTTAGCGTGAGATAGTGGCGCGTCTGGGACGGAATTGATCAAACTGCAAAATCCCTGGCTCTTGGAGCTGGGGATTTTTGCTGTTGTAAAATTTTGGGTTGTTTGTTATTAGGATATTTGGGGGTGTGTTGTTATTAGGAATCTTGGGATTGCTTGAGTTTCGTTGCTGGGGCGAATCTAGTGGGATTATATGGTTCGAGAAGCGTTTGAGAAAATGAGAAATGAGGTAAGTTTGCTTTACTAGGGAGTCTATGTTATAATTATAGATAATGAAGTTTGAGAAGACAATTGTGATTTTGGGGCCGACGGCATCGGGGAAGACTGGTGTATCGATTGAATTGGCTTTGGAAATTGCGCAGCAGCAAGTAGGTGGGTTTACGGGGGTGGAGATTATTTCTGCGGATTCGCGAGCGATTTTTAAGGGGATGGATATTGGTACGGCCAAGCCAAGCTTAGAGGAACGGCAGGGGATTAAACATTGGGGGATTGATTTAGTAGAGCCTGGGGAGCGTTTTACAGTGGCGGATTGGAAAAATTATGCAGAGGAAAAGATAGTTGAAATTAGGGGGCGTGGTCATTTGCCGATGGTGGTGGGCGGTACAGGGTTATATATTGATGCATTGGTGTATGATTATGATTTTACTCAGGCGGCTAAGGAAACGCAGGCAGATCGCAAGGAAATTTGTACAAATTATTTACTCATTGGTGTGAAGACGGGAGCGGAAGTTTTGCGTCAACGGATTGCGGAGCGAGCGAACAACTTTTTTGTTCAGGAACTCTATGAGGAGACCCGGCGGATGGCGGAAAAATATGATTGGAGTACTCAAGCGATGAAAAGTAATATTTATCAGTTTGCTTGGGCTTATTTGCAGGGTGAAATGAGTTTGGAGCGTGCAAAAGAATTGTACATTTATGATGATTGGCATTTGGCGAAACGACAATTAACTTGGTTTAAACGGAACAAAAATATTAAGTGGTTGCCACTTGCCGAGATTAAGGACTATGTGATAAAATGTATACAGGATGAGCAAAGAAAATAACACTCCAATTGAAAAATTGTTCGGCTCGAAGACACGAGCTAAGTTATTGGAACTATTTTTTGCAAATACGAACAAGTCTTTTTATGTACGGGAAATTACACGCGTAATTGAAGAACAAATAAATTCAGTGCGACGAGAATTGATGAATTTGGAGGGGATTGGCATAATTCGCAGTGAAACTTTTGATAATAAAGTATATTATGCGGCGAATATGAAGCATCCTTTTGCACATGCGTTTCAGGAGATGTTTACGCCACATAAAGCAGTTAGCGCGACGAAAGTGCAAGAAATTCGGCGGCGACCATCTAATAGTTGGGATGAATATATTAGGCCGGTTTCGCGTTATTTGCGGGCGATGGCGTTGTTTAATCGTGCAGTAGGTCAGGATGGGATTGATTTATTGATTGTGGGCGATGATAAGACAAAGAAATTAACGCGTTGGGCGGAAGTGGTGGAGAAAAAACAAGGTAAGCCGCTGGATTATGTGATTTTGAGCCGCGATGATTTCTTGTATCGTGTGAATGTAAAAGATAAGTTTATTATGGGAATTTTGGAAGATGCGGATATCGCGGAGTTGTATGATCCGGAAGGGATTGTAAAATTTGATAGCGTAGCGGCGGAGCAAAAATAAGGAGGTAAAATGTTTGAAATTGAATGTAAAAATCCAGATGAAATTATTCTCACCACGAAGAAAACTACGATTAAGTTTAATGTGGCGGACGAGACAATTGATGCGAATTTGAATGTGGGGAAGATTGTGGGGCCAGGTGAGTTTGAAATTGGTGATGTGGCGATTCGGGGGCTTGAAGCGGGCGATAATCGCACGGTGTATGAAGCTGTGGTGGGAAATGTGCATATAGGTATTATCGGGGACAATGAGAAGGCAGCAGCTTTGGATGAGCTAGGGGTTTCGGACGTTTTGTGCACTTCGTCGGTGCGTGCTGTGCGTGAGGTGGAACCAAAAGTGGTGATCGCGATGGGTAATGTTGATGGCATGGTGACAGAATTGAAGACGGCGCCGCGAGCGGAGAAGAAGTATAAATTGAAGAATTTTGAAGCGTTGCCGGTGGCTTTGGAAGTGATTGCTTTGACTTAGCGGCTAGTGTTAGCCGATAGCATGGTTAAAATGCAGATTGGAGAAAGAAATGTTTAGCGGTGAGCAGATTTTGACTTTGGTGATTATCTTGGCTGTGGTGCTAGTGTCAATGGTTTTGCACGAATTAGCGCACGGCGTGGTGGCGTATTGGCTTGGTGATACTACGGCAAAAGATGATGGGCGTTTGACATTGAATCCAGCTAAACATTTGGACCCGGTGATGTCGTTGCTGATTCCGTTTATGATGTTTTTGACCGGTGGTCCGATTTTTGGTGGGGCGAAACCGGTGCCGGTAGATTCGCGTAATCTTAAATATGGTCCGTGGGGGATGGCGATGGTGGCGGTGGCGGGTCCGTTGACGAATTTTATTTTGGCGTTTGTGGGATTTTTCCTGGGATATTTTACCGGGGGTTTGGGTTTCGCGAACGGCGCCTTGTATTACGCGAATAATCTTTGGGGATTAATTATTGTAGAAGTAGTGATGGTAAATTTGGGTTTTGGGATTTTTAATTTGATTCCAGTGCCGCCGTTAGATGGATCGCGCGTGCTTTATGCGCTTGCGCCAGATCAGATTCGTGATGTGATGGAGAGCATGGAGCGGATTGGTTTGGTGATAGTTTTTGCAATTGTGATTTTGTTTCCAAGTTTTATTTCCGGAATTATGGGTGGAGCGGTGGATGGAATTTTGACTTTTTTGAGATGGATTGTCGGGGGATAGGGGATTATTAGTGCTAAGATGGCGGGTGGTGTTTTTTGATTTAGAGAAATAGGACCAGTTTATCTGGAAAAGTCTAGTATAGAGAGAGAAAGTATGCTACAATGGAATTAGCCCCGGTGGCGGCATGATTTTCCTGAATAATCATGTTTAGGGATTTCGTGGCTCATTTCCGTGGAAATGTCGCATAAGATTTTACCCACCTTGTATATAATACAGGGAAAACTGCGCCTCGGGGTTTTACGCAAGAAGTTGCAATGATTAAAGTTGGCTTGAGTATGTTTGTTATTGGAGCTAGTGGATAAATTATTGTGACAATAGCCGTAGTGAAGTGAGGTAAACTTAATAACTTATGAATATTTTATTCAAAAATGAATAATTTTATTAGATTTCGGGGTTTATTATATGATGTCGGAATTGTTTAGTTAAATAAAGTATTCATAAATCATTAAACATAAATTTATTTAGGAACAAAGTGAAACAACGGATTCGGGTAGTAGGTATAGTACAAAATGGACATGAAGTCCTGATTATGAAGAAAGCGCAGGGGCGTGTTGATGGCGTGCCGGTGTGGGAGATTCCGACCGGGAAGATTAAATTTGGTGAACAGCCCGAAGAGGCGATGGACCGAATGCTGGAGGAGTATCTTGGCGTCGAGGTAACGGCGAAGACAGAATTAAAAGATGTGATCACTTTCTCTGCTCCACAGGGGTCGAGTCAGCTGAGTAATTTATATATTATATATAAGGTGACTTTGAATCCGGAGACGAAGATTTGTCCGCAGGAGCGTTATACCGCTTATAAATATATTCATGCCGATGAGCTGTCAGGATATCGTTTGGATGAAGCGAGCTTGATGGTGCTAGAGATCGAAAATGGTCACGGTAATCGAAATAATTACAAGACAGTGGCGAATAGTGCGACGGTGTATACGGATGGGTGCAGTCGTGGTAATCCGGGGCCAGCGGGAATTGGATATTATATTGTGGGGGCGAATGGGGAAGTTTTGGCGATTGGTGGCGAGTTTATTGGTTTTGCGACCTCGAGAGTGGCGGAATATTATGCTTTGAAGACTGGCTGTGAGAAGGCTCTGGAGTTGGGTTTGAGATCGGTGCGTTTTGTGAGTGATAATTTGATGCTGGTTAATCAGATGAATGGTATTTATAAGGTGAAAAATCGTGATTTGTTGCCGATTCATGAAGATGTGCAACAGTTGATTGAGAAATTTGAGGCTTGTGCGTTTATACATGTGGCGAGAGAACAAAATACTAAGGCGGACGAGCAGGCAAATTTGGCGGTAGATCGGCAGTTTGGGCAGTAATTGATTTGTGGTGGTTGTATTTATGGAGTTTTTGTGGGGTTTGGATTTTTGGCTACGTTTTGGTATTTTGAGTGGTTTTTGATTGATTAGTGTATTGGCTATTGATTGGCGCATTGGGATATTGATTGGCATATTGGAATATTGATATTAAAACATAAATGTGGTAAAAATCTAGACTTGTGAGGCGGTGGGGAATTAGGTATAATTAAAATGCGAAACAGCTTATTATAAAAGGTAAAGTGTGATTTTGTAAAAAATCCATCATAATATACGGTGCCTTAGGGAAAACACACCGTTTGATGGAGCGTCATGCTTTACCACTTGGCTGTTTCGCACCCTAGGGTGCCGTTTTTGTTTTAACACTCTATTACTTTTAGTGCAGAAACAGCGCCTTTGTATATATACTAATGATTAACTAATCGACGTGAGTGTTTAGTTAATCACAAAATCCACAAAAAGGAGGGCGTGATGCAACGCAAAAGACGTAATATTAACTTTGGATATTTTTCTGGTTCTTCCGGAAAATCTAAGTTTAAGGATTCTATTACTAATACAACTCTTCATAGTATTCCAACTGTAAGAATGAGGAGAAGTAATAAGAAGTCCGATGTGTGTGCTAGCTCTCCTGATTGTGGATTGTCGGATATCTCTCATTTCGCCAACGTCGTCCGGTGGACCTCTCCTCATTGCCGCTCTGGCGAGCGTCGAAATCGGACCCGGTCCAGCCGAGAGATGACTCCTTATGGCGAAATGCAGAGATATCCTGAACATATTCACTCTAGCGCCAGCCAGGTAGTCATGACTCCGCTTAGTAGGTTGGCTAGTTATCTGAGCTTCAGTCAAAATCTCAAATTTCCACTATATATTATATGTACGCTTTTGCTGAGTTTTGTGGTGAGTGGTATGATGAATGGTTTTGAATGTTATGCGGCAGTAAATCCTACTGCTTCGCTTAGTGTTAGTAATCCTACCTTATCTACCACCGTTGCTCCTGGCGATACCGCATATCTTAGTAGTAATGTTACATATAGTGCTAGTGATATAGATAGCTATACACTACAAGTATCATATGCGAATGGTTATAATAGTCTAAAATTAGATGGAGGAAGTACTACGCTTTCTGGTGCAGGAGGAAAAGTAGGAAGTAGTTTAACTAATAATTCTTGGGGGTTTGCTTGGACTAATAATACTACCAATAACACATCCACTAATGCTGGACTTACTTATTATACCGTGCCAACTTATGGTACTAATGGCAGTGGTTTAAGCACTGGCAGATTAGAAGCAGCCTCTAACCTCAACTTGGCAGGAAATACTACGTTATCTTCTACTACCAAAAGAATAGTCTTTGCGGCTAAGTTTGCTGAGAATAATACTAATTCAGGGCACTATAAAACCGGCGTACAACTTAGTATGGTAGCTACACCAAGACAAGCTAATAAACTTAGTGAAATCACCACTATGCAAGAAATGACTCCCCGCGTCTGTGAGAAAACTCCCCTCATTTCTGGCCAAAAGTACAGCGCCGAATATACTCTCAAGGATACGAGAGATGGAAAAACTTATACTGTAAGAAAGCTTGGAGACGGTAGATGCTGGATGACAAGTAACCTCAAGCTTAAACTCACTACTGCGGGTCTAAGTAAAGATGATACCGACCTTAATCAAGGTGCCGACTGGAATCAAAGTTCCCCAAGTACTGTTGTAAAACCAACCAATACCCTAACTTCACTTAATACTACTACTGGAAGCAGAAATTTCTCTTCAGATCAAGGTTACTATGCTGTAGAATCTTATATAGCTTCTAGTTCTAATGCTGGAGAAACTGGCTATTACTCCTGGAATGCTGCGACTGCTGGTACTGGTGGTACAGCTAATACTACCGGAAATTTTGTTCCAGCTAACAGCCAAGCCCCATCTTCCATTTGTCCAAAGGGCTGGACTCTTCCAACTGGCGGTGGTCAAAGTGATGTAAATACAGAAAGTACCTGGTCTGATTATTATAAGTTATTCCGTAATATGGGACTCACCATTAGTAACACTAATCTTAAACCAGGTGCAAATGAGTATACCAACTGGGGTTCAGGCGATCTGAATATTGTCCAGAATGCGACAGATTCTAATAGCAAAGTAATCTACAATTTCAAGTATACCGGGTACGTCTACAATGGCTCCCTCGACGGCGGTACTAGCGGTGGCTACTGGTGGTCTAGTACGGCGAACGGTGCTAGCCTCGCCTACCTCCTGTACATAGGCAGTAGCAACGTCTACCCTGGTACTAACAGCCTCAACGGCCGTTACAACGGATTCGCTGTGCGGTGTATCGCCCGCGATTCCTAAGCACCCTCGGGTTGGAGAATACACCTGCGTGTATTCTCCAACACCTAGGTCCTTACCTTAATATCACTTCTTCATCATCTGATAATACTTTTTGAACTACAGATAGATTTTAGTGAGATAAAGTTTCTGAGTTTTTCATTTTGATAAGGAGGAATGATTATTGTGTAATAATTATTCTCTTGTGCTTGATAATATGTGGGTTTTGTGATATGATGGGGGTGAGTCTGAAAGACAGCCGCTTGGGGTTCTAAGAGGAAAGTCCGGACAGCACATGGCACGACAGTCGCCAACGGCGACCGTCCGTAAGGATAGGGAAAGTACCACAGAAACGATTCTACCAAGGCTTTTTGGTTTTGGTCACAGGTGAAAAGAGTGAGGTAAGAGCTCACAGCAACGCATGGCGACATGTGTTGGGGGCAAACCCTGTCGGCTGCAAGGAGTGCTAGATACCTTAGCCAGAGGATGCACGCTCACCGCTTGAACTAGGCAGTAATGCTTAGACTAGATAGATGGCTGTCGGCTTGCTCGAGAGAGTGAGTTACAGAATCCGGCTTATTGATGGCTTAAAAAGCCCACTTCGGTGGGCTTTTTGGTGCTTTCAGGGCTTTTCGTACAAGATTAGCACTCGGAATAGGGAATTGCTAATGTTTAGATTGGCTGGCTGTTTAGCGTTGTTTTTAGTAGTGATCTTTGTTGGGTATAGGTGTTATTGTGTATTTTTTAATAGAGACAAATTTACAATATACTTAAAACAATAAATGTGTATAGAATTGATAATTATACGATAAAACTTTGAGTTTGAGTGTGAATTAATATTAGTGCAGCTTAGTTTTAGAGATGTTTTAATATGATATGGATGCTGGTTTTGTTTTTATATTAAATATGGAAAATAATTGTACGATAATTTATTATAATTGAACTTAAGACTGAAATTCCGAGGCTGGTTATAGGACTAAAAAAAGTTAGCTACCTTTGCAGGGTAGCTAACTAGTGTAAGTATATTTTATTTAGCGGATTTCGCAGTTGGCTTCTTGATAAGGCCTTTTTTCTTGAGAGTGCGGAGCGTAGAAGTAGCTACGTTGACGCGAATCTTTTGACCATCAATGACCAAAGTCTTTTTCTGCACATTAGGCTTGAAAACTTTACGAGTCTTGCGTTGTGAAAAGGAAACGTTGTGACCGTACATTTTGCCTTTGCCGCTAATTTCGCAAACTGCCATTATTTGATCTCCTTTACGGTATTAACTACGGCTTTAAAAGCTTCGGGTTGGTTGACGGCGAGTTCAGCAAGAATTTTACGGTCAATAGTGGTGCCGTTTTTCTTCAGACCAGCCATCAATTGTGAATACGAAAGTCCGAGTTCGCGGGAAGCGTTATTGATGCGCGTAATCCATAATGCGCGCAAATCGCGTTTGCGATTGCGACGATCGCGATAGGAATAACGTAAAGATTTGATAACACCTTGTTTGGCAAGGCGGAAGCTACGGGTGCGATAATGTTGCATGCCCTTAGCAGAGTCTAAAATCTTTTTGTGCTTAGCACGAGCTGGAACGCCACGTTTTACTCTCATCTTAAACTCCTAATGCTGTTTTAACGTTTTTCTTAATTTTGCCGTTGACAAAGGCAGCAGTTTTCATGTTGCGTTTGCGGGCTTTGGATTTCTTGGCAAGAATATGGTTGCCATAGGCACGTTCGCGAGCGATTTTACCGGAGCCGGTGATCTTGATGCGCTTTGCGGTGCCTTTGTGAGTCTTTAACTTAGGCATATAGGCTTTCCTTTAGTTAAGCGATATTAGTATTAGTGCAAAAATAGTGAATTTCGCTATGTTTGGTTACAATAAAACTAATATTCGCGGGTTAATATTGAATGTGCGATCAGGGAACCGTGGAAGTAGGAAATTACTTCTTCCGTATTCCGACTGATAGGTTGCGTCCGGCAAATTGAGTCTTACCTTCTTGAACAAATTCAATTTCTTCAGCAATAAGTGCTAGGATTTTGTTAAGCATGGCTTGACCGAGTTCCTTGTGAGTCATTTCGCGACCACGGAAGATAATCATAATCTTGACGCGATCTCCATCTTCTAAGAAACCTTTGATTTTGCGGACTTTGATATTAAGGTCGTTGTCACTGATTTTGAGACCAATTTTCATCGTTTTGAGTTCGGACTGTTTTTCCCGGGCTTTTTTACGATTCTTGGCATCTTCTTTCATCTTTTGGTATTGATATTTGCCCCAATCGATGACTTTGACAACCGGTGGATTAGCGTTAGCAGTGATTTCTACTAAATCTACTCCTTGTTCTCGAGCAATCATTTGTGCATCACGGCTAGACATAATGCCTAGTTGTTCGCCATTAGCTCCAATTACGCGGACAGAGGGATAACGGATTTCACCGTTGAGTTTTGTGCGTGATGTTTTACTAATAGCTGACTTCCTTTCGATTAATCTTGAACTTAGCTTAATTATATCAATAATAGCAATAAAAAACAAGAGTTTTCTGAGATAGGGGAGTGATTTTTTGGAAAAAGTGTCTTCATGATGCGGGAGGTTAAGAATGGACGGACTATTGTTAAAAATACATAAATAGATGTTAGTTTGGAGGTAGGAAGCAATATTTTAGAATTGTTCAAGAAATACGAAAATTGTTCAGCAATTATTTTTGTTATTCAGGTAAGTTGTTGCCGAAAACTAAGTGCTTCAGAAATGTGTTCAACTTTGATTTCAGCAGAATTGTCTAGATCGGCAATGGTTTGTGCGACGCGAATAAGTTTGAAGTAGACTCTTGCTGAGAGGTCGAGTTTGTTGACTGCGTTAATAAGAAGGTTTTGTGCTTCTTTTGTCATTTTGACATATACAGATATGCTTTGGGAGGGTAAGGAGCCGTTTTGATAAAGGCTATCGCCGTAACGTTCATTTTGACGCTGAATAGCTTGCTTAATTTGATTGACCGCAGCATTATGGAGTGGGGAATTTTGCTTGTTAGTATGAGGTACTGATGGGGTATTTTTATATTTGTCGTAATCTTTTTGACTATTTTTGACTTGAGAGATAGTGGATAGTAAATTGTTGCTTTGGACTTTTTCTACGTTTACGATCATATCGATTCGATCTAAGATGGGGCCAGATATGCGTTTGCGATAGTTATCGATTTGATTGCGGGTACAGGTGCATTCTTTACCCTTGGCGCCTAAATAGCCGCAAGGGCATGGATTCATGGTCGCTATAAGCATAAAATTGGCTGGATACGTCACGCGATGGTTGGCACGCGTAATAGTTATCGTTTTATCTTCTAAAGGTTGTCTGAGGGCTTCTAAAACGCTGCGAGGGAATTCTGGGATTTCATCGAGAAATAAGACACCGTTGTGTGCTAAAGAGATTTCTCCAGGAATGGAGTTAGCACCGCCGCCGATGATAGAGACGCTGCTAGCTGTGTGGTGTGGCGAACGAAAAGGTCTTGTAAAAATTACCTCATCAGGTATGCCACAGAGAGAGTGGAGTTTGGTGATAGAAATTTGTTCACTTGGTGAAGGAGGTGGAAGCAGATTTGCAGCGACTTTTGCCAATAAAGTTTTACCAGCGCCAGGTGGTCCAGAAAAGAGAATATTGTGTCGTCCTGCGATCGCAATAGTGATTGCACGTTTAGCTAGGTCTTGGCCGTGGATATCGTCTAAAGTAGGTGAATCTGTTTTTGTATTTTTGACTGTATGTATGTCAATAGATGGGGAACTGATAATAGTTTTAATGCCTTTAAGATGGAGCACGAGTTCGGTGAGGCTAGTGACGCCGATGATGGAGATATTTGGTACTAATTGGGCTTGTGAGAGATTAGCTTTAGGGACATAGACTTCTTCGTAGCCTGTGTTTTTGGCTGCTTCTACAATGTTGATGATACCTCTAACCGGCTTTGTTAAGCCGTCTAGTGACAATTCGCCGACGAAGAGCTTATCTTTGGTGTCACTCTGTAAGAGTTGTTTTGACAGGATTAGGATAGCTAAAGCGATGGGTAGATCTAAATGAGTTCCGTCTTTGGCTAATTCTGCTGGTGCCAGATTGATGGTGACTTTTTTGTCTGGGAAAATAAAGTCGGAATTAGTGAGTGCTGAGCGTACGCGCTCTCTTGCTTCGGTAATAGTTTTGTTCGCCATACCGACAATATTAAAAGCCGGTAAGCTTTTGGCGGCGTCGCCCTCTACTTCTACGATATGACCGTCGTAGCCGCAGGGAATGGCTGAATATATTTTTGCAATCATAGTAGGAATGTAACAAATATTGAGAGATTTTAACAAGCATAGGCGATAATTTTTGGCGAAAAAAGTAGTTTTGTATCTGTATGAGTAAATTTTACTTGTTCAGAATGAATAAAATAAATTTAGTTTGAATTTGGTTATGATTAATAATTTTAACCTCTATCATTGTATATTTTACAACATAACAGATGTTAATTTTACCGGATAATGAGTATTTTTTACAATATTAAGAACAAAAGGGGTTAGCTCTTGTGTATAAATGCAGAGTATGATATACTTAGAATAGTTGGGGCTGACAAAGCTTAGACGGATTATTAACAGATATCAGGCACGACGATTGATACCGTAAGTATTGAATAAGTGAAAAGAACACTTCAAAGCATGTGCTTTATGCACCTGTTTATGCCTAATTTATAGATATTATAGGCTGGTCTGACGTTTAGTCTCCGTATGCGGCAGATTATTAGATTACGGTGATAAGGTAAGAAATTAATCGACTCTTACTCGAAAATTAAGATTAGGGTACTAATAGTTTTGCTCTTTGCCGCTATTAGAATACGCTGAAAAAACAGAGAGCTATGCGTGTAGAATGATATCATGGAGATTTTTCGGACCCGGAGGCAGTATCCGGCAGCTCCACCATACAAAGTAGCAGTCTTGGCACGTTTTAGGCGTGTCTATTTTGGTATTTCAGAAAATATAGTTAGACCATAATTTTGCCCGGAGCAATAATGGCCATTATTGATGCCTTTTGTGGGTTTGGTGTGTAATTTTGACATAGTGAATTTGTTTAAGGGGCTAAAACTTGCCTGTGGAAAACTTAAATAAAATTATAAAAATATTGTTCAAAAATGTGTTGACGTAAGCACTTTTTCGCGATATTATAGAGATAGCTTCTGAATACAAAAGTTATTCAAGTAAGCCAAACACAAAAATAGCCAAAATAACTCCACACTCTACAAAGACCGGTTTTCCTCGCAGTTAC
>CAYUHY010000005.1:46621-52011 GCA_964444615.1 uncultured Candidatus Saccharibacteria bacterium | reverse complement strand
AATGTAGATAACTACCTCAAATTATGTGGTTGTTCTAAATTGTTTAAGTAAGCCTTTAGTCATACTAGTCCTTTACTTTTTTACTCTCCCCTGATACTATGGAGTGCAGAGTGGGAGCTCTTGCAAGCCAAAGGTCGATCCTATATCAACCCGTACGCAGTTTAAAAGCGTAGAAAGGTAGGTATGTCATGGTAAAACTTAGTTTTGAGCTTAAGGTCAAAAACCAAAAAGTTCTTAAAATAAAAGTTACCCTTGGCAAAACCAAGGATAACTAACTATAACATATCTCCATTCTAACACTATAAATTAAAAAGTCAAGAGCGCCCCACTCCAATGCCTTATAAGATATTGACAGAACAGCTTACCCCAAATTTTACAGAACCAAAAATAAAAGTTACCCTTGGCAAAACCAAGGATAACTAAACCACATATCTCCATTCTAACATGATACCTAAAAAAGTAAATCACAATTTACTCTACAATTCCCCCTTTTACAAAAAATTTAACGATTTTTGATATTTTTTTAATTTTCTCAAAAAATTGTGCTATAATAAAAATGTTCAAACTGTTATACAATTAAATAAGCTATCGAATAGATTTTGAATGGCAAACGCGTAAAATGGCACCATGAGCCACATTGCGTTTGTCACTAAGTCGATGGCGTTGTGTAACGGTTTGAACACCACTCGTGGTGCCATTTTTGTATCTAGGTATACTCTATTACTTATGTATCTTTTAGCAAAATGGTCATCCCGAAAGTATATATACCAAATGATCTTCCGCCCTAGTAATCTTTTAGTGGATTTTTAGGTTACCTAGGGCGAAGATCCCAAAAAACCTACAAAAGGAGGGCTCGATGCTACACAATTATCAATATAAATTCTTAAGTATATCGCGTTGCAGATATTTAAGACTCATTGTTCCATTGTGTAGCATTTTTGCTTTCTTGGTGGGGAACTTTATTCTTGATATACTTTTTGGATCTAATAGTTGTTATGCAGCAGTAAACCCGACAGCTTCACTCAGTGTCAGTAATCCTACTTTATCTACTACCGTCGCTCCTGGTGATACAGCATATCTTAGTAGCAACGTAACTTATTCTGCTAGTGATATAGATAGTTATACATTACAAGTATCATATGCTAATGGATATTCTTCACTAAAACTTGATGGCGGTACTACTACACTTTCTGGCGCAGGGGGTAAGACAGGAAGTAGCTTAACTAATAACTCTTGGGGTTTTGCTTGGACCAATAATACTACCAATAATACTTCCACTAATGCCGGATTAACATATTATACTGTACCAAGTTATGGGACTAATGGTAGTGGGTTAAGCACCGGTAAATTAGAATCAGCCACCCTACCAGAAAGTGCCAATAATACTTTGGACTCTACTACCAAACGTATCGTCTTTGCCGCTAAATTCGCCGAGAATAATACTAATTCCGGACATTATAAAACTGGCGTACAACTCAGCATGGTCGCCACACCTAGAAAGCTCATTGGCTTAGAAAAAGCCAACACCATGCAAGATTTAGCTACTCATCCCGAATATTGTGAAGAAACTCCGTTGCTAGACGGTCAGAAATACAGTGCCGAATATAAATTAATGGACAACCGTGCTTATCCTAACGGCGTTAGTAATCAATATACCGTTCGTAAATTCGCTGACGGTCGCTGCTGGATGACAGAAAACTTAAGAATTAATAATACTACTATCAAAGCTACTGATTCCGACTTCACTACTGCTACCGTCTCGTCTGGAGAAATTGCCCTCCCAAGTTCCGGTAAAGGTGACTTTACTAATAACGATACTAGTAAATATAGCTATCAATCTTACCTCTCTACTGCTTCTGAAGCTGACGCTGGAATATCTGGCTACTACAACTGGTACACCGCCACTGCTGGAGCTGGGAACTCTTCTGTAACTACAAATAACCAAAACGTTAATACTTCCATTTGTCCCAAAGGCTGGACTCTACCTACTGGTGGTCGCGCTGGCGATGCTAATACAGAAAATACCTGGTCTAATTTCTATAAACTCTTCCGCAATATGGGTCTCACTATTAGCACCCCAAGTTTATCGGCTACTAGCTATACCGATTGGGGATCAGGTGACTTAGATATTGTCCAGAATAAAGTAGATTCTAATAGTAAAGTAATTTATAACTTCAAGTATACCGGGAACGTCAGCACTGGCTCCCTCAACTATGGTACTACCGACGGCTACTGGTGGTCTAGCACGGCGTACAGTGCTAACTTCGCATACCGCCTAGCCGTAAACAGTAGCAGCGTCGCCCCTGGTACTGGCAACGGCAACTACTATCGTTACTACGGTTACGCTGTGCGGTGTGTGATGCGCGACCCTGACCTTTCTGAGATCACCACCATGCAAGAAATGACTCCTCGCGTCTGCGAAAAAACTCCCTTTATCTCTGGTCAAAAGTACAGCGCCGAATATACTCTCAAGGACACGAGAGATGGAAAATCTTATACTGTAAGAAAACTTGGAGACGGCAAGTGCTGGATGACAAGTAACCTCAAGCTTAAACTCACTACTGCGGGTCTAAGTAAAGATGATACTGATCTCAACCAAGGTTATGATTGGGATCAAACGACCAGGACTGGCGTAGCAAAACCAACAAACACCCTCACTTCTATTTCTAGTGGCGATGGAACCTTTACTGGAACTTATTATAAAGTAGAATCCTACATAGCTTCTAACTCCAATGCCGGAGAAACTGGTTATTACTCTTGGAACGCCGCTACCGCTGGTACTGGTGGTACAGATTACTCAAACGCCATAGCTACCAACAAACAAGCTCCTTCTTCCATCTGCCCGAAGGGTTGGCAACTTCCCACTGGTGGAGCTACTACACAATCACATTATTACAAACTTTTCCGTAATGCTGAACTCGCTATTAGTAATTCTAGTCTAGATTCATCCAATAATGGTTATACTCAATGGGGCACAGGAGACCTAACTACTATCCAAATTGGTACAGATTCTAATGGTAAAGTTATTTATAACTTAAAGTATACCGGACGAATCCACGATGGTTCCCTCTATTTCGGCGAAACCGAAGGCTACTGGTCGTCTAGTACGGCGCGCCATGCTAGCGTCGCATACGACGTATACATACATAATAATGGCCTCTATCCTGGTACAAGCGACTCTGGCAATCGAGCCCTCGGTATCGCTGTGCGGTGTATCGCCCGCGATTCCTAAAATCTTAAATTCTAACCCTCGAGAGCAATAAATAAAACTACAAGTGGGGCGCCAATAGTTTTGAAACAGACTAAAAGAACCGTGCAGCTAGCACGTATATGTAAGTATACTTAAATATCTAGCTAACCAGGTCTGTTGAAAAACTCATTGGCGCCCCATTTTGCCATTTCGCTATTGCTACAACCATGTCTGTCGAAAAACGTCAACGCTCCACTTACCAGGACTACTGATACTACCATTCAACAATAGTATGACTTTTTTCTTCAAACACCAGTAAATGATAAAATCCTCAATCACAAACCCAAAGATCCTTCCCCATCCGTGCTATAATGATTATAGTTATTTACAAAACTAAAAAGGAACATTCACCATGTGCACAGCCGCCACTTACAAAACCAAAGACGCTTATTTCGGACGCAATCTCGATTACGAGTTTTCTTACGGCGAAGAAACTGTGATCACGCCCCGCAACTTCCCTTTTCAATTCCGCGAAGTCGACCCAATCAATTCCCATTACGCTATCATCGGCGTCGCTTATGTCAATGATAATTACCCACTTTATTATGACGCTATCAACGAAAAAGGTCTTGGTATCGCTGGCCTCAATTTCGTCGGCAACGCCGTTTACAACGATCATATCGACAGCAAAGACAATATCGCTCAATTCGAATTCCTCCCTTGGATTCTTTCTCAATGCGCCGATGTCAGAGAGGCCTGCAATTTCTTAGTCAAAATGAACTTCCGCAACCTTAGTTTTAGCCCCCAATTGCCCACGGCCGAGCTTCACTGGATGATGTATGATGGCACCGATTGCGTCGTAGTCGAATCCACTGCCGAGGGCTTGAAATTATACAACAACTATATCGGCGTTATGACTAACAATCCACCGTTCGACAAGCAACTTCTTCAACTCAGTAATTATCAACATTTATCACCCAAAGACCCCGTCAACCTCATGGCGCCGAATATTGATTTTCCTATTTATAGCCGCGGCATGGGCGCTATCGGTCTACCCGGCGACCTATCGTCCGAATCCCGTTTCGTCAAAGCCGCTTTTACCAAACTTAATTCCCTCTCCGAATCCGACGAAATGAGCAGCGTCAGCCAATTCTTCCACATTCTGCATTCCGTCGATCAACAACGCGGTTGCGACAATCTCGGCGACAACAAATACGAAATCACCATTTTCTCCGACTGCTATAATCTTCAACAAGGCATTTTCTATTATACTAGCTACGATAATCACCAAATCACCGCCGTCGACATGAACAAAGCCGATCTCGACAGCGCAGAATTAATCCGTTTCCCATTCCTAACTACCGAACAAATCAACTACCAAAACTAAAACCAATATATCACCAGATGAATAATCCCAAAACAACTAATTCACCGGGTGATATTTTTACTCAATTTTTCTAAAAAATTACATTGGATAGCATAATGAGAATAGGTGTAGATATAGATAATGTTTTATCTAATTTCAATGAAGTATTATTAAAAGATTATATAAAACATGATAAAAAGTTAAGAAACAAAGGAATAATTAATAATAACGTTTATATTAGGAAAATGTTCGACTGGTCAGAAAGTGAAGAAAAACAATATTATAAAGAAAACATTGAAAGATTAGCAAATTTATTTGAACCTATCAAAGAATGTTCTAAATATATTAAAGAATTAAGAGATAATGGAAATTATATATGCATTATTAGTGGTAGAAATAATGGTGAATATTCAGATCCATATAAGATGACAATCGAATGGTTAAGAAAATACAATATCGAGTACGATAAACTTATTTTAACCAATGCTTACAATCATCAAGAAAAAGCAAATTTTTGTAAAGAAAATAACATAGATATTATGATTGATGATTCGATTAATGTATGCATAAAATGCACTGAAAATAATATAAAATCTTTATTATTTAATACAGAGTACAATAAAAACGAAACAAGATTTATTCGCGTAAATAGTTGGAAAGAAATATTTAACTTTGTAAATAATTACGAAAAAGAAAAGAATTAATTCAATTTTAAATACTATTTTTCATATAGATCATTTATGCATTCATCATATTTTTTCTGAGAGGAATAAACCCACAAACAAAAATGGAGCCATTGGCAGGGATCGAAATTACAAGTTTCCGAGTGAAAAG